>DATMZT010000191.1:0-3297 GCA_035573335.1 Hyphomicrobiaceae bacterium | reverse complement strand
ATCTGCCGGCTGATGGCCGATTGTGTGAGCGCCAACTCCTCGGCCGCCTTCGTGAAGGAAAGGTTTCTGGCCGCAGCCTCGAAGCCCTGGATCAGGTCGAGGGGCGGCAGGTGAAAACGTCTAGCCATTCGCAAAACTCATGCATAAGGTGAGAAATGGTCGTTTGTCGCAGCGCACAAGTCCAGCTATTTCTACACCTTGGATACGCAAAAGAGCAACCTTAGATGCGCGTGGCGCATGCAACAGGAGGCGGCGATGCAACCAGTGATCGACGCGCGCGAGATCGCCCTTGGGACGCGCGGGGTGCACCGCATTGAGGATGGCGCCGGCACGCTGATCGAATGCCTGAGCGGGGTGCTTTGGATTACCCAAAACGGTGACCACCGCGACATTACGCTGGAAGGCGGCCAGCGCTTTTGGCTCGATCGCGATGGCCTCGCCATCGTCTACGGCCTGGAGGCGGCGCGCTTCCGGCTCGAACAAACCGGCGCCGCCCGCGCCGCCTGATTGGGGCCACAACGGCTGTGCGACGATGACCTACGAGATCCATCGCTATCCCGCCGACCTGATCGACGTCGTCAATCTCGGCGGCGAGCGGGTGGTGATCCGGCCCATTTTGCCTCAGGACGAAGACCTTACGAGCGCCTTTTTCGGGGCCCTGTCGGCGACGGCACGCCAGCAGCGGTTCTTATCGGCGATGCGCAACCTGCCACCCGGGCTCGTCAAACGCCTGACCCAGGTCGACTACACGGAGCACTTGGCTTTGGTGGCCGAGGTCTTTCGCGACGGGCGGGAGACCGTGATCGCGGAGGCGCGCTACGCCCGCGGCGCGGATCGGAGCGAAGCGGAGTTTGCCGTCTCTGTCGCCGAGCCCTGGCAGGGATTGGGCCTGGCGCGGCTGCTGCTTGGCAAGCTGATCGAACGCGCGGCCTTTTCGGGGGTTCGGCGCCTCGTCGGCGAGACGCTGGCCAGCAACGAGCGCATGCTCAAGTTGGCGCACGCGGCGGGGTTTGCCATCAGCCGCAGCTTGGAGGTGAGAGGGGTGATGCACCTGGAAAAGACGCTTGCACCTTGGCCCATGCACCGCCCGGCGGCGGCGACGCCCGCCGCGGCCTAGCGCACGACCAACCTCAAGCCGGGCCGCGGTCGTCGGAGCGGTCGCTGCGACGTTTGCCGAGCGCCCATTCGAGCGCACGCGCCAAGCCGATCATGGCCACGGCAAGGGCGCCCAGCCCGACCGTCAGCAAGCCGATAAAGACCAGCACGGGCGCGAAGGCCCAGACCAAAACGGCCGCCCCGAACAGCGCCGTGCCGATCAGCCACAGGCGCAGAAGCAAGATGCGCATTTGGCCGCTCATCGGCTTGCCGGCCAAAACCGATAGGCCAGCGCAGCCCAGGCCAGGCCAAACACGAATTCTGCCACGAATACGCCCGCCGTCGCTCGGCCGACGCCAACGACCCCGGGCATGCCGACGTAGACGGCCATAAAGACCAGCATGGAACCGACGAGCGCCGCGGCAAAGGCGGCGACCGGCAGCTTCTGCCACTGATCCGCCTGGCGGCCCATCCAGACGGCGACAATCGCCACGGCGGGATTGAACAGGGCGGTCAAAACAACCGCCGCGAGATTGACGGGTTCAACGGGTGGCATGCGGGACAGCCAGACCCTGGTTGCTTCAGCCGGACGGTTTGCTTTCAATCTGGTCGCGCAATTTCTCCTCTTCGTACTGGATGAACCAGCCGATCATCTGACGCCACAGGGCCTCGCACAGATCCGGCGGCACCCCCCTTTCGCTGGCGCGCGCGCGCACCTTGTCGATCACCTGTTGGTTGCGCCAGGGCACGTTGGCTTCCTGGCGTGACTGCAGCTTGAGTTGCCAGGCGCGCTCGACGTAGCCGAGGCGCTCGGCGATCCGATCGACCAGCGCAGTGTCGATGCGGTCGATCTCGACCCTGACCTCGGCCAGGTCCTGGCATTGCGCCGGTGGTCGCCCAGTCATGTCCTGCCTCCCGATTTCGCCCCCGTCCCGGCCGCGCCAGACGGCCTTGGACTGGCAAGGCGCGAATCCCACCACCGCGCCGGCACGGCGAAGCGGCCAGCGGCATCCTCGATCACCTGGGCGCTGCGGAACAGCGTCGCCTCGTCGAACGGCCTGCCGATCAGTTGCAGACCCAACGGTGTTTGCTCCGAAGAAAGTCCGGCCGGCACCGAGATGCCCGGCAGCCCCGCCATGTTCGCCGTGACCGTGAAGATATCGTTGAGGTACATCTGCACCGGATCGCCCGACACCTCGCCGATGCCGAAGGCCGGGCCGGGCGTGGTCGGCGTCAGCAGCACATCGACCGTTGCGAACACGTGCTCGAAATCGCGTTTGATCAGCGTGCGCACCTTCTGGGCTTTGAGGTAATAGGCATCGTAGTAGCCGGCGGAAAGCACGTAGGTGCCGATCAGCACACGCCGCCGAACCTCGGCGCCGAAACCGGCGGCGCGGGTCCTCTCGTAGGTATCGATCAGATCGTGGCCGGGCTGGCGCAGACCGTAACGCACGCTGTCGTAACGCGCCAAGTTGGAGGAGCACTCGGCCGGCGCCACGATGTAGTAGGCCGGCAAGGCATACTTGGTGTGCGGCAGCGACACCTCCTGCACCGTGGCCCCGGCCGCCTTCAACCAGTCGATGCCTTGCTGCCAAAGCTCCTCGATCTCCTTCGGCATGCCATCCATACGATACTCTTTCGGCACACCCACCTTGAGGCCCTTGATGGAGCGGCCGACGGCGGCCTCGTAATCGGGCACGGCAACGTCCACCGAGGTCGAGTCCTTGGCATCGACGCTGGCCATATGCCGCAATAAGATGGCGGCATCGCGCACGCACTTGGCGATCGGTCCGGCCTGGTCAAGGGAGGAGGCAAACGCCACGATACCCCAGCGCGAACAGCGCCCATAGGTCGGCTTGATGCCGACCGTGCCGGTAATCGCCGCCGGCTGGCGGATGGATCCGCCCGTATCGGTGGCGGTGGCGCCGAGACAAAGGTCGGCGGCAACCGCCGAAGACGAGCCACCCGAGGAGCCACCCGGCACCAACGCCACGTTGGAACCCTTGCGCCGCCAGGGGTTGACGACCGGGCCGAAGCAACTGGTCTCGTTCGAAGAACCCATGGCGAACTCATCGTTGTTGAGCTTGCCCAGCATCAGTGCGCCGGCGTCCCAGAGGTTCTGCGTGACGGTGGATTCGTAGGTGGGCGTAAAGCCGGCCAGAATGTTGGAACAGGCGGTCGTACGCACACCCTTGGTGCAAT
>DATMZT010000190.1:0-2466 GCA_035573335.1 Hyphomicrobiaceae bacterium | reverse complement strand
AGCAGGCCATCAGTCCGTTGCGCCGGCGCATGATCGAAGACTTGACGATCCGCAAGTTGGCTTCAAAGACCCAACATGACTACGTGCAACGGGTCAAGGACTTCGCAGTGTTCCTCGGCCGCTCTCCCGACACGGCTAAATCGGAAGACGTGCGCGGCTTTCGGCTGCATCTGGCGTCGAGCGGCACCGGCACGCCAAAGATCAACGCCACCGTGTCGGCGCTGCGGTTCTTTTTCAATGTGACGCTCGATCGGCCCGAGTTGGCCAAGCATCTGTCGTTCATGCGCGAGCCGCGCAAGGTTCCCGTTGTCTTAAGTCCCGAAGAGGTTGCGCGCTTTCTGGAGGCCGCGCCCAGCATCAAATACAAAGCGGCGCTGAGTGTCGCTTACGGTGCAGGGCTGCGCGTCTCCGAGGTCGTCGCGTTGAAGGTATCCGACATCGATTCCGAACGCATGATGCTGCGCGTCGAGCAGGGCAAAGGCCGCAAGGATCGCCACGCGATGCTTTCCCCCGTGCTGCTCGAACTTCTGCGCAACTGGTATCGCATTGCGCGGCCGCAGGGCTGGCTATTCCCAGGCCAGAACCCCGCCAGCCCGATGACGACGCGCCAGCTCACACGCGCCTGCCACGCGGCAGCCCACATGGCCGAGATTGCCAAACGTGTGACGCCGCACACCTTGCGCCATAGCTTCGCTACCCACCTGCTCGAGCAAAACATCGATATTCGGGTGATCCAGGTCCTGCTTGGGCACGCCAAGCTCGAGACCACGGCGCTCTATACCCGCGTCGCCACCAATACCATCCGCGAGGTCATGAGCCCGCTGGATCACCTCGCGCCGTTGCGCGCCAAGAGAGACGAGCCGCCGGCCTAAAGCACGGGCCGCGCATGTCGCGCCCGGTTTTGGAGGTTGCGGATATCTTCCACGGCCATGGTCCGGCATGGCGCAGAGCCCATGCCGGCCATGTCAGCCTCGACCAGTTGAAGGTGATGTCGGCAATCGAGCGTTGCCGCACCGCAGCGCTCGGCGGCCATGTCGCGGCTTGCGAGGAATGCGCCTATACCACCATCGCCTACAACTCCTGCCGCAACCGGCACTGCCCGAAGTGCCAAGGCGCCGCCGCCAAGGAGTGGCTCGCCGACCGCGAGGCCGACCTGTTGCCGGTGCCGTACTATCACCTGGTGTTCACGCTGCCTGCGGCGATCGCCGACATCGCCTACCAGAACAAGGCCGTCCTCTACGATCTGTTGTTCAAGGTGTCGGCCGAGACCATGCTGACGATCGCCGCCGACCCGAAGCATCTGGGCGCCAGGATCGGCATCACCTCCGTGCTACATACCTGGGGCTCGGCACTGACCCATCATCCGCATGTGCACATGATCGTCCCGGGCGGCGGCATCTCGCCGGACCGCCAGCGCTGGGTGTCCTGCCGGCCCGGGTTCTTCCTCCCCGTGCGCGTGCTCTCCCGCCTGTTCCGCCGGCTGTTCCTCAAGGCGCTCTCGGCCGCCCACGCCGCCGACCGCCTCAGCTTCTTCGGCGATCAAGCCCATCTCGCCGATGCGCAATCCTTCGCGGCCGTTCTGGCGCCGTTGGGCAAGGCCGAGTGGGTCGTCTATGCAAAGCGGCCGTTCGGCGGACCCGAGGCGGTGCTGGCCTATCTGTCGCGCTATACCCACCGCGTGGCCATCGCCAACAGCCGCCTGATCGCCTGCGACGAGCGAGGCGTCACCTTCAAATGGAAGGACTACCGCATCGCGGGCCGCGATCGATACAAGCAGATGACGCTCGTGACCTTCGAGTTCATCCGCCGCTTCCTGATCCACGTGCTGCCAAAAGGCTCGCACCGCATCCGCCACTACGGGCTGTTCGCCAAAAGCGCTTGCGCCGACAACATCGCTCGCGCCCGTGAGTTGCTCGCCGCAGCAAAACCTGAAGGCAAGCCTGCCGCCGTCGATCCCGGCAAGCCGGCTTGTCCATGCTGCGGCGGTCGCATGATCATCATCGAGGTGTTCGAGCGCGGCGCAACGCCACGGCATCAGCCCACAACTCCGTCCATCGTCATCAGGATCGACACCTCATGACCGCGTCGCAATCCTGCAAATCCGCTCGTTCTGCTCGCTGGCTCTCGACAGGCCACGGCAGGGTGCGCTCGGATTTCCAGCTGACGTCTCAAATCGTCGGACAATTCGCAGCGTTCGATGCCGCCCGCCGCTCCGTCGTCAGCCGTTTCACCGTCGCACAACTCGCTGGAGCCGCTCGATCCAAATCAGCCCGCTCTCCCGCGGCAGCCAATTCCCCATAGCAACTGCGGCACCCCCGCACGTCCCATAAGCGCGGTTTCCTCCCTTGGAGGGTTTCGGACGCCGGCCGCCGAACGCGCCGCGCCGTCCCTCAAGCGGCCGGCATCCGAAACCCTTATACAACGGGCGACATTCGATTTTCGGACGCCTACCCCAACACCGCTGGA
>DATMZT010000189.1:0-33784 GCA_035573335.1 Hyphomicrobiaceae bacterium | reverse complement strand
CGTCGTGCGCGCCTAGCGCGGTTTGACCATGATCTTCCTTTTGGGCGGTGCTTGAACGGGTCAAGTCCATCCCCAATTGGAAGAGGGAATCGGTGTAGGCCATTGGACCCCTCCCCAACCAGCAGATAGATAACCCGCTGCCTCCAAATCGCTGAGATTTGGAAGCAAACGGAACGCGTGATATGGGGCGAATCACCCCCGGGTGCAAGCAGAAATGTCGGCGCCGGGGAATTTTTATGCGAACGTGTTTAGCCGCGCCTCGCCCGTCGCTTGGACGGCAAAGCTCTATTGTTTCTTGAGCAATTTTTCCAAGAGCTCGCGCGCCTTGGGCCGCTGCTGCCCATCACCGTTGAGAAGCCCCTTCACGGCCTCGCGCACCTCTGGCGTGTTGAGGTTTTTACCGATCTGGCGGATCGCCTCGCTTGCCTGTTCCGAATTGACGATACCCTTAAGGTCGGGCTTGAAAGCGAGCCTCTCCCAAGGCCCGGTGATGTGCATTGGAAATTCAAGGCCCGACACCTTGATGACAGCGCCTTCGCTGGGCGCCGTTTCGGCAAGCTTGAGGCGCACCAAATAGTCGGCGCTGCGCTCGACCAGATTGGTGCTGCCGGTGCCGCTCAAGCGCAAATGCGGACCAACCAACCGCAAGTCGTTGGTCTCGGCCAGCCCGTTGTTGATGTGGAAGGTGCCCGCCAACTCACTGAAGGGTGTGCGGTCCTCAGGCGACACCTCGAGCCGGTTGAAATGCGCCTGCTCAATGGCGCGCAGCAACTTGCCGACGTCGATGCCGGCAAACTCGCCGTTGCCGATCACGAGCTCGGCCTTGCCCTTGAGCGTCTCGATGATTTTGCGCTCGCTTTGCCCTTGCCCGGTCAGGTTCAGGGTAATTTTGCCGCGGCCTGTCAGCCACTCGAGGCCTAAGGCATCCCGCAGCAGCGGCCGGTACAAGACATTGTCGAGGGTGAGCTCGGTGCTGGTGGCGGGCTCTTGGCCGGAGGCATCGAAGGTCAAGACCCCGCGCCCCCGTCCGCCGTAGAGCAGCGTGTCCTGCAGCGTCAGCTTGGCCACATTGTCCTTCAGCGCCAGTGCGAGCTGGCTCTGCCCGGTCTCCAGTTCACGGTAGAGGAGACGGTCGACCACCACAGTGATGTCGGCATCGGCGAGCCGCAGCAGCGACAGATCGATTGGCGCCTCACTCCAGCCGTGGGCGGTGGCGCGTCGCTTGCGCCCGGCGACCGGCGGGGCCTTGCCGGCCGGTGCCGCCTCCGCCTCGGCGGTGCCCGGCGGCTCAGCCGCGCCGGGCCGGCCTGGTGCCGCTGCCGGCACAGCGTTAGCGGCGCTGTCTCGCAGCAAGAGGTGGCCGAGGTCGAGGTCGCTCGTCCGCAGCGTGCCGTTGAGGTAGGGGCGGGCGCGCTCCGTCTCGAGCGCAAGACTGCCGCTGAGCGCGCCGCCGCTGGCGACCCCGTTCAGGTCCGTGATTGCCAAGCGGCCCTGCTCCAGCCCGAGCGTCGCGGTGACGTCCACGGCCCCCGAATCGGCGGCAACATGTCGGCCCAGCCATTCGGCCAGCGCCCCGACAGAGGGCGCCTTCAGGGTTGCTTTGCCCTCAAAGGTCGGCGCCGGGGAAAGACTGAGTGTGCCGTCGTAGGAGGCCTCCACCAGCCGCGCGTTCAGCGCGAGCACAACGCGCCCGCGCTGGTCGCCAAGGAGCGCGCGCGCCGGCGACAGCTTGCCGTCGAAGGCGACCTTCTCGCCGTTCCAAGCAAAGCTGCCTTTGCTCTGTAAGGGGCCGGCCAGATCGGCGAGCGATAAATTCACGTTGATCGCCGTGATCTCCTTCAGCGCACCGTTGCGGTCATCGGCAAAGCGCAACGTGCCATCGCTGATGTGGACGTTCTCGAGGCTGAGCTGGTCGAAGGCCGTCGCGACGCCCGATCCCTTCGCGGAGCGCGCGCTGGGCCCCGCCGCTGGCTCCCGGTGCCCGGCGTCGGCGTCGGTGGCCGGCTGGGTGCCGCCCGGCGCCCTCGCAAACGACCAGTTGCGCCGGCCTTCGGCATCGATCCTGAGCTCGATGGTTGGGTGCACGAGCAGGAGGCGTTTTACCGCGAACTGCCGCGACAGCAATGAGAGGAGGGGCACGTCGATGGCGAAGGATTGCGCGGTCAAGAGGGGGGCGCCGCCCATGCCCGGCGGCTCGGACAAGGTGACGTCGGCAAGATGCACCGACACCTGCGGCAAGAGGGCGATCGACGTTGGCCCCGCAATCACCAGGTCGCGCCCGGTGTGCGCCTTGACCTGTTGCACCATCTGGTCGCGAACGAAGTCGACCGGGGCCGCAATCAGCAAAAAGGTGATCGAGCCCACCAGCGCGCAGGCAAATCCCAACAATAGGTAACCGGTAAACTGCAGCCAGCGCCGGCGGCGGCGTCGCGGTCGCAGCGTCGGCGCCGCCTCGCCGCTGCGCGGCAAAGGTGGGGGGCGGCCAGACCCCAGCCGCCGCGGCTGGCCACCGTCGTGCCGCAAGCCGCCTTTGAGCATTGGATGATCTGTCATGCGCGCGAGCGAATGGGTTGCACCTGGTCCATCTTCGGCCTGCGCGAGGCCGGCCGCAAGCTCGGGGCAAATTGTGTCAGCGGCACGTCAACGCCTTCGCCCTCCGCGCACTTTTTTACTGGCCGCCGGCACCCCAGTGGGGTCGCCCCAAGCCCTTCAAATCGCAGGCGAAGGGCGCTTTTGACCCGAGCCGGCCGTGCTGACTTCACTTTGCCGTCATCCCCTTTCTTCGCCCATTCAGGGCCTTGTCGGGCGGCCAGGCTCCTTTGCTATGGTGATGCGGCTTTGACGGTCCCGTCGCGCGGAGCACTTGCAATGGCGCACTTGATTCTCCTCCTGGGCATGCTCATCGGCGTGCTCGCACCATCGCCAAGCGCTGGTGCCGCGCCGCCGGTCGACCGCTGCTTTGCCGTATCGCAGGCACCGCGGCTGATCGAGCCGGTCGCCTTCCGGCGCGTGATGCTGCAACCCAATGAGGTGCGTTTGGATTTTGTTGGCCACTCCACCTGGCTGATCGAGAGCGCTGCCGGGGTCAAAGTTGCCACCGACTACAACGATTACATCAGGCCCGAGGTGCTGCCCGACATCGTCACCATGAACCGGGCGCACATGACGCACTATTCGAATTTTCCCGATCCCAACATCAAGCAGGTGCTGCGCGGCTGGAACCCCGAGGGAGGACCCGCCCGCCACGATGTCACCCTCCTCGACGTGCGGGTCCGCAACGTGGCCACCAACATCCGCGACTGGGGCGGCGGGCACGTGCCCTACGGCAACTCGATTTTCATCTTCGAGGTGGCGGGTTTGTGCATCGGCCATCTCGGCCACCTGCACCACACGCTGACCGATCAGCAGCTGGCCGAGGTCGGCCAGCTCGACGTGGTGATGGTGCCGGTCGATGGCAGCTACACCATGGACGTCGGCGGCATGGTGGAGGTGCTGAAGGCCTTGCGGGCGCGGCTGATCCTGCCCATGCACTATTTTAATCCGTTTACCCTGCAGCGCTTTCTGGATCGGATCCGCAACGACTTTGCCGTCGAGATGGCGACGCTGCCCACGATCGTGGTCTCCCAGCCGACGCTGCCCGCCGAACCAAAGGTGCTGGTGCTGCCGGGGCACTAGCCGACGCCTGAGGGTAGGCCAGGCCAGCCGCACGAAGTTCACTCGCGAGGCCCTGGCGGCGAGGCGCCATAGCGCTCGGCGAACTGGCGTTCCGCCGTATCCTGCCAGGCTTGCGCCTCGGCTTGGTAGGCGGCGCCCTCCCAGCCGCGGTGCTCGCCCTTGGCATAGCACAGCGCGTTGCGATGATAGAGCATGGCGTTGATGCGGTTGGCGATGAAATTGTTGGCCGTGCGCACGACTTTCCCCGGCGTGCCCATGACGATGGAGTTGGGCGGAATGAGCGTGCCATCGGCAACAAAGCTGTGCCCGGCTACGATTGAATTTTCGCCGATCACGACGCCTTCCATGATGGTGGCGCCGATGCCGATCAGGCAGTTGTCGCCGATGCGGCAACCGTGCAGGACGACGCGGTGCGTGATCGAGCAATAGTCGCCGACGATGGTGGGGTGCCGGTAGCCGACGTGCACCATCACGTGATCCTGGAGATTGGTGCGGCGGCCGATGCGCACGGACTGGCTTTCGGCGCGAATGACAGCGCCGGGCCAAAGGCTGGCGCCCTCGGCGATCTCCACGCCGCCAAAAATGCGGGCACTGGCATCGATGTAGGCGGCTTGCGGAAATCTTGCGCTGTGATCGCCGGGCATTGTCTACCAGTCCAGGTTGTGAGCAACTTTCCTTAGCACGCGGCCCTCGGCTTGACATTCTCGCCTGCCAAGAGCGAAGCCGAGGGAGCCTTGGCGGGAGCAGTGGCACGAGGAGGACGGATCGTCATGACCGAAAGTAAGGGAGCGCGCGATCGCCTCATCGAGATTGTCCGGCGGCGATCGTTTTCCAAGGGAGGAGAGACCAAGCTGGTGTCGGGCCGCTCCTCCACCTTCTACTTTAATATGAAACCCTCGATGCTCGACCCGGAAGGCGGGCATCTGATCGCCTCGCTGATCCTCAAGACGCTGAAAGGGGCCGATGTCGACCTGATCGGCGGGCTGGAAATGGGTGCCGTCCCGCTGGCCGTGGCCGTGGCCGTGACCAGCCAGATCACCGGCTGGCCGCTCCGGGCCTTTTTTGTGCGCAAGCAGGCCAAAGAGCACGGCGCCAGGAAGCTGATCGAAGGCTTGGCACCCGAGGAGACGCTCGCCGGCAAGCGCGTCGTCGTGCTCGAGGACGTGACGACCACCGGCGGTTCGGCGCTAAAGGCGATCGAGGCGCTCAGGGCCGAAGGCGCCGTGATCGTGGCGGCGATTTCCGTGGTCGACCGGCAGGAAGGTGCCGAGGATGCCTTCAAGGCGGCGGGCGTTCCCTTCACCGCCCTGTTGACCGCCGCCGACTTTCTGTGAGTTGAGCATGCTGGTAACGCCCGAGCTCGCCCACGTCTGCGACATCACCGTCACCGTTGGCCCGATCCGCGAGTTGGGCGCCATGCCGCGGGGAGGCCGACGTTTGGTGCCGATCCTAGGTGGCCTCGTTAGCGGCCCCCGCCTCGAGGGTGAAGTCCTGCCCGGCGGCGCCGATTGGCAGATCGCCCGCGCCGACGGCATCCTGGAGCTGGTGGCGCGCTACGCGATCAGGACCGCGGCCGGCCCTGAAATCGCCGTGACCAACCGTGGCCTACGACGCGCGACGCCCGCAATCATGCGGCGGCTTGCGCGCGGCGAGCCCGTCGATCCGGCGCTCGTCTATTTCCGCACCGTGCCCACGTTCGAGGCGCCGGCGGGTGACTACGACTGGCTCAACCGCAGCATTTTTCTCGCCAGCGCGGCGCGCCTGCCGGACCAGGTCACTTTGCGCATTTTCGAGGTCGACTAGCGGCGCTTAGGGCTTTGCGGGGTCAAAAAGTTGCCCCAGGCTCGGCGACAGGCTGTACACTCGCAGGCACAAAAATCCACCATTGGTTTGGGAGGTTTGCTATGGCGAACGAAGCCGCCGCCCGCAATTCTGCCATCGACAAGCTCCTCGAGCGCGCCGCCGCGACCGCCGACGTGCCCGGCGTGGTGGCGATGGCCACCGACCGCCACGGCACCATCTACCAAGGCGCCTTCGGCAAGCGCGTCCTGGGGCAGCCGGCGGCCATGAGCCTCGACAGCGTTGCCTGGATCGCCTCCATGACCAAAGCCATCACCGGGGCCGCCGTCATGCAGCTGGTCGAGCAGGGCAAGCTCGACCTCGATGCCCCGGCCACGGCCGTGGTGGGCGAACTCGCACAGGCGCAAGTGCTGGAAGGGTTCGACGAAGCCGGACAACCGAAAATGCGCCCACCGAAGCGGCCGATTACGCTGCGCCACCTGCTCACCCATACCGCCGGCTTCGGCTACGAGATCTGGAACGGCGACGTCGCCGCCTATCAAGCGGCCAAGAACGTGCCCGGCATCATCAGCTGCCAGAACGCGGCCCTGACAACGCCGTTGCTCTTCGATCCGGGTGAGAAGTGGTACTACGGGATCAACATCGATTGGGCCGGCAAAATGGTGGAGGCCGTCAGCGGCAAACGCCTTGGCGCCTACATGCAGGAGAACCTGTTTGCGCCCCTCGGCATGAACAGCACCGCCTTCAAGATCACGCCGGCGATGCGTGAGCGCCTGGCCAAGATCCATCAGCGCGGTGATGATGACGCCTTGACGCCGCAGCTCGACCTCGAGATCCCGCAGGACGCCGAGTTCGATATGGGCGGCGGCGGCCTTTACTCCACGGCGGGTGACTATCTTAAATTCGTGCGCATGATCCTGAACCGGGGCAAGGCCGACGGTACGCAGGTCCTGCGGCCCGAGACCGTCGATCAGATGTCGCGCAACAACATGGGCGCTTCCCGGGTCAGCCTGCTCAAGACCGCCGCGCCGGCGCTTTCCAACGATGCGGAGTTCTTTCCCGGCATCAGCAAGACCTGGGGCCTGACCTTCCAGATCAACGATGAGACGGCGCCGACGGGCCGTCCCGCCGGCGGCCTGATGTGGGCCGGCCTCGCCAATTCCTATTATTGGATCGATCCGAACACGGGGATCGGCGGCGTCTACCTGACCCAGGTGCTCCCCTTCGCCGACAAGAAGGCGCTGCCGCTCTACTATGCCTTCGAGACGGCGTTCTATTCCTGATGTTTGGCGGTGGGGCCACCAGGCCCGGCTCTGGAGGAGACGGGTGCGCCTGTGCCATGCTGCGTTCAGCCTTTGCCGATGGGCCCGCGCTTCACCCTCACCGGACCTACCCGGGGTCGGAGGCGCAGCCTCAGCTGCAGCCCAGGCCCCGCGCAAGCCGTGCTTTCCAACGCCCACTCGGATGACGAACCATGACCGCCGCCAAATCGCCGCGCTTTGCCACGCTCAGTTTGCACGCAGGACAGCGTCCCGATGCGGCGACCGGCGCGCGCGCTGTACCCATCTACCAGACCACCTCCTACGTGTTCGACGATACCGAACACGCCGCCGGGCTGTTCAACCTAGAGCGGGCCGGCCACATTTATTCGCGTATTTCCAACCCGACGACGGCGGTGTTGGAAGAGCGCATCGCCGCGCTCGAGGGCGGCATCGGCGCGGTGGCAACGGCAAGCGGCCAAGCGGCATTGCATCTGCTCATCGCCACCTTGATGGGGGCCGGAGGCCACATCGTGGCCTCAGCGCGCATCTATGGCGGCTCCCACAACATGTTCCAGCACACACTGCCGCGCTTCGGCATTACCGCGACGCTGGTTGATCCACGCGAACCCAAGAGTTTCGCTCGCGCCATCAAGGCCGAGACGCGGCTCGTGTTCGCCGAGACGCTGGGCAATCCGGGCCTGGAGGTGCTCGATCTTGCGGCCGTCGCCGAGGTGGCGCACGGCGCGGGGCTGCCGCTGGCGGTCGATTCCACCTTCGCGACACCCTATCTGTGCCGGCCGTTCGCGTTCGGGGCCGATCTCGTCATGCATTCGGCCACCAAATTTTTGGGCGGGCATGGCGTGGCGATCGGCGGGCTGCTGATCGACAGCGGCGGCTTTGACTGGGGCGCCGCCGGCAAGTTTCCGACCATGACGGAGCCCTACGCGGGCTATCACGGCATCTCGTTTGCCGAGGAGTTCGGGCCCGCCGCCTTTATTATGCGCGCTCGCGCCGAGGGTCTGCGCGATTTCGGGGCCTGCATGAGCCCCAGCACGGCTTTTTACCTTTTGCAGGGCATCGAAACCCTCCCCGTGCGCATGGCCCGCCACGTCGCCAACGCCGAGGCCGTGGCCCGCCACCTGGAGGCCCACGCCGCGGTGGCTTGGGTCAAGTACCCGGGGCTGGAAAGCCATCCCGATCATGCCCTGTCGCGCCGCCAGCTGCCCAAGGGCGCGGGCGCGATTTTGAGCTTTGGCATCAAGGGCGGCCGCGCGGCGGGAGCCAAGCTGATCGAACGTCTCAAGGTGTTCTCGCACCTGGCCAATGTCGGCGATGCCAAATCGCTGGTGATCCATCCGGCCAGCACGACGCATCAGCAGATGAGCCTCGCAGACCTCGCCAATGCCGGCGTCGGCGAAGAACTGGTGCGCCTATCGGTTGGGTTGGAGGATGCCCAGGACCTGATCGACGACCTCGATCAGGCCCTTGCGGCCTCGCAAAAGGGTTAAGCAATGGACATTGGCGTCGACGGCAAACGGGTATACGCGGCAACCGGCGGGCGCAGCTTCGATCCGCACAAGCCCGTTGTCCTCTTTATTCATGGCGCCGGTCAGGACCACACCAACTGGCAGCTGCCGGCGCGCTGGTGCGCCTGGCACGGTCACGCTGTGCTGGCCGTCGATTTGCCGGGCCATGGCCGCACGCAAGGCCCGCCGCTCGCAACCGTGTCGGACCTGGCCGGCTGGATCGGTCGCGTGCTTGCGGCGGTGGGCGCCGAAAGTGCGGCGCTCGTTGGCCATTCCTTGGGTGGGGCGATTGCGCTCGAAGCCGCCGCCGCGCTCGGCGACCGCAGCCGCCGGCTTGTCCTGATCGGCGCCGCCCCAGCGCTGCCCGTCAATGAACAGCTGCTGCGGGCGGCGCGCGAGCAGCCGCACGAGGCGCACCGGCTGATCACGACCTGGGCGCTCGGCGCCGATGCCAAACGCGGCGGCAATGCCGTGCCGGGAGTTTGGCTCACCAATGCCAGCATGGCGCTCCTTGCCCGCAACGCGCCCGGCGTCCTTGCCGCCGACTTTGAGGCCTGCAACACCTGGACCTCCGGACGTGATGCGGCACGCCACGTTCGCTGTCCGACCCTCATCATCATGGGCGCCAACGACGTGATGACGCCGCCGCGGGCGGGGCGGCAGCTGGCCGAACTCATCGCCGGCGCCGAGACGGCGACGATTGCCGACTGCGGCCACACCCTGATGGCAGAAGCACCCGATGCGGTACTCGACGCCTTGATCGGCTTTTTTGCGCCACGTCGAGCGGCCTGAGCCGAGGCGCGGGGCCTTAAGCCGCCAGCGGTTCGGCAATGGTTGCGGGAAGTGGCAGTCGCGGGGACTGTGGGAGGGCAGCCGGCTCCACGTGCGGCCGACGCATGACCTTGCTGCAATCCGCGAGCAGTCGGTGGAGGGCATATTCGGCCGCATCGATTTGCCGACCCGCCGCAGCGTGGCACGCCGACATCGCCTCGGCCTGGCGCAATCCCGTCTCAACAATGGCGGCGACCGCGGACCAGTGCCCAGCTGCCGGCGGCCTTATGGCGTTGGCAGGCGTGGCGATCTCGGCGCGCCGCGACGGCTGGGCGCGCACCGGACGCGCAGCGGCGCGCGCCGTTATGCGCTTGGCCCGTGCGAGCGCCGCGGCGTGGCGGAATTTGGCGAAGGCAACTCCAATACCGTAAAGGATAAGCGTAAGGACGACGCATAACCAACTGGCCACAATGTACCAGTCGCCCTGCTCGAGCTGGGACGTAAACTGCATTCGATTAGGTCCGCTCTATTTCCCCGCACCCGGCCGCCGCTGTTACCGATCGCCAGCCTCTTTGCCGGAAATCCCAAGCAATCTGAAGCGACTATAGGCCGGACTTCGACCAAGCTCGGACAATGAACTTAACAAAGGATTAATGCCTTGGCCGCGCGCCAAGACGCGGCCGACATGCCCGAGCATTTCCGATATCGATATAGGATTTCGGTAAATCGCGTCTAAACTGAGGCTAGGCGCAGATTTATTCTAACGTTTGTCGCCGCGGTACGCCTTTCATTGCACCGATCGCGGGCTGCGGGGCTAATCCGACCAGCCGCCGCACGTCGGCAGGTGTGAGGCCTTGGCGCCGCAGCTGGCTCAGACTCGTATCGCCGGCGCTCTTGGCGAGCTTGCGGCCCTCCGCGTCCATGATCAGGCGGTGGTGGTGATAGAGGGGGGCGGGAAGGTCGAGCAACAGCTGCAGCAGGCGATGCAGGTCGGTCGCCGCCAACAGATCGGCCCCGCGCGTGACGTGGGTGACGCCTTGAAAGGCATCGTCGACGACGACGGCCAAGTGGTAACTAGTTGCCACGTCTTTGCGCACAATGATGGCGTCCCCCCAACGCTCCGGGTGCGCTGGGATCGTGCGAGCGGAGCCGCGCTCGTCGAGTTCGGTGAAGGTCAGGGCGGCACCGGCGAGCCGCAGGCGAGCCGCAGCCATGGCGCGCGCCATGTCGAGGCGCAAGGCGAAGCCCGCGCCCTTGGCTTTGCGCTCGGCGATGTCGGCGGCGGGCGCCTGGCGCCAGAGGCCGGGGTAGAGGGGTGCGCCATCGGGATCGCAGGGCGCCTCGCGCGCGGCGCTTGCGATCTCGGCGCGGCTGGCAAAGCACGGGTAGAGTAAACCCATGGCCTTGAGCCGCTCCGCTGCCGCAGCGTAGGCGGCCAAGCGCTGGGACTGCCGTAGCACCGGCTCCGCCCAGGTCAGCCCGAGCCAGCGCAGGTCCGTAAAGATGTCGGCGATGAACTTGACCCGCGCCCGCCCGGCATCGATGTCCTCGATGCGCACCAGGAAGCGACCGTCCAGCGCCCGGGCGCGCTCGAAGCCAATGAGGGCGCAGAGCGCGTGACCGAGATGCAGTGCGCCATTGGGACTGGGCGCAAACCTAAAAACCGGGCGTGAATGCATAGGCGTTGCGGACGTGCTCCAAGACAAGCGGGAGGGCGTGGCGCCGTTGGGGCCGAGCACGGCCGGGATCCCCGGGCGCGGTCATTATCGCCCGAGCTTGCGTCAAACCCACGGGCACCGCTACACCAAAGATGCCCCGCCACGATCGGGGTCGAGCGTCAGGCGGAGCCAAGGTGCGTGGGCAGCAAGGCGGACAGGGTCAGCAAGCGGGACGGACCCGCCGACAAGGCAAAACGTTCGCGCGCCGTCACGCGCCCGGTGAGCGCCGTGAGCCTGCCGCGGCGGGTGCCGCCGGTGCTGCGGGTCATTGCCAGCGAGGAGGATGTGCGCGAGGGCGTGCGCGCGCTCAGGCGCCGATGTCAAATCATGCGCATGGTGCACGATGCCGCGGGGGATCCGCCCCTGCGGCGGCGGCCCGCAGGCTTCGAGGGCCTGGCCCGAATCATCGTCGGCCAGCAGCTATCGGTGGCAAGCGCCTCGGCGATTTGGCTGCGCACGCTGGGCCTGTGCCAGCCCTTCGAGCCCCTTGCCGTTCAGCAACTCGAGGATGTCGCGCTCGCCTCCGCCGGATTGTCGCGCGCCAAGATCCGCACCTTGCGCGCGATCTGTGCCGCCTGCGCCGATGGTCTCGACCTGATCGCGCTCGATGCCCACAGCGATGCGGAAATTCAGACCGCATTGACCGCGATCAATGGTATCGGCCCCTGGACGGCGGACATCTACATCATGTTTTGTCTCGGCCGGGGTGACGGCTTTGCGGCGGGCGATTTGGCGTTGCAGGTCGGCGCGCAAAAGGCGCTGGGTCTCAAGGCGCGTCCGAGCGCCGATGAGTTGCTCGCCATCGCCGAGCGCTGGCGACCCTGGCGCGGGGTGGCGGCGCGCCTGTTGTGGAACTACTACGCCCATCTAAAACGCCTGGGCAGGGCAACACCGGTGTAATGGCCTTGAGTAAGTTGCGCGCGCTTGATGGACCACGGCTCGCACCCGCGAGCGGCCGAGCCACCGCCTTGGTGGTGCTGCTGCACGGCTACGGAGCGAACGGGGACGATTTGATCGCCTTGGCGCATGGCTGGCGCTCGCGCTTGCCCGACGCTGCCTTCGTGGCCCCGAATGCGCCGGAAGCGCTTCCGGGAATGTTGGGCGCGCTGCAGTGGTTCGCGCTGACGTTGCAAGATCCCAGCGAGTACGGGCGCGGCGTCGTTGCCGCCGCGCCCGGCCTCGATCGCTTTATCGCCCAAGAGCTTGCGCGCCTCGGCCTCGCCCCGGAGCGCCTGGCGCTCGTTGGTTTTAGCCAGGGCAGCATGCTCGCCCTGCATGTGGCTTTGCGCCGGGCGGTTGCGCCCGCGGCGGTGGTTGCCTACTCGGGCCTGCTGGCGGGGCCGGAGCGTCTGGGGGAGATTAAAACCAGGCCGCCCGTTCTGCTCGTGCACGGTGAGGCCGACGATCTTATTCCCGTGGAGGCCTTGCATCTGGCGCGCGAGCAGCTGGCCGCCGCCGGCCTCGCGGTCGAGTGGCACGTGCGGCCCGGCCTTGCGCACGGCATCGATGCCGCTGGCGAGCGTCTGGGTGGGGGCTTCATTGCGCAAGCCTTCAAGGCCTGAGGCGCGATGCGTCATTGCGCAATTTTGCCTGTCTTTTCAATCAGGCGCCGATGCCTTCACAGGCCCGACACGCACAGCTAGTATGGCCCCGCTCATCGAGCCGGGGGCGTTGATTCGTCCCAACGATATGGTCGCGAGATCGGAGCTGTGAACGCTTACACCGCCGCGCCGGAGAATTTCCCGGCCCTTGTGCTCAATGCCGACTTCCGTCCCCTGAGCTACTATCCCTTGTCGCTCTGGAGCTGGCAGGAATCGGTCAAGGCGGTGTTTTTGGAGCGGGTCAACATCGTCTCTGAATACGAGCGCTTTGTGCGCAGCCCCTCCTTTGAGATGCGGCTGCCGAGCGTGGTCTCGCTCAAGACCTATGTGAAACCTGCACTTTATCCGGCCTTTACGCGCTTTAACGTGTTCCTGCGCGATCGGTTCGCCTGTCAATACTGCGGCGCTAAGGACGATCTGACCTTCGATCACCTCGTCCCCCGCTCGCGCGGGGGACAGACCCGCTGGGACAATGTCGTTGCCGCCTGCGCCCCGTGCAATTTGAGCAAGGGCGGGCATTTGGCCCACCACGCCGGCATGCAGCCTCGGCAGATGCCTTATCGGCCGACGGTGTTCGAACTGCACCGCAACGGGCGGTTGTTCCCGCCCAATTACCTGCACGAGAGCTGGCTCGATTACCTCTACTGGGACACCGAATTGGAGCCCTAAGCCGTTTCGATTGCCTCAGGCCGCCTTGCGCTGTTGGCTGACGCATAAGGCCTCGGCAATGCGGTTGACCGAGGTGTTCCAATCGGGCGTCGTCGTGGCCGGGGCCAAGTTGAAAGCGCTGAGCGCATCGCTGGCGCTACCGCCGTCGCGAAAAATGCGCGCGCAGGCTAGACGCGCATAGTCCATCGCCAGCTGCCATTGCATCGGATTCACGTGGCGGGGGAACATCTCTGACACCTTCCGGGTTTGTGGTTTGTTGTGGCTTAAGCTGCAGCGAGTAGCAGGCGCATCCAGCGTCTCGGTTTCACGACGCAAAACCTTGTCACGTGAAACCTTCTTTGACTTGGCTGTCGCACGCTGGATGCGCCTGCTGCAGGGACGGCGGAGCAGGCGACCGTCCCTAATCATCCTCATCACTTTGACGGCCTTGGCGCCCGCGACCCATGCAGGGGGCCGGTGGCGGCAGCGACCGCACGATCGCCGCGGCCGCCTCGCTCAGGGCGACCCAGTGCGCAGCCTCTGTACGCGGCCGACAGGAAGACTGTGCAACAGACATGCAAGCTGCTCCTAAACGCCTGTCACCGGGACCGGCCAGATCGGCGAGCCGTGCCGCCAGACGCGCACACTTTTTTGCGGCCGCGGCTCGCCTGAGGTCCGCCATGGCGGGCCCGATGCTTGGTTTGGGGGATTGAGGTGACGCAGACGCAACACAACGTTTGGCAACGCGACGCAACCAACTGAGCTCCGAGGGAGGACGCAACAACCTGGCTCCACTCGGGTCGGCCCTGTGAGCGAAGAGGGAACGCAGCACCACCGTCTTCGGCGTGATCACAGGGTCGTGAACTGGGGATAAACGCAACGCAACACGGGGCAACAACACGGGGCCACGCGGAACACTGGGACGCATCACAAGACCTCACGACGTTCACATTGTGTTCCAGGCCGAGCTCTATAAACAACCCTCGTTTGTTTCTTGTTTGGCACAGTCGCGGCGGAAAAGAGGCCGGCGGAGATGTCCAACGCAAAATCGATCTTGACGCACCGCTAGCCATGTTGCGCCCCGTGGACGTAAAGCGATTCGGAGCTGCTGCAACGGCGGCCGGCCCACGAGAGTTTCGGCAGACCACCGAGCCTGGGTGACGCTGGGGCGCCCCGGGGCCAGGCCCACAACACGGACAGGGCACAGAAAGAGTGCGCGCGCCATGGTCGAATTCCTGACCTCGGGGCCGACGAGCCCATCGGCCCGCTTCCTGTGCGCGCATGGCGCAGGGGCCGGCATGACGACGCCATTTCTGGCCGCGATCGCAGCCGCCCTGACGGAGCGGGGGATCGCCACCTTGCGGTTCGAGTTTGCCTATATGGCGGGGCGCCGCGCCGGCGGCGCCAAAAAACCGCCGCCGCGAGCCGAACGCCTGATCGATGAGTATGTGGCTGCCGCGCGGGCGGCGCCGAAAGGCGTGCCCCTGCTCATCGGCGGCAAATCCATGGGCGGTCGGGTCGCGAGCCTGGTGGCGGATCGGCTGTGCGGCGAGGGACTGATCGCCGGCCTGATCTGTCTGGGCTATCCCTTTCATCCGCCGCACAAGCCTGCGCAATTGCGCACCGCCCATCTCAAAGACCTCACCTGTCCAACCCTGATCGTTCAGGGCGAACGCGATCCCTTCGGCAACCGCGGCGAGGTTGAGGGCTATGCGTTGTCGGGCGTCATTCGGCTCACTTGGGCCCCCGACGGTGATCACGACTTGGGCCCGCGCGGGGCCTCTGGTCACACCCGCCGAGGCAACTTGGCGGCGGCTGCCGATGCCATTGCCGTCTTCGCCAAAGAGATTGGGCAACGGGACTGAGGCCTACCCCCCGCGACGCCGTCGCCCAGCAAGCGACCAAGCGGCCGGCGGCCGCCCGTCGCCCTCAACTCAGCTTTGCCGTCGTCTTGTGCGCGATGAGCTCAAGATCGATTTCAGCGCCGATGCCCGGCGCTGTCGGGCAATGCGCCAAACCGTCCGGGCCGACCACGATATCATTCTTGAGCCCGTACTTGTGGGCGCCGTGCGGCAACAGCACCTCAAAGTAGGTGGTGTTGGCGATCGCGCAGGCGAAGTGGAGTTGCGCCATGTTGTTGAGCGAGTTGCCGCCGTGGTGCACCTCGTAGTTCATGTGGAAAGCCTCTGCCAGATGCGCGGTCTTGAGCATGGTGGTGAGCCCGCCCTTTTGGGGAATGTCGCCGCGCAGATAGTCGGTGGCCCGTTCGGTCAGCCACACCGCGTAGGTGCCGATATCGCCGCCCGGATACTCGGTGGCGAGAATCGCAATATCGAGCTTCTGGCGCAGCTTCACGTAGGAATAGATGTCCTCTTCATTGAGGGGATCTTCAAACCACAAGAAGCCGAGCCGCTCGATGGCGCGTCCGACCTTGAGCGCTTCCGGGTAGCGGTAGCTCCAGGTCGAGTCGAGCATCAAGGTGTAGTCATCGCCGACCGCCTTGCGCACGGCCTCGCACACCTTGATATCTTGCTCGGGACCATGCGGCGGATGGATCTTGTAGGCTTTCCAGCCATCGGCGCGAAACTGCGCCGCCTCGTCCGCGTAGGCGGCGACGCTGTCGAGCACCTGGCTGGAGGCGTAGGCGCCGATCGCCGAGCACGCGCTGCCCAAAAAGGCATGCAGCGGCATGCCGGCGGCCTTGGCGCCGATGTCCCAGAGCGCGGTATCGCAGGCGCCGATCGCGCGCAGCCCCGTGTGGCGCTGGCGGGAGCGCATGGCCGCGTGCAGCTCTTCGCGCCCCAACGGATCCTTGCCCAGCAAGACCGGCTTGAGAAAGCGGATCAAGGCACCGGCATCTGTGTCGGCCGGGTTGGTGGCAGATCCCAGAAAGGCATGGCCGTCGATGCCGGTGTCGGTCCTGAGCCTGAGGAGGCCCAAGCTGCTGCGCCCGGAGAGATTGAGCGTGCCGGTGGTGTACTTGGTTGGGGGAATGTCCTCCCATGCAAATAGCGTGAGTTCGACGGCGTCGATCTTCATGGCGATGGTCACCTGTTGCGGCAGCGGGTCGGCAAAAAGGCGGGGCCGATCTCGCCGCCGAGCCTAGCGCGCCGGCTCGGCGCCTGTCGCCTTGAGATTTTGCGAGCCGGCCTGGCGTTGGGTTGGCCGAGGGCAGCGCCGGCTTGACCCAGCGCACGCCTCAGCCGCGGTGAACGCGAAAGGCGGCGTAGCGCATGCCGAGATAGGCGAACAGGGTCGCCACCAGCGAGGAGAAAAACAGCGCAACCAGTGGTTCGGCGGCAGGCCACAACAAAAGGATGCCAACGAACAGGCCATAGTTGACGGCCGCGACGCTCCAGCCGACCGCGGTATAGCGCAGGAATTCGGCGAGGCTCGGCGGCACGCGCAAGGCAAACGTGAAGCTGCGGTGCGCCAGCCAGCCGACCAGCATCGCCAGCGAGATGGCAAACAGGCGGGCGAAGATGGGATTGAGACCCAGCAGCACGGTCAGGGCCTTGAGGGTGAGCGCGTCGGCCGTGAAGGCAAGCCCGCCCGACAGCAAAAAGGCCAACCCGTGCCGAAACCGGCCATGCCGCAATCTGGTGCTGTCGCTGCCGGCCCTTTGCATCGGCTTTACAACCACACGCTTGCCCAGTCGACGGGCGGACCGCCGGAACCGCGCGAGGGCCGCCAGATGCGCTGCGGCAGCGCCCGGTCTGCCATCAAGGCGTCGTACTCCATGCGGCGTCGCGCGGCGACCGGGTCGCCGTGGGCGGGCGCGGCGTCGGGATGGCCGGGATGGCACATGACGAGCGGTCGCGCACCGAGATGCTTGAGGGCCTCCTCGAGTTCGCTTGCGTAAGGGACGCTGACGTCGAACTTGGAAAAGCCGGAAAAGCCCTGGTTGGTCGGTAGCCCGCGCCGGCGCGCCGCGGCCGCAAATCCGAGCGCCAGCGTCGCCACCAGGGCGGCCTTGCTCTTGGCGCTGGGACGGGCGGCGATCGCCTCCCAGCGGTCGCTGGGGTCGCGCACCAGCGGCGGCAGGGTTGGATAGCGCCGGGCCAGCGTCTCGAGCACCACCTCGCGGATTCCGGGCAGGACGTGGACGTGTTGGTGTCCGTCGAGCTGGTCTGGCGGAAACGACAGGCCGCGCTCGAAATGATCGAGCTGCCGCTCGAGTTCGTCCCTGATTTCCGTGCGGTCGATCAGGCCCAGCAAGGCCGCACCGATCAATTTCGCCAGACTGGGCAGCGTGCCCGACGGGGCCAGCCTTGGCATTTTGCCCAGCGGCGAGCCCAGCGTGAGATTAAAATGCAGACCGATCGCCAGATGCCCGCGGTGGACCGAGAGCCGGGGCGCCAACCCCGGCCAATGCGCCGCCGTCACCAAGACGCTGGTGGCCGACAGCCGCCGGGCCGCCGACAGCTCGCCGACGGCGCGCGCGACCCCCAAACTCAGTGCGTAGTCATCGGCGCAAAGAATGACCATGCTCGCCCAATGATCCCATCGCCCACGCCGCGGGTGTGACCGGCCGGCGCGATCAAGCCTCGCGTCGGCGCTGCGCCGGCGCGCCGCGCGCCTCGTCCTCCATGCCCAATTCCTCGGCCACCAAAAACAGCGGCCGGCCTTTGACCTCCTCGTAGACCCGACCCAGATATTCGCCAATGATGCCGAGCGACAAGAGCTGCACCCCGGCAAAGAACATCACCGAGATGACCAAGGTCGGAAAGCCCGGCACATCGGTGCCGTAGATCAAGGTCTTGATCAGAAAGATCATCGCATAGCAGAAGGCGAGCAGCGAAATAAGCAGGCCGACGTAGGACCAGACCTTGAGCGGTATGGTCGTGAATGAGGCGAGCCCGTCGATGCCAAAGCGCAGCAGCTCGCGCGGCCGCCAGCGGCTCTTTCCCGCCGTGCGCGCCGGCACCTGGAAGGGTACCCCGCGCGAGCGAAAACCGATCCAGGCATACAGTCCCTTGGTGAACCGCGCGCGTTCACCCAGGGTGTTGATGGCGTTGACCGCCTTGCGATCGAGCAGGCGAAAGTCGCCGGCCCCGGCCGGCAGCGCCGTGCGGGTCAGCTTGCGGAAGGCCGCATAGAACACGCGCGCGGCCCAGCGATGGGCGAGGCTGTCGGCGGCGCGATCGAGGCGCTGCCCGTAGACGATGTCGTAGCCCTCATTCCAAAGCGTGACGAATGTGGCGATCAGCTCCGGGGGATGTTGCAGGTCCGCGTCCATGACGACGACGGCGTCGCCCTTGGCGTAGCGCAATCCGGCCGCCATGGCGTTCTCCTTGCCGAAGTTGCGGCTGAGCACGAGCCCCTTGACGTTGGGTTGGTTGGCATTGAGGCCCTTGAGCTTGTCGCGCGTGCCGTCGCTGGAGCCGTCGTCGACAAAGATGATCTCCCAGTCGAACCCGAGCCCCTCCAGCACCGGCCGCAAGCGCGCCAACAGCCGTTCCAATCCCGCCGCCTCGTTGAAGGCCGGGACGACCACGGTAATGAGCCGCCGCGCTGGGCGCGCCTCTTGGGGGGGCGCGGCGTGCGGATTGGAGATCGACAAGGGGCTATCCTTACGCGTCGCGGGCCACCCTCGCCGGGGCCATCCCGTTCCTCTGCCACCAATGCGCGCCAATCACAAGCGGCCGGGGCGGCGGGCGCGCTGCGGCGGGCAAAGCCGCCGGCGGCTCAGTCGGTTATCACCACACCCGAGTCGATCAGGCGCCGGTGGAAGGCCAAGATGTCCTCGCGGCGGGCGCAGCTATAGTAGCGCCCGTTGCACTCCGCCATCAGCCGCAGGCGCTCCCTGTGCGAATCGGACAAGGGCAGGCCGGCGAGGTCGAGGATGATGCTGCCGAGATAGGCAACATCGAGGGGCTGGAAGCGCGGTAGTGGAGGCATGCGATAGTTGATGCCGTGCGCGGCGAAGTAGGTGTGAAAGCCGATCGAATCGGGATCGAGCAGCACGTCCTCGGCCTCCGTTTCGTCCCCGTAGCCGAGCAAGGTGCGGGTGGCCATGGGATGATGGTCGCCGTAGTGCACGAGCAAGAAGCGCTCGTTGGGAAACCGATTGACCAGCTGCTGCACGAACGCCTCGTAATCCATTTTGGCGATCGCAACCCGGCGCAGGTATTCGCTCATCTCCGGGTCGGTGCCCGGACCGCCGCCTGGAACGTCCAGCTGCGGCTCATACTTGAAGTCGTAGGGCCAGTGCGCCGACATGGTTTGGATGAAGGTGAAGAGCGGCTTGGATGAAGTGCGCAAGTGCCGCTCCATCTCCTTCAGCGCATTGCCATAATAGAAGCTGTCGCGCTCCTGCGCGGAGGGTGCGCCTTGGGCCTTGAGATCGAAAATCTCCGTCAGGCCGATGGAGCTGTAGAAGCGGTCGTTTGATACGAAATTCTTCAACATTGGGTAGAATACGATGTTGCGATAGTCGCAGCGCTGCAGGGCCTGCGGCAATGTGTCTTTGAGTTTGCTTTGCGTGAAGGTCTGCACGAACTGGCGCATGCCGCCGAAGGAATGGGTGGAGACCCCCGCCAGCAGCGAGAACTCGGTCAGCCAGGAGGCGCCGCCGTAGGTTTCCACCCGTAGGGCGTGCAGTTGGTCATCATCGGAGCGAAAGAAGGAATCGATCGAGCTGTCGTAGCGGAGCGTGCGAAAGAGCGAGGGCTGCACCACCGATTCTTGATGCACCAGGATAATGTGGGGCGGCTTGCCCCGGCTTGGGCAGGTCTTCGGGATCGCGAAGGCGGGGCCGGCGGGTTTGGCCGCCGCCTCCAACAGCGTGCCGCGATAGAGCGCCTCGATAGTCTCCCCCCAAGAGGCGTAGAAGGAGGAAAGATAAAGCCCGGAGAAGTAAAATTGCATATGGCGCCGCTCGCCCTTGGCGTAGGCGCCGAGCGCGGCCAACCCGATGCAGGCGATCACGGTGACGGCCGCCCAGCGGCGGGGCACGCGGCTGGGGTCCGCGCGGTAGGCGAGCCAACTTACGCCAAGCATACCCACCAGCGCCGCCAAGAACGCCAGCACGTAGCGCCGGTGGTCGGTCCACAGAAAGCTGATCGTGGACCAAGAACTGAGATAGAAGACGAGGTCGTAGGCATGTACGACCATGTTCATGATCGAGCGCTTCACGCCCGCCACGGCCACCACCAAGACGATCACGGCCGAGACGAGGACGCTTGCGAACAGGACCCGCCGCGACAAAAGGACCACGAAGCCGACCAGAGCGCCCGTCACGGCGGCGGTGAAAAGAATGTTGGACGGGCTACCCTCGCCCAACCAGAAGTACCTTGCCAGCACCAGACCGAGTACGGCCACGATGGCCCAGGCCGACGCCGGGCGTAATTCGAGGTCATAGAGCCACTTGCGCCCGAGCGCGCGCGTTCGCGACCAGCGCGACTTTCTTGCTGGCAGACCAACAGTTTGATCGCTCATTTAGGAACGCCCGAGGTGTCATACAGCTGTCATAGACCATCACAGCTGCGATGAACCGGCAATGAAGAAGAAGCGAGCAAAGCCGCTGCACGCGGCCCCGCGTGCAGGTGCGAAGAAATCGTCAGGATACCCATAGGTTATCCATAACCTTATGATCAATAAAGACAAAACGTCTCGTGATATTTATCCATATGCGAACGATTATGCGGGAACCGATGGCATACATTCTGCGTTCATGTTCGAGCAGTTATCCAGGAGGGAGAGACACCGAGACGTGCCCGAGCCGCTTCGATCTGGCACTTCGGGCTCGACTTTGCGGTCTTGTCCACCTGCTCGCAGCGGTCCCCAACCTGCTTGCCGGGTATGCGCTCGGACACTGGGGATCATCGGGTGGAGGGAGAATTCCTTGTAACAACTTGTGACGCGGCGTCGCTGGCGGCTCGCCTTTACAAGACCCAAATTGCCAGCCCATATGCGCGCAGACATGCCGTTTGGAGAGTTCGATGCAATCGAATGCGGTGAAGTCGTTTGAGCTTGAACTCGATTGGACAGCTCAGACGATCCTACCAATTGAATTTAGAGGCCAAGAGTTACAACTGGAGGCACGTGCCTACCAGGGGACCGATCCGAACACGCAGGCTTTGGTTTTGGTGCACCGGTCGAAGGATGCCGGCGACCAGCTGCCTGTCGTTCGCGTGCACAGCGGCTGCGTCACGGGGGACATCTTTCACTCCCTGCGCTGTGACTGCTACCCGCAGCTGCAGGCCGCCATGGATCGAATCGTCTCGAGCCAGACGGGTGTGCTGGTCTACCTGCCCTACCAGGAAGGCCGCGGCATCGGGCTCGTCAACAAGATCCGGGCGTACGCGCTGCAGGATCGTGGCTACGATACGGTGGATGCCAATGTCGCCATCGGCGCTCCGATTGAGGCGCGCGATTATGACCTGGCCGCCCACATCCTGTTTGACCTCGGTTATCCCGAGATCCGTTTGCTCACCAACAATCCCGCCAAGGTTGAGGCCCTGCGGGAAGAGGGGGTGGATGTGATCGAGCAGATACCGCTCATCGTCAAAGCCTCTCCCTACAATAAGCGCTATTTGGCGACCAAGAAGGAGCGCATGGCGCACAAGCTGTAGGGCATTACCAGCATCGGCTGTTAGCGAGACCACGGCGCGCGGAGCCCCCGCGCGCCTTACCTTTACCTTTGTGCCGCGCGCCCCCTTGCGTTGGGCATCGCTTGTTGGCGTCAAGCGGCGCGTTTAAGCGTGGGCCGGTGCGCGGCGCCCGGCACGCGCCCTGCCTTGCGGCCCTCGGAGTTGAGCCCATGTACACGCCCTTCGATCTCAGCGGCAAGGTCGCCCTCGTGACCGGCGGCAATAGCGGCATCGGTTTGGGCATGGCCCGCGCCGTGGCCCAAGCCGGCGCCGACGTGGCCATCTGGGGGACCAATGCGGCCAAGAACCGCGCGGCCAAGGCCGAACTCGAGGCCACCGGGCGTCGCGTCCTCGCCCTCGACTGCGACGTCGGCGAGGAGGCGGCCGTGGAAGCGGCCATGGCCGAGACGCTGAGCGTGCTTGGACGCCTCGACGGCTGCTTTGCCAATGCCGGTGTCAGCGGTCGCGGCACGCCGTCGTTCCTAGCGATCGAGGCCAAGGAGTGGCACCGGGTGTTGAAAGTCAATCTCGACGGGGCCTTCTACACCTTCCGCGCCGCCGCCAGGCACATGGTCGAGCGCGGCGGCGGCGGTGTGCTCGTTGGCACGGCCTCGCTCGCTGCCATCGAAGGCGCCGCGCGCAACGAACACTACGCCGCCACCAAGGGTGCCCTGATATCGATGCTTCGCGCGCTGGCGGTGGAGTTTGCGCGGCACGGCATTCGCGCCAACGCGATTTTGCCGGGCTGGATCGAGACCAATATGACGGCGGGCGCGATCGCCAACGAAAAGTTCGCAGGCAACGTGCTGCCGCGCATTCCCATGCGACGCTGGGGGACCGGCGATGATTTCGGTGGCATTGCCGTCTATTTGATGAGCGAGGCCTCCCGCTACCACACCGGCGATACCTTCCTGATCGACGGCGGCTATGCCCTGTTCTGAGGCCTTCGCCCGACCGGCACGTCGCGCGCCCTAGCGTCGGCCGGCGAGCACGTGGTTTTGCACGCCGCGCTGGCCCAGGAGTGGGCGCTTTGAGGAGATGGCGCCCGCGTTCACGCCGGCCCAGCCGATCTCGCCAGAAAGGCGCCCGTACTCGATTTTCGGACAGCGGTTCATCACCACCTTAAGGTGGGCCGCTGCCGCCTCCGCCGCCGCCTCTTGGTTGCGCACGCCCAGTTGCATCCAGATCACCTTGATGCCGAGCTTGTCTTTGAGGGCGATCGCCTCGCGCGTGATCTCGAGGGCGGCCGCCGACCCGCGAAAGATATCGACGATGTCCACCGGCGCGGAAAGCTCGGCCAGCGATGCCAGCACCGGTTGGCCGAGAATGCTCTGGCCCACCGCGGTCGGATTGATCGGCAGCACGCGGTAGCCTTTGCCCAACAGGTATTTCATGGCGAAGTAACTCGGCCGGTTGTTGCTGCCGCTCGCCCCAACCATGGCAATGACGCGCGCCTCGCGCAGAATGTCGGCGATGTAGGTATCGCTATAGGTGGTGTGGTCCATGCCTTGGCCCGACGGCGGCTCCTCGCGGCTGCTTTTGGCAGGCGCAGACCGGGAACGCAATGTCAGCTTTGATTCCAATCGGGGTGGCGTTTTTCCAGGAAGGCCCCGATACCTTCCTTGGCCTCGGCGTGCAGCATGTTTTCCACCATCACGCTGGCGGCATAGCTGTAGGCGTCGGCCAGGTCCATCTCGAGCTGGCGATAGAAGGCCTCCTTGCCGATCGCCACGGTGGCCTTAGGCTTGGCGGCGATCTGCTCGGCCAGCGCCAGCGCTTGGCCCATGACGTGCGCCGCCGGCACGACGCGATTGACGAGGCCGTAGTCGGCGGCCTTGTCGGCGGGGAGCTGTTCACCCAGGAGGAGCATCTCCATGGCGCGCTTGCGCGGGACGTTGCGCGACAAGGCGACCATCGGCGTCGAGCAGAAGAGGCCGATATTGACGCCGGGGGTCGCAAAGGTGGCCTGCGTCGCCGCGACCGCCAGATCGCAGCTCGCCACCAGCTGGCAGCCGGCGGCCAGCGCCGGTCCCTGCACGGCGGCGATGAACGGCTTGCGGCAGCGCACGATGGACTGCATCATGTCCGAGCATTGACGCATGATCTGTGCATGATAGGCGCGGCCGCCGTCGGCATCGCTGCGCCGGGCGGTCAGCTCTTTCAAGTCGTGCCCAGCGGAAAACACCGGGCCTTGCGCGGCAAGCACCACCGCGCGCACGGCATCGTCGCCATCGGCCTCGGCAATTGCCGCCTGCAACGCCCCGAGCATGGCTTCGGACAAGCTGTTGCGCTTTTCCGGCCGGGCCAGCGTGAGAATGCGCACGGCGCCGGCACGTTCGCGCTTGAGCTCGCCAGCCTCGCGCGTCGCGGGCGGGAGGCGGCGAGCCGCCGATTTCGGCGCCGGCATCCTTAGCGCTCCTGTCCTATTGCAAGACCGCGTCGATCTTGTCGTAGTATTTGGTGACCATCTCAATATTGCTCGGAAACTGAATGGGCGCGGCCGACTTCAGCGCATCATTCAATTCGTCGAGCATCTGCTTTTTCTCTTTGTCAGGGATCGACTTGTCGCCGGTGACCTCTTCAATCTCCTTCTTGATGGCGATCTGCGGCTCGGTGAACGCCTTGGTCTGCGGATCGATCCCGGCCATCACCATGGAAATGGTGCCGGCGACGTCGTCATACTCGGCGAACGATTGAAAGCCATGCTTCTTGGCAATCGACTCAAGCTCGGCCTCGATCTTAGGATCGGGCTTGTCGGAGGTGCTGCCTTGCATCTTTTCGGCAACGCCGGCCATGTCCTGCTGCGCCGCGATGAAGCCTTCGACGTGCTTGTCGCTCAGTTTAATCTGCTTGACGGGCTGTGCGGTCGCAATGGCGGATGGGCAGGCGAAAGCGACGGCCAGGACGGCAGCGATCGCCAGGCGAATCATCTGATGCATGACTATGTCCTCGTTGCGATATCGGGTGGGAGCATAGAAAGGTCTGGTAAGGGTGCCAAATGACAAAAGTTGGACGTTAGTCGGAATGCGTGGCAGCGATCAAAGTTTGCGTGGCCTTGATGCTGCACAGGTCGAGGCGCTCATCAACAGCCACTTTCCGCAAATTCATGTCGGCGGCCGCGCCATGCTGATCGAAGAGGCGGGCGCGCGGCGCGCGCGGGTACGGCTCAAGAAACAGGATCGGCACTTGCGGCCGGGAGGCACCGTATCAGGACCAACCATGTTTACGCTCGCGGACTTTTCCGTTTACATCGCCATCATCGCCACGCTGGGCGAAGCCGGCATCGACGCCGTCACGACCAACTTGAATATCAATTTCTTAGCCAAGCCTGAGCCGCGCGATCTGATCGCCAGCGTGCGCTTGTTGCGCTTGGGGCGGCGCCTGGCCGTGGGGGAGGCTCAGCTCTATTCCGACGGCGCCGCCGATCCGGTGGCGCACGCGATTGCCACCTACGCGCTCCCGAGCCCGCCCCGGGACCTTTGAGGTAATATTTTACCGACACGCTAGGTATATGATTTCATTGTCAGAATTTCCAAGGCTCGGCGAGATTTGGCGTTGACAGCGCCGCGCTCGCTCACTACAAGCGGCCGTTCTCGCAACTTGAGACGTTGAGGGCTGCCATGCGCACCTATGCCGCCAAACCCGGCGAGCTGGAGAAGAAATGGGTCCTGATCGACGCTAGCGGCCTGGTGGTCGGTCGGCTGGCGACGATCATCGCCACCCGCCTGCGGGGCAAGCACAAGCCCGCCTATACCCCGCACGTCGACGGCGGCGATAACGTGATCGTGATCAACGCCGCAAAGGTCGTGTTCACCGGGCGGAAGACCGACGACAAACTCTACCAGAGGCACACCGGCTATCCGGGCGGCCTCAAGACCCGGACGCCGCGCATGATTCTCGACAGCAAGTTCCCGGAGCGGATTCTCGAAAAGGCCGTCGAGCGCATGCTCAAACGCGGCCCCCTGCAACGCAAGTTGATGCGCAATTTGAAGGTCTACAAGGGAGCCGACCATCCCCACGATGCGCAACAGCCCGAGCCGCTCGACGTCAAAGCACTCAACCCCAAGAACGCTGCGAGGGCGTGACACCCATGCCGGCTGAAACAAGAACTTTGGAAGATTTGTCGGCGCTCAAGGGCGAGACGCCCGCCGCGGCGCCCAGCTACAGCCAAAAGCTCGATGCGCGTGGGCGTGCCTATGCCACCGGCAAGCGCAAGGATGCCGTGGCGCGCGTTTGGCTGAAGCCCGGCGCGGGCCGCATCACGGTCAATGCCAAGGACTTCGCCCAGTATTTCGCGCGACCCGTCCTGCAAATGCTGTTGAAGCAGCCCCTGCAGGCCGCCAATCGCCTCAGCCAATTCGACATCACCGCGACCGTCTCGGGCGGCGGATTGTCGGGTCAGGCCGGCGCGGTGCGGCATGGAATTTCCAAGGCGCTCACCTACTACGAGCCCGAACTCAGACCGGTCCTGAAAAAAGGCGGCTTCCTCACGCGCGACAGCCGCGTCGTCGAGCGCAAGAAGTATGGCCGGGCCAAGGCACGCCGCAGCTTCCAGTTCTCAAAGCGCTGAGCGCGTTGGCCGCTGGCGGCCCTGGCGCTTAATTGCAGCAGGTCAATCGGTTCTCGCGCAGCATCTGGTCCCACCAGATGCTGGAACCGAACGGCAACTTGCTGGCGTCGCGCGCATACCACTCGTTGCCCTCGGTTGGCGCGCGCGCGCGGTGGGACACCTGCCGCGCCGCATACTGCTTGGGCTTTTTTACGGGCTTTTTGGCCGCAACGGTCGTCGCAAAACCGGCGAGCAGAACCGCCCCCAACGCCCAGGTCACGACGCTTCGCATGGCTCATGCTCCTCAAGCGCACCTTGAAGCTCCCAGAGCGCAGCGTCTCGGGGTCGCTGTCAAGGGTGGCGATGTCTCATGGGGTCGGCGGGATCTTTGGCCTCAGGCCGCGCGACGATCCTTCATCGGGCGCGCGGCCGGCGCTTCCTGGACCTCGCTGACCGCAATAAAGTCGCGCGCCACCGTGCCGACGCCATCGCGCGCAGCAACCGGCGGCGCGGCGGCGGCAAAGAGGGCCGAAAGCAGCCGCTGCGAGCTCTCCGCATAATGGGCGCCAGCGGTCTGCCAGAAGCGCACGTGTTCGGTCATGACATCGTGCGGCGTTCGCGCCCCGGCAACGCGCGCTGGCCGCTCGAGCCAAGCCTGCGTCCGTCGCAGTGCCAGCGTCGTTAGTTCGAGGTTATACCGGCTGAGGCCGAGCAGGGCAGGTTCGCAGCCCTTGGCCAGGCCATCGAGGGTGTTGGAGTAGGTGAGCCAAAGATTGGCAAATGGCCCGCACTTCGGGTCGAGGCGCTCGCTGCCACTCATCTGCGACACTCCGCTGTTTACCCACACCACCAACAGCCCATGCGACGGGCCAAAGCCTCGCGCGCCGAGAGCCAGAGCCAGCCCCGACCTTACCGTCGGGGGAGCGCGAGCCGCAAACGCAAAGCGCCGAAATCGGCGTCAGTTGCCCACAACATGTGCATAAACTTCAATCTGGAGTTGTGAGGCGGGTGAGGGCGTCATGCGCCCAACGTGACGGCACGGGGGGCGAGCCCTCGGACCCCAGGCGGCGTGGCGGGCCTTGCTGACCGCCGCCGGGGTGCGTCATGCGTGCGACCGCGTTTTTTCTGGCCGGCTTGGTGGCCGCCTGCGCCTTCGAGCAGGACAGCACGCAACCGGCCTTGCGCGTCAGCGGCCACGACAAAATGGTCTACGCTGAGGCCTGCCCGCACCCGGAACGATTGGCGACCTTGTGTGCGGCCAAGCCCGGCCAGGACGCGTGCCAAGCCGTGGCGCTGTGCCAATGGGCAGCCGGCGAAAAGCCTGGGCGCCAGTGCCGCCGCCGCGCCTGCCGGACGCCCAACATCCAACCCGTTGGCAACCTCCTGCCGCGACGTCGGCAGCCCGCACGTGACCGGGCGCAAAAACAAAAAAGTCGGCGCTGGGCAATGATGCAACGTCCTCACGGGCCGGCCTTTTTGTGATTGCGCTTCCGCGCCTCCTTAAGCGCGAGGGGCGCCGCGCAACCGCCTGCAGCAAGCAGCGAGAAAATTGCCAGCGCCACGCCCGGCGTGGGTCGCTGACGGGGAGCGGATATCTGCTCCCCAGTGTGAGCAACTGTGCTATGCTTCGCGCAAATCAAAAGAACATCCGTCAAAGCTGGATCCCGCCATGAAGAGCATCCTTTTGCCTGTGGATCAGAGCGAGCAGATGCCATCGGCGCTCGAAACCGCTTGGCAACTCGCGCAAATGTTTGATGCCACCATCGAGGGCGTGGCGCTGCGCCCCGCGTTCGCGGAGATCGTCGCGCCCGATCCGATCGTCGCTGTGACCATCCCGCCGGCCGATTGGAACGAGACCGATTTTGTTCGCACCGTGCGTCAGACGTTCGATGCCTTTGCCGCGCAGCATGCCGCCGAGCAGGGCAAAGCCCCACGCTTTCGCTGGCGCGGCGGCTCGGTGATCGAGGATGGCGCGTTGGGCAGCCTTGGGCGTGTTTACGACGTGACCGTGCTCAGCCGCCCCGGCAATCGGGGCGCGCGCATGACCGCGCTCGAAGCCAGCCTGTTCGATAGCGGCCGACCGCTGGTGATGGCGGCGCCGACGCCCGGCAAGACGTTCGGCGAATCCGTTATCATCCACTGGAACGCCAGCACCGAGACCGCCCGCGCCATGTTCATGGCCATGCCCATCTTGCGCAAGGCCAAACGCGTCCTGCTGCTGACGCTTGAGGGTAACGTCGTGCCGGGCCCTAGTTCCAAGGACGCCCTGGGGTACCTGGCGGCCAACGGCATCACGGCGCTGGAGAAAACGATCCCCGGCCGCACGCAGCGACAGGGCGAGGTGATCCTGTCGGAAGCCGTCGCCCAAGGCGCCGACCTGCTCGTCAAGGGCGCCTATACGATCAGCCGCTTGCGGCAAATGATTTTTGGTGGTGCCACCAGCTATATCTTGGCCGCCGCCGAAATCCCGGTGTTTTTTGCCCACTGACGCCGGCGCGCCGCGCCGCCGCGCCTCAGCCTGCGCCCGAGGCCCCCTCCTCGGTGGGCGGTATGCGCTCGTGGCGCAGACTGGGCACCACCCAAAAGCACAAAAGCCCCGCGAACGCGCTGGCGATCGCCAGCAGGAACGAGGCAAGGTAGTTGCCGGTCAAGCCAAACAGGAGGCCGGAGCCCCAGGCGCCGAGCGCGGCACCCAATCCCATGGCCAAGGATAAAGTGCCGTAGATGGCACCGACGCCGCCGCCCGGGAACAGCACGGCCACCATCGCCACAATGATGGGGCCGCGCACCCCCTGCATGAGGCCAAAGAAGACGACGAAGGCGTAGACAAGCAAGAGGCTCGGCCAGACGCCGACCAGGCTGAGACAGCCGATCCCGAGCATGGTCGACAGGTAGGACAGCGTCGCCGTCTGCCGCCGCCCGAAGCGGTCGGAAATCCAGCCGATGCTGAGCATGCCCACCACCGACAGGGCGCCGGTGAGACCGAAAGCCCCGGCCGCGACCAGGGGATCGAAACCCTTCTCGACCAGGTAGGCCACCGAGTGCGGTGTGACGCTGTAGGCGGCAAGCGAGGTGAAAAGATAAACGGCGAAGAGACCCCAAAAGGCGCTCGTGCGCGTGGCCGAGGACGCCGTCCAGGCGCCGGTGGCCGAGGCGGTCGCGGCGGCGCGCACGGCCTGCCAGTGGCGGGAGCCGGCGCTGATGCGCTGGAGCGGAAACAGCAGGGCGGCGGGCAGCAGCAAAAGCACAAGGCCGCCCAGGATCTGATAGGTGGTGCGCCAGTCGTAGCGCGACAGCAGCACTTGGGTGATCAGCGGCAGCAGCAACATGCCGACCCCCACGGCGGCGTAGGGCACCGATATCACCGCGCCAATGCGGTGGGTGAACCAGCGGCTGAGCAAGGCGGAGGCCGCGATCATGCCAAGCGCGGCGGCGCCAAGCCCGCCCAGCACGCCGACGGCCAAGACGTAGTGCCACAGCTCCGTGGCAAAGCCGGCCAGCAGGTAGCCGAGGCCCAGGCTGGTGAGGCCAAAGCCGTAGGTGGCGCGCGCGCCCAGCCGGTCGACGAGCTGGCCGGCAAACGGCGCCGACAAGCCATAGGCCAGCATATTGGCGGCGTAGGTGAGCGTGATCTGCGGCCGCGTTAGGCCCAGTCCCTTCTGCACCGGCAGCAGGAAAACGGCGAACGATTCTTGCGTGCCCCGGGCGAGCAGGTTCATGACGAACGTAAAGAGCACGAGGGCAACGAGAAAACTCCTGCCCGGCTCGTCCGCCTCGCGTGCCACCTGCCTTGCCTCGGTCCAGGCTAGATGCGCGTGAACTTCGCCATTGCCTGGCGAAATGTCAGCCCGCGCGCCAGTTCCGCTGCGGCGGCCGCATCGTCGCTTGCATACTTGGCCGCCAGCGCGGCCACTTCAGTGGCGTGCTCCGCCGGAACGCAGACCACGCCTGAGCCGTCGGCCACGACCACATCCCCGGGCCGCACGCGCACGCCGCCGCAGCTGACCGCCTGATTGATGGCGCTGATGGCGATGCGCGTACGCCCCGTCAGCGGGGTCATATGCCGCGCGAACACGGGCAGTCTTTGCTCCTCCATTTCCTCCCGGTCGCGCACGCCCCCATCGACGATGACACCGGCAAGACCTCGGGTCTTGGCCGCGAGCGTGGCCAAGCCGCCAAACGTCGAAACGCTTTTGCCCGCATTGTCGATGACCAGGACGTCGCCCGGCGCGGCCGCCTCGATCATTTCGCCGACCTTGAAATCCTCTGACCGGAAGTCACCTCGCTCACCCGTGACCTGACGCACGGTCACCGCCCGGCCGACGCAGCGCGTGCCAGGCACGATCTGGCTCAACCCGACCATGACGCCGGCGAAGGAAATATCGTCGAGCGCATTGGCGATGGTCGGCGTCGCCAGCTGTGCATACTGCGCCACAATGTCATCGGCCACGCGCATCCCGGCAGCTCCCTTTGCCCGCCCGCTTGCGGGGCCCCGCCGTTCTCCTATCGTCCCCGCCGTCGCCGCACAACAGCGCACCCCTGGGCGCCGGCCGCCGCAACCGCGAAAATGCCTGCAGTCCCAGGCAGTAGGTGGCGCGAAGCCTCAAGCCCAGGCGCGCCCATGCACTGGGGCGGCTGAGCTCACCCATTCAACGCAGGTGACAGGCAAAAATGATGGGTTGCGTTGTAGCCGCCGAGCGGCGAATGTGGTCGCCGGTTGGACCTGAGGCTTAGAGGGGATACGCCTTGAGGGGGTGGCCTGACTGTGGCCGAGCCTATCGCGCAGCCGCGCGCCGTTTGTTGGCGGCCGCACTGGGGACGGTCGCCTGCGCAACGGCCGAAGCTGGCCCCAGTCCCGAAGAATACGTCGCCCACGTCGGCGGCGAAGCCAAGATCGTCGCCTATGGCGAGCTGGCGCTGGACGGACGCAAGCTGGTCTGCGGCAAGCGCCCAACCGTGCTCGACACCCAGCTTGATGACTACGGGGCTGCCTATCCCGGATTCCTGATTCTCAATCCCAAGTTGCTGGCCAAGGTCTCTACCCCCGTCAAGCTGTGGATCCACGCCCACGAGTGCGGACACCAGTTCCGCGGGCCCGACGAGGAGACGGCCGACTGCTTTGCCGTGCAACGCGGGCGCCGGCAGGGGTGGCTGACGCCCGACGGGCTGGAAGAAGTCTGCCGTTTCATTTCCCCGGCCAAGGGCGACAGCATGCACTTTTCGGGCTCATACCGCTGCGAACTGATGCGCAAGTGCTATACCGACAGTGACATCAAGTAGCCCGCCGCCTGGCAAGGGTGGCCAGGCTTGCCGTGCAGCTGCAGACCAAACCGGCGCCCAAGCCGCGCTCTGTCGAGCGCTCCTGCGCCGGCCCGAGCCCTCATCCCCGGCACCCGCCCCAAGGCCGGCGGCGCGCGCTTAAGCCTTACGCCCGGCGCGCGCCGAAGCCGGCTGGCACCTTGACGCGCGCGCGCGCGCTGGCGTTTAAAGGCGCCTCGACCTTTAGGCCGATCGCGGACGTTGCCTGCCGCCGAACCAAACGCCGAGGAGCGCGATGGACAAGTTCACTACGCTGACGGGTGTTGCTGCGCCCATGCCGATGATCAACATCGACACCGATGCGATTATTCCCAAGCAGTTCCTGAAGACCATCAAGCGGACGGGTCTCGGCAAGCACCTGTTCCACGAATTGCGCTATGACGATGCGGGCAAGGAACGCCCCGACTTCGTGCTGAACAAACCAGCCTATCGCAACGCCAAAGTGCTGGTGGCTGGCGAAAACTTCGGTTGCGGCTCCTCGCGCGAGCACGCCCCCTGGGCGCTGCTCGATTTCGGCATTCGCTGTGTGATCTCGACCTCCTTTGCCGACATCTTTCACAACAACTGCTTTCAAAACGGCATCTTGCCGATCAAGGTTTCGCCCGAAGACCTGGAAAAACTGATGGACGATGCCAATCGCGGCGCCAACGCCACCATCACCGTCGATCTTGAAAAGCAGGAGATCCGTGGTCCCGACGGCGGCGTTGTCAGATTTGAGATCGATGCCTTCCGCAAGCGCTGTCTGCTCGAGGGCCTCGACACCATCGGTCTCACCTTACAAGACGAAAAGGCGATCGGCGCCTTCGAGGCCAAGGCGCAAGCCGAGCGGCCCTGGCTCTGATGCGGAGCGCCCGTGCCGGCAAGGTGAGCCTTGCCGGCGGGCGGCTCGTTGAGCCGCCGCCTCCGGAGAATGTTCCGCCAACGTTCTAAACCGCGCCGCGGCGCGGGCGTTGCCCCGATCCCCGCCTAGCAACCTGCAATCCCCGGCGCCGCCCGGCGAAGGGCGAAAAGCCTCGCGCGTGGCGGCCTTTGGCGAGGCGACTTTACCCGGGCCGGCGACCTGAATACAGTAACCTCAAGTTTAAGCACAAGGACGTCCGAGCGCGGTGAACGGACGCCGGAGACCACTGTGGAGGGTGCGAGCAAAGAGGCCGGCGAGATTTTGCCGGACTTGGTGGAAGACAGTGCGTGTGGCAACGATGGTCTTGCCGTGGCAATGCCGTCGCCCGACTACGCGCTGAGAAGTCGCGAGCCGTTGTCGCAACGACAGCGCTATCGGCGCGCCTACGGCGCGCTCGACCTCGGCACTAACAACTGCCGCCTGCTTGTCGCCCACCCGCGGCCGCGTGGCTTTAAAGTGATCGGTGCCTTCTCGCGCATCATTCGCCTGGGCGAGGGCGTTTCCATCAGTGGGCGGCTGTCGGAGGCCGCCATCGAGCGCACCATCGATGCCCTGCACGCCTGTGCCAACAAGATGCGCGCGCTCAACGTCGAGCGGTCGGGACTGATTGCCACGGAAGCTTGCCGCGTGGCGATCAATGCGCCCGAGTTCCTGCGCCGCGTGCAGCGGGAAACCGGCCTCGACATAAAAATCGTCAGCCGCGAGGCCGAGGCGCGACTGGCGGTATCGGGTTGTGCCTCCCTGATCGATCCCGCCTGCGATCTCGTTCTCGTCTTCGATATTGGCGGCGGCTCTTCCGAGCTGATCTGGCTCGACCTGTCGCGCCGGCGGTGCTTCGACCGTTCCGCCCCGGCCGATCGCCTGGAGTTGCAGGGATGTATCGCTGCCTGGACCTCACTGCCGGTCGGCGTCGTGACCTTGGCGGAGCGCTTCGGCGGGGTCTTTGTGTGCCCGCAGGTGTTTCAGGCGATGGTTGACCACGTCGGCACGCTGCTTGCCCCCTTCGAAGCCGTACACAAATTCCGCGCCCGCCTTCCCGGCAGCCGAACGCATCTGCTCGGGACCTCGGGGACGGTAACGACGATCGCGGGTGTGCACCTTGGCCTGCCGCGCTACGATCGCAACCGCGTCGACGGCTGCTGGCTGGACACGGAGCAGGCGCGCGCGGTCTCGGCGCGCCTGCTGACAGCCGACTATGAAGCGCGCGTGGCCGAACCGTGCATCGGCAAAGAGCGCGCCGATCTGGTGCTTGCGGGTTGCGCCATTCTCGAGGCCATGCTGCAGATGTGGCCCTGCGCTCGCCTGCGCGTCGCCGACCGCGGCCTGCGCGAAGGCATCTTAGCCACCTTGATGGCGGAAGACGGTGTGCACCGCAACGACGGCCGCCGGGGCTACTGGCGGCGCTGATCGGCGCCGCCGA
>DATMZT010000188.1:0-11965 GCA_035573335.1 Hyphomicrobiaceae bacterium | reverse complement strand
GCGTCCTCGTAGCGGTAGCATCCCACCACAGATTTACCGGATCCTTGTGCTTCCGGCGAGTGACCCGCCAGCATAAGCTGGGGACAGCATCAGCTTGCCAGAAGGATCCGCCCGATGCACACTTTTTCCCGTCGTTCGTTTCTTGTCGGCACCTGCGGCTTAAGCATGGCCTCGCTCATGCCTCGCGCCTTCGCTCAAAGCAAGATCACGCCAGGGCCCGATACGGCCTTGATCGTTGTCGATGTGCAAAACTGCTTCACGCCCGGCGGCAGCCTTGCGGTCAACAAGGGTGATGAAATCATCCCCCTCATCAACCGATTGGCCAAGGCCTTCCAGAACGTGGTGCTGACCCAGGACTGGCACACCCCGGGGCACATCTCGTTTGCCTCCTCACACGCCGGCAAGAAGCCGTTCGACAGCGTGCAGCTGTCCTACGGCACCCAGATCTTGTGGCCCGATCACTGCGTGCAGGGCACGGAAGGTGCCGCCATCCACAAGGACATCAATATCCCCCACGCCCAGCTCATCATCCGCAAGGGCTTCAATCGCAACGTCGACAGCTATTCGGCCTTCGTGGAAGCCGACGGCCGATCGAAGACGGGGCTCGACGGCTATTTCAACGAGCGCGGCATCAAATCGGTCTACGTCGTGGGTCTTGCCACCGACTTTTGCGTTGCCTGGACGGCGATGGATGCGCACAAGCTCGGCCTTGCCGCCGCGGTCATTGAGGATGCCTGCCGCGGCATCGACACCCAGGGTTCGCTCGCCGCCGCCTGGAAAGGCCTGGAGCAGGCCGGGGTCAAACGTATTCAGTCGAGCGAGATTGCGCTGCCGGGTTGACGCCGCGCGCCATCAACGTCCCTGATAGGCCGGCGTGCGCACGACCAGGCCGTCGAGCTCGTCCGTCACCCTGATTTGGCAGGACAGGCGGGAATTCGGCTTAACATCGAAGGCGAAGTCGAGCTGATCCTCCTCCTCGGGCGTACGTGCACCCACGCGTTCCTGCCAGGCCTCGTCGACGTACACCATACAGGTGGCGCAGGTGCACGAGCCGCCGCACTCGGCGACGATGCCGGGCACGCTTTTGCCCAGCGCCGTTTCCATGACGGTGTCTCCGATCGTGGCGTCGACCGTATGCGCGGTGCCGTCATGCTCAATGAAGGTAATTTTCGGCATTGCCAGGCGTTGCGGTTGTCCCCCCTGCCGCGGCAGGAATAGATAAGCAGTTGGGCATCCAAACTAATCATTCTCGGCGGCGGGCGCCAGGGTGGCGATCGGAGCGCCGAGCGTGACTTGTTGTCCCTCCTTGACGGCGAGTTTGGCCACCCGACCGGCGCAGTGGGCATGCAGCACGTGCTCCATTTTCATGGCTTCGACCACGGCGATGCGATCGCCTTTGGCCACGGGCTCGCCCTCGCGCACGAAGAGCTTTGCGATGCGCCCGATGATCGGGGCGCGCACGCTCATGTCGTCGCTTGCCGCACCGGCAACGGGCGAAGCGAAGCTCGGCCAGCACAAGGTGGCCTGGCGCATGCCGTTGAGGACATAGATGGGATTGCCATCGCCGACGACGAGCGTGCGCGCAATCGCGGCGGGCTCATCGGCTCCGTCGCTGCCAATGACGCGCGGTCCGCCGCGCCCCCACTCAACCGTAAACGCCCTCGCCACGCCGTCAACCAGCAGCGTCACCGTCTGGCGCCGCGACGGGCCGAGCTGGAAGCCATCCTGAGCGCTCCAGGGCGAGTAGCGTTCCGTCGCCGTCGCCGGCCGCAACTCCTCGGCCCAGTCGTGCGCATTGAGCAGCATGTGGGTGACGCCGAGGCCGACGGCGCTAGCGGGCATCGGCGCACTCTGCGTCAGTCGGGCAAGCTCGCGACCGATCAATCCCGTATCGAGCGCCGCGCTCTGGAACGGGGGATCGCTTATGAGCGCATGCAGGAAATGCGTGTTGGTCTTCGGTCCCGCCACCAGCGTCGCCTCGAGCGCCCCTCTTAAGCGGGCAATGGCCGTGACGCGCTCCCTCCCCGACGCAATCAGCTTGGCGATCAGCGAATCGTAATGGGGGGTTATGACCGAACCGGTTTCGACGCCGGCATCGACGCGCAGGCCCTCGAGTTGCGGCGTCTCGAAGGCCACGATCGGCCCCGTCGACGGCAAGAAGCCGTTGCTGGGATCCTCCGCGCACAGCCTGACCTCGATCGCATGGCCCGAGATGGCGATTTCTTCCTGCCGCAGCGGCAGCGGTTCGCCCGCGGCGACGCGCAACTGCCATTCCACCAGATCGAGACCGGTGATGGCTTCCGTGACCGGATGCTCGACCTGCAGGCGCGTATTCATTTCGATGAAGTACCAAGGCGCCGCCGGCGACAGCGCGCCGCCCTCGACCAGGAACTCGACCGTGCCCGCGCCCTCGTAGGCCACCGCCTTGGCGCAGGCGACCGCCGCGGCGGTCATCGCCTGACGCAGCTCGCGCGACATGCCAGGCGCTGGGGCCTCTTCCACCACCTTCTGGTGCCGGCGCTGTAGCGAGCAGTCGCGCTCGAACAGATGCACGACTTCGCCGTGGCTGTCGCCGAACACCTGCACCTCGATATGGCGCGGTGCGATGATCAGCTTTTCGATCAGCACGCGATCGTCGGTGAAGGCGGCGGCGGCCTCGCGACGGGCGCCCTCGAGCGCGCCGGCGAAGTCGGCTTCCCGCTCCACCAGGCGCATGCCGCGTCCGCCGCCGCCGGCGACGGCCTTGATCATCACGGGATAGCCGATGCGTTTGGCCTCTTTGGCCAGCGTGGCCGACGTTTGGTTGGCGCCTTGATAGCCCGGTATCACCGGCACGCCGGCCGCGCTCGCGATCCGTTTGGCGTCCGCCTTGCCGCCCATTCGACGCATGGCCTCGGGCGAGGGGCCGATAAAGCGCAGGCCGGCGGCCGCCACGGCCTCGGCGAACTCGGCATTCTCGGCGAGAAAGCCGTAGCCGGGATGGACGCTGTCGGCCCCTGTCGCCCTTGCAGCAGCGATGAGCTTGTCGATCCGCAGGTAGCTTTCGCTCGCCGGGCCCGGACCAATGTCGACAACCTCATCGGCCAGCGCCACGAATGGGGCGGCGCGATCGGCCTCGGAGCAGACGGCGACACAACGCACCCCTAAGCGGCGCGCGGTGCGCATGATCCGGAGGGCGATTTCGCCGCGATTGGCGATCAGGACCTTTTTCAGCATGGAGAGGGAGCTTATGACATCTCGGCGCGGCGACGGGCAACCCCGTGTCTAGCATACGCGGACCGGGCCTAGTCCTTCCCCTCGCAGAAGCCTTGGTATTGCGTGATGACCGGCTGGCCCAGGATCCCCAAGTGACGCGAATGCACGGCGGGGTATTTGCCGGTTGCCTCGTCCTTGTCGTAAACCGTGGTGATATTCAAATAGCCCTCCGTCACCACCTCGAGGAAGTGCGTTGCGTTCACCGCTTGCACCAGGCGCAAGGTCCCGGTGCCGCGCTCCGTGTGCAACTCCGCGCTCTGCGCCCCGCCGTTGATGGCGCTGATGCTGAAGGTCAGCGGCGCCGGCTGTTCCAGAACGAACTGGCCCTTGTCGTAGGCATGCGCCGTGCCCGCAGCGAATTTGCACGTGAAGCTCGTGGGGTCGGCCGCGGCTGGCGGGAGGCCGATGAGGAGGCAAAGCAGCAATGTTGCGCCGAGGCGAACCGACATGAAACGTCCTTGCAACAAGCCCGGCAAGCCGTGGCAACAAGCCCTGGCCACAAGCCCTCGCCACAAGCCCTGGCCACAACCCCTGGCCACAAGCGTCCTTGCGACCTTTCGGCTCGCAGCGGAACCGGCCGGAACCATAAAAGGGGAACATAGAAGAATGCCCGCCGGAAATGTGCAACCGGCAAATCGTCTCCTGGGCGAGATGGCGCCGGCCGGTGGGGCGAAAACCTTGTCGATCGAGGCGGGACCGCGTTAGGCTCGCGCCTTGCCGCGACCTGGAACCAGCAGCAAAGGCGTGAACCCTGGCACATGAACCGCATCACATGAACCGGATCACATGAACCGCATCACCGGCCGCTCCGCCTTTCTCGCCCTCCTCAAAGACGAGGGTGTCACGCATTTGTTCGGCAATCCGGGCACCACCGAGCTGCCGATCATGCATGCTCTCAAGGACCATCCGGATCTCACCTACGTGCTCGGACTGCAGGAGGCGTTGGTAGTGGCGATGGCCGATGGGTTCTCGCGCGCGAGCGGGCGATTGGTGGCCTGCAATGTGCATGTGGCGCCCGGGCTCGGCAACGCCATGGGCTCGCTGTTCAATGCCAAGTTCACCGGCACGCCGATGATCCTGACCGCCGGGCAGCAGGAGCAAGGGCACGGGCTCACCGAGCCCTTGCTCTATGATCCCCTGGTACCGATCGCGGCGCCCCTCGTGAAATGGGCGGTGGAAGTGACGCGGCTCGAGGACGTGCCGCGCATCGTGCGGCGCGCCGCCAAGGTCGCCATGACACCGCCGACGGGCCCGGTGTTCATCTCCCTTCCCGGCGATATCCTCAATGCCGAGGCCGGTATCGAGCTTGGTGCCTCGACGCGCGTTGAAACCCGCGCCCGCCCTGCCGACGACGTGCTCGACCGATTGGTGCGGCGGCTGCTTGCGGCCGAGCGTCCCGTGATCATCGCCGGCGACGAGCTCGTCAAGAGCGACGCCTTGCATGCCGCGGCGGCCTTTGCCGAGACGCTCGGCTGTCCCGCCTACCAGCAGAGCGCGCCCTGGGGAGCCCACTTTCTGTCCGAGCACGTCGCATATGTCGGTTCGCTCTCGCGCGATCAACGGCAGGTCCGCGATCTGCTGGCGAACTTCGACCTCATGATTGTGCTCGGGGCCGACCCCGTGCGCATGTCGGTGTGGAGCGAAGTCGAGCCGCTGCCGCCCAACCTGCCCGTTGTCCACATCGGCCTCATCGACTGGGACATGGGCAAGAATTTTCCGGTCGAGCTCGCCGTGCACGCCGATCTCAATGAGACGCTCAAGGCACTGACACCGCGCGTGAGCAAAGTCGGCGGCGAGGCACTGGCCAAGCGCGCCTCGGCGCGCTTGGCGCGGCTCGCCACCGAGAACTGGAACGCCAAGCGGCAAAGCCTCAGCCGGCGCCTTGAGCAGGGCGCCGAGGCCAAGCCGATCGACTACGACTGGCTCAGCCTCAAGATCGCCGAGGCGCTGCCGAGCGATGCCGTGGTCGTCAACGAAGGCCTCACCTCGGCGCGCCACCTGACGGATCTCATCCCCTATCGTGACCGCTACGGCTTCCACGCGCTCGCCTCCGGGGGCATTGGTTGGGGCCTGCCCGCCGCGGTCGGCGTGGCCCTGGCGCAGGCGCCGCGGCCCGTGTGCTGCTTTAGCGGCGATGGCAGCGCCATGTACTCGATCCAGGCTTTGTGGACGGCCGCCCATCACAAGCTGCCGATCACCTACGTCATCGCCAACAATGGCGGCTATCGCATTATCAAGCAGCGCCTGCGCTCGTTCCATGGCAACGATCACTACATCGGCATGGACTTCGCCGATCCGGCCATCGACTTTGCGGCGCTGGCAAGGTCCATGGGGATGCCGGCGGAGAGGATCACCGAGCCCGATGCGGTCCCGGCGGCGCTGCGGCGCGCCTTCTCGACATCGGGTCCCAAACTGCTGGACGTCGTGGTCGAGGGCCGCGTCTGAGGTGGCGGCAAGGACCCAGCACAAAAGCAGCGAGGACGGCATGGACAGGTTGAAGGACAAGGTCGCCCTGATCACGGGCGCCGCCCGCGGGCTGGGGGCCGCCATCGCCCAGCGCTTTGCCGAGGAAGGGGCTCGCATCATCATCAACGATCAGTCGGCGCCAGCCGCGGCGGCCACGGCTGAACGGTTGGGTGGGCATTGGGTGGCGGCGGACGTCTCGAACGCAGCCTCCGTGGCGGCGATGTTCGAGGAGGTGAGCAGGCTTACCCCGCGCCTCGACGTTCTCGTCAACAATGCCGGCATCAGTGGCCTTGAGGGGCGCAACGATGCCGATCAGATTATTGCGCTGCGCTTGCGCCAGGCCGAGGAGATCGCGCGCGGTGGTCCGGTCTCCACCTTCCTCGACGGCACCGTCAATACCACCGACGCGGGCTGGCGCCGCATGCTGGGCGTGCACGTCGACGGCACCTTTTATTGCACGCGCGAAGCGCTGAAGATCATGAATCGGCAAATGTCGGGCGCGATCATCAATATGGCGAGCGTCATGGGCACCTTCGGACGCCCGGGCAACGTGGCCTATTCGACCGCCAAGGCTGCGATTTTGGGTTTCACGCGGGCGCTGGCGCACGAAGTGGCCGTGCGCAACATCCGCGTCAACTCGATCGCGCCGGGTTGGATTCACACGGACATGACGGCGCCCTTGGGCGCGCTGCGCGACCGCATTGCCGCGCAGACGCCGCTGCAGCGCCTGGGCGACCCCGACGACATCGCCTGGGCGGCGGTCTACCTCGCCAGCGAGGAGGCAAAGTACATGACCGGGCAGGTGATCTCGCCCAATGGCGGGTGGTACATGAGTCAATAGAAGTGACGGCATTTAGGGTAGCGAGGGCAGTTGCGATGAGGAGGTTGGCATGAAGGGCGTCGTCTTTCTCGGCGATCGGAAGCTTGAATTGCGTGACTTTCCCGATCCCACACCCGGCCCGCGCGACGTGGTCATCGAAATCAAGGCGTCGGGCATGTGCGGCAGCGACCTGCACGTCTATCGCGCAGTCTTCAAGCCGGGTGACACGCAATCGGGCTTCAAGCGCGGCGCCGAACCGGTCATTGCCGGCCATGAGCCCTGCGGCGTCGTGGTGGCGTTGGGCGCCGCCGTGGCACCCCATGAGGCCAAGCTCGGCCAGCGGGTCATGGACCACCACTACAAAGGCTGCGGCACCTGCAAACACTGCCGCACGGGCTGGACGCAAATGTGCCTGGATGGGGCCGTGGTGTTTGGCGCCAGCGGCAATGGCGGGCATGCAAAGTACATGCTGGCACCGGTGTCGACCTTGGTGCCGCTGCCCGATGCGCTTTCCTTTGAGACCGGCGCCGCCATCTCCTGTGGCACGGGGACGGCCTACGGCGCGCTGAAGCGGGTCAATCTGCAGGGTGGGGAGACCATCGCCATCTTCGGGCAAGGACCGGTTGGATTGTCGGCAACGCAACTGGCTGCCGCCATGGGTGCCCGCGTCATCGCCCTTGATATTTCGGCCGAACGCCGTCAGCTGGCCCGCGAGTTCGGCGCCCACGAGGTGATCGATGCGCGCGCGAACGACCCGGTCGCAGCCATTCGCGATCTCACGCACGGCGAGGGCGCGCACAAGACGCTCGACACGTCCGGGGCGGCCGAGGCACGCGCCGCCGCGGTGCGTGCCACGCGCTCATGGGGCACGGCCTGCTTTGTTGGCGAACGTGGACAGGTAACGCTCGACGTCAGCCCGGATCTGTTGCGTCGGCAGATCACGCTCGTCGGATCGTGGACCTTCTCGACGCAAGGACAGGCGGACTGCGCCGAGTTCGTGGCCGACCACAACATCCCCGTCGAGAAGCTGTTCACACACCATTGGCGGCTGGATCAGGCCGAGGCTGCCTATCGCCTGTTTGACACGCAAACGACCGGCAAGGGCGTGATCTTGCCGTGAGTTGCTGGCGCCGATTAGCGCCAGGCAAACACCGGTTGCTCCAGGTCGGCCACGCGCGTGGTCCTGCCCTGCAGCAGCTCGCTGAACTGATAGAGCACGGCGGCCGTGGGGGCGTGCACGTAGCCACCGTTGATGCGCAAGCGGATCACGCGCCGGTCGCTTTCCGGAATGCTGACGAAATCGGCGGCATCCTTGCGGGTAAGCTCGCTGAGCGCGATGCGATGAATGGAGGCGACCTCGCGCGGATCCGGCCGCGGCAGCTGACCCAGGCCCGCCCATAGCACGACGGGCGTGATCAGGTAGCCCGAGCGCGTCGGATAGTCGTCGAGCAAGCCCAGCACGGCATCGGCCCGCAAGGTGACGCCGACCTCTTCGGCAAGCTCGCGCAGGGCGGCGTCCGCACCGGTCTCGTGCGCCTCGCAGCGTCCCCCAGGCAGGGCCCATTGGCCGCCGTGGCCGCGCAGCCCCTCGGCCCGCCGTGTCAAGAGAAAGGCGGCGGCCCCCGGCGGCTCTGCGTGGTCCTCTAGCGGCAGCAGCGTAATGGCGACGGCGGCCCGTTTCAGGCCCGCGCTGCCGTCGGGCTCCGCCACCCGGCTGAACGCCGCACAACGGCCCAGGACCTGCCGTCGAAAGGCGTCACTGAATGGCCAACACATTGCTTTGTCAGTATAGGAGGCGGTGCGATCTGGGAAGTCGTCTTTACCACACCGGCACTCGCGCGCGGCCCCCAGCCTAATGCACGAGCAGTTGCGTCAGGACCCGGTGCTGATCGGGCTCGGGCGTTTGCGGATCGATGCTGCCCGCCACGTGCGCCTCCTGGTCGACCAGGTAGCTCTTGACGGTATGGTCGATGCTGTACTCCCCGCCCGCACCCTTCACCTTTTCGTAGAAGGCACCAAACTGGCGCGCCGCTGCGGCAATCTCCGCGGCGCTGCCGGTCAGCGCGGTGATGTGAGGATCGAAGGACGCCAGCAGCGCCTTGAGCACGCTTGGCGTGTCGCGCTCCTGATCGACCGATACGAACAGCAGCTTGAAGGCACCCAGGCCCGTCCCGGCCGCTTTGATCAGGTTTGACCATTCGAGCAGCGTCGTCGGGCAAACGTCCGGACAGTGCGTATAGCCGAACACCACGGCGAACGGCTGGCCCTTGAGGTCGGCCGGCGTCAGGTGGCCGCCGTCATGGGTGGTCAAGGCATAAAGGGTCTCAAGCGCGATCGTCGGCTGCTGCTGCTTGGACTTGGCATCAATATAGGAAATGAGATCGGCGGCGTCGCTGGCATGGATCTGCAGGTAGGGCATGCGCACGCCGGGAAATTTCGCCGCCAGAGCCAGCGCGATGGGGTCCTTGCGGGCGCGCATTTTGATGGGGTCGGAAAGAAACTCGGTGATCCAAAGGCGGCTGCGGCGCAAGGTGAGACCATCGAGATCCGGGCCGACGCGGTCGCCTCGGCCGATCGAGTGGCAGCCGGCGCACAGCTTGACGAACATGGCCGAGCCCGCCAGCCGTCCCTCCATCAGGTGGCCCCTGTCGTAGCCAACCCCTTGGCCAATCCCTAGGCCAGCCCCTTGGCCAACCCCCTGTGATGACGCGTCGGCCCCGCCCGGCGCCCGATCGACGGCCGACACCTGCGGCTGGCGGCGCCCATTCGGGTCCATGTCTTCGATCGCGCGCACGAAATGTTCGAGGTCGCCCAGGGCATTTTCCCGCTGCCACTCGCCGGTGATGCCATTGCCGAGCACCACGTCGTTGCGGTGGTCGCCAAGGTCCGGGCGGCGGTCGCCGAACTTGTAGCGGATCAGCTGAATGTCCTCCGGCAGTCCCGTCAGGAACAGCCAGCCCGGGCCGGCGTGGAAGGCATCGGCGTACTGCTTCAAGCGCTGCGGCGTGTCGTGTTCCGGGTCGATGCTGATGGAATAAAAAAAGATATCGCGCCCGACGCGGTCGCCGAGCAACTCCCGCGCCTCGCCAAGCCGCGATGTCGCCAGCGGGCAGATGTCCTTGCAGCTCGTGTAGATGAAGCTCATGACGACGATCTTGTCCTTGATGAGATCGTCGTAGAAATTGAGGGTTTTACCGTCCTGGGTGACGACGGGAACGTTGGGGACGTACTCCTTCCCCCAGCGTCCGGCCTCAACTTGCCAGGCGCCCAAAATCAGGGCCACAAACGCCAACACGCCCACCCTAGCAAGCCGCCGCATGCCTCCTCCGCGCAACGGGGGACCGGGGGCAACCATCGCTGACGCCCCCGGTGCACCTTTCAGCTCTTTACTGTCTCCCGCCTATGTGGACTTGGGCACAAACAGGTCCGGTCTCTGCCGCGGATCGCCTTCGGGGAGGATTTCGGGCGTGGTGAAGACCACGCCATCCTCCGTCGGGTTTGGCGTATCGGTCACGGCCGTGCGTTCACCCGAGAGCAACTGGATGCGCATCAGCAGGGCGAAGTCCTCATGCACCGTGTTGTGGCAGTGGTTCACGTAGGAGCCGCCGTACTCGCCGAACTGGATCTGGAACTGCACCTGGCCCGACGGGCGCAGCCGCCAGACATCCTTGCGCACCAGGTTCTCGGTCGCCGGGAAGGCTCCGGTCCCCCGGTTCATGGTGATGCCTTCCTCAAAGTGGAGGTGGATCGGGTGGTCCCAGCCGCCGCCTTCGTTGATGTAGGTCCAGTGCTCGATCTCGCCCGCCTTGGGATAGAGGTTTGAGATGCGGTTGGCGTTCATGGAATGCGATTGGCCGCCATTGACGCTGATGGTCCAGGGGAAGTTGAACACCACCTCCGAGCAGTCCGGCGTGCACTCCCCGGTCGCCGGGTTGCGCGAGTCGCCGGTGCCTTTGCGGCCGAATTGGACCACGCGGGTGCGCACCGGGGTCACGATCGGGATCTGATCGGTCAGAACGGGTGCCACCTGGCTGGTGTCGTTGGCGCCGCAGGAATTGGCAACCGTCAGCGTATAGCCGGGGACATCGACGCTGGGCACCGACCCCACCACCCGGAACTGCATGATGGCGCCGAGCACCGGATCGTTGCTGTCGCCGCGCAAGGCGTCCGCCAGGGACTTGGCACCATCGGGCTTGTTGCCGCTGGTTTGCTTTAGCATATCGACGAGATGCAGCCGGTCGCCGACCCGGAACCTGGAAAAGTCGACGACGATGTCGTAGCGCTCGGCGATGCCCTGTTCGTCGAGCTCGGTCAGCGTGATCGGGTTCACCACTAGGTTGCCGTCGTTGGCGATGAACTGGAAGGGCACGGCGCTGCCGTTGGGACCGGCAATGGCGAACTTCCAGAACCGCGACATCGACGCCGCCAGGATGCGGAAGCGGTACTTTCTCGGCAACACCTCCATGAACGGCGCGTAGCCGAAGTTGACGAGCGGGATGTCGCCGATCATGCCGTCGGTGGTGAAGATGTCGAAAAAGAGCTGCCCGTCCTGGTCGAGGGTCGCATCCGAGATGATCAAATTCACATCGAAATCGATGTTGCCGTAGTCCAGGAACTTGCCGCTCGGCAGGCGCAGGTTGCCGAACTTGGGATCGTCCGAGTACTTGTTGCCGCTCGCAATTTCTCGCCCACGGTCCTTGGCGCTGTAGTAGTTGATCATCATGAGCATGCCTTTGTAGACATTCTCGGCCGTGAAGAAGAACCGGTGGTCGTGTGCCCACATGGTTCCCTGGTACTCGCGGTAGTCGCCGGGCACCGGCGTGATGCCGCCGTTGCCATCGGGGCCGCCCGTGGTCTTGATCGAGGCACCGGTGTTGATCTTGTCGCGGCGGGCGAGCGTGGTGCTCCAGCGATAATCGTAGAAGGTGCCGGGGAAGTGATGCACGTTGGCGGCGCCGTCGCTTTCGGCACCGTTGTGGGCGTTGTGGAAGTGCAGTTGGTGCTGGTTGCGGCCGAAGCCGCCGTTCTGGGTGCGATCGGTCGGCAGATAGTTGTAGATCCGGGTCAGGATCGGCACGCCATAGCGGCCCTTGATAAGGGGAGCAGGGAGGGTGCCGCAGGCCGCACCGGCCGAGTTGCCCCTGCCATAGGTCCACACCGCATTGGGACCCTGGAAGGGCGCCGTGCCGTTACCGGGAGCAAAGAAGCTCTGGTTGCTGGCGCAGCACCCCAACGTGAAGACGTAGCCCTCCTTGGGAAAGAACTCGGCCCAGCGCTGATGCGAGAAGGCCTCTCCCGGTGGGCGTCCTTCCATGGGCCCGCGCCCGGTCAGCTTGTTGGTAAAGTCCGCCTTCTTGGTGCCACTGGGGGGCGTGGAGAAATCCGTGTGATAGGACAGCCGCCGCGGCAAGGGCTCGTTGGCAT
>DATMZT010000187.1:0-14879 GCA_035573335.1 Hyphomicrobiaceae bacterium | reverse complement strand
AACCCTGGCGGCGCCGCTCACGGCGATGGCGCTTTTGTTCGGGCCGGCCGACTACTTCGCGCTCATGGTCATGGGGTTGATGTTTGCCGTGGTGCTCGCGCGCGGCTCGGTGCCGAAGGCGATCGCCATCATTCTGGTCGGCATCTTGCTCTCGACCGTGGGCACGGACCTGGAGAGCGGCGAGGAGCGCCTGACCTTCGGCTGGACCGAAATCTCCGATGGCCTCGACGTCGCCGTTCTGGCCATGGGCCTGTTCGGCTTCGCCGAAATTCTGCGCAACCTCGAGATCACCCAGGCGCGCGACGTAGTGCGCGCCGCAATCGGTAACCTGCTCCCCAATCGCAAGGATTTCGCGCAATCGGCGGCGCCGATCGCACGCGGCACCCTGATCGGTTCCATCCTGGGCCTCCTGCCCGGAAACGGCGCCGTTTTGGGTCCATTTGCCTCCTATACTATCGAAAAGAAGCTGGCTGACGATCCGACCCGCTTCGGGCGCGGGGCGATCGAAGGCGTCGCCGGTCCGGAATCGGCCAACAATGCCGGCGCACAGACGGCATTCATACCCTTGCTCGCGCTCGGCATTCCGCCGAACGCGGTGATGGCCTTGATGGTCGGCGCCATGACCATCCACGGTATCGTGCCCGGCCCGCAGATCATGACCAAGCAGCCCAACCTGTTCTGGGGCATGATCGCCTCCATGTGGATCGGCAACTTGATGCTGCTCGTGATCAATTTGCCTCTGATCGGGCTCTGGGTGCGGTTCTTGAAGGTGCCGTATCGCCTGATGTTTCCCGCGATCATCCTGTTGTGCTGCATCGGCATCTATTCCATCAACAATTCGCCCGTGGAGGTACTGATGACGGCGGGCTTCGGCCTGTTCGGCTACGCCGTTGTCAAGTTCGGGTTCGAGCCCGCGCCCCTCTTGCTCGGTTTCGTGCTTGGCAGGTTGATGGAGGAAAAGCTGCGCCAGGCCTTGGTGATTTCGCGCGGCAGTTTCCTGACCTTCATCGATCGACCTTTGAGCGCGGGTCTGCTGCTGCTCTCGGTGATCACGATCGTGCTCGCCGTCCTGCCAGCGATCCGCAAGGGCCGGGAAGAAGTGTTCCAAGAGGCGGACTGACCCTGGGGCGCCGCGTGCCCCAGCGGCGACTCGGAGCCAATCGCAGACGTGAGGCTAGGCCGCGGCCTAAGCGGCGACGCCGTCGAACCGTGTTGCCACAACCCACCAGCGCGGCTCGGAGCTGCGCAAGGCTACCGCCGCCGCCGCCGCCTGAGCTTTGCTCGTGAAAATGCCAAAACAGGTTGGTCCGCTGCCCGACATTGCCGCCGTTCGGCACCCCGGGCACGCGAGCAGTGCCGCCTTCACCGCGCCGATCACCGGTTCGAGCGCCATCGCCGGCGGCTCGAGATCGTTGCCAACAGTGCCGATGAGGTCGCAAAGCGCCGCCAACGATCCGATCGGCGCCAGCGGCGCGGTGGCCGCGCGCGCACCCTTGAGGAGTGGTGCCTGCAGCGCGGCAAACACCCGTGCGGTCGCCAGGGGCACGCCCGGATTGGCCAGCACGGCGGGGAGCGGGGGTAGGGGCGAAGTTCCCGTCGCCAGCAGCTGCAGCTCATCGCCAATGCCCCCCATGCGGGCGGGGCGGTCGGCAAAACAGACGGGAACATCGGCGCCGAGCCGCCGAGCCAGATCGCGCCACAGGGGTTCTTCAGCGCGTCCCGCATGGGCGGCGCGGGCCAGCCGCAGCAAAGCGCCTGCATCGGCTGAGCCGCCGCCCAGACCAGCCGCAACGGGCAGGTTTTTCTCGAGCGTGAGGCTGCCGCCCCCCAGATCGACCCCGGACTGCGACAACAGATCAAGGGCGCCTTCGAGGATGTTGGGTCCCGCGATAGCCTCGGCAAATGGCCCGCTCACGAGCAAGCGGGCCCCAAGGCCCGGGTCAAAGGTTAGCCGATCGCCGATCGCAGCAAAGGTGACGAGACTTTCGAGTGTGTGATAACCATCGGACCGCCGCCCCAGCACCTTGAGTGTGAGGTTGACCTTGGCGCGCGCAATTTCTGTGACACCCATCAAAGGAGGCCCTGCGCCGGCCGCGTGCGCGGACCACACGGGTGCCCCCGGCGACGACTACTTGAACAGCGGCAGACTGAAGGTGGTCTCCGAACTCTTCTTCAGGTGCTCCTTTTTGACCACTTCCTTGGTTCGCTTGACGGGACGCGCCTGCTGCGGCGAGGCCAGCCCGCGCTGCAGCTTGCGTTTGATTTTATCGGCGTCCTCCGGCTCGGGCTTGAGCGTCAAGGCCTGCTCCCATTGAAAGCGGGCTTCCCGCTCGCGGCCGACGCGCCAGAAAGCATCTCCAAGATGGTCGTTAAGAACGGGATCTTCCGGGCGCAACTCAACGGCCCGCTCGAGATGCTTGACGGCTTCCTTGTAGTTGCCGAGCCGGTAGTGGGCCCAACCCAGGCTGTCGACGATATAGCCGTCGTCGCGTTTTTGGCGCACGGCCTTCTCGATCAGCGCCATCCCCTGCTTCAGATTGCGGCCCTGATCGATCCAGGAGTAGCCGAGGTAGTTGAGGGCCAGCGGCTGGTCTGGGCTCAGCTGCAGCGCGCGCTCCAGGTCGGCTTCGGCGAGCGACCACTTCTTGATGCGTTCATAGCAGGTGCCGCGCGAGTAGAAAAACGACCAATGCTTCTGGTCGGGCTTGTCGATGAGCGCGATGGCTCGGGTATAGTACTCGACCGCCTCCTCGTAACGCTTTTGGCCGCGCATGATGCCACCCAGGGCGTCCAGCGGACGCACGTCCGTCGGATTTTGGCGCGCGGTACCCTCGAGCAGCTCCTTGGCCTCCTCGATGCGCTCGAGCTGGTTGAGGTTGAGGGCCTTGCGAATTTCGATGCTGACCTGGAGCGGGGTATTGTTCGGGATCCGGTCGTAGGCGACGATGGCCGCATCATAGCGCTTGGTGGTCTCGTAGGCATTGGCAAGGGTCGCCAGCGCAAAGGGAAAGTCGGGCCTAAGGAAGAGGGCAAACTGCAGATAGACCGCCCCCACGCTGACGCCGCCCTCCCCGGTCAACGCCTCGCCCAGCCCGTAGAACGATTCGGCAAGACCCTCGGTCGGCGTGGTGACGAGAAGCGAGACTTGCGCTCCGGCATCGAGTTCGTCCTGCAGCGCCTTGGCCTCGGGGTGGCCGTCCGCCTTGGCCTTATCGAAGTGTGCCTTCAAGATGCGTTGGGCCAGCTTGCTATCGCCGCCGTTGGCGGCATGACGGGCGTAGGCCAATGTGATGCGCAGCGTGCGCTGGTCGTTGGCGGGAATGCGTTCGTAGGCGGCGCGTGCCTCGGCGCGACGGCCGCTGACGTCGCCGATCAGCGCCCGATGATAGCGCAAATAGAACTGGGCCCAGTCGGGCAACTTCGGGGCATCGAGCAGAGCCAGCGCCTCCGCCGTCTTGCCCTGGGCTTCGGCGACCCAGGCGCGGGCCATCGCACTGGTCAATTCGCCGATCGGGTTCCCGCTTACCGCCTTGAAATGCTCATCAGCCGAGGCATAGCGCGCAGCTTTGAAATCGGCGAGGCCAAGCAGGGCGTGGGCGGTACGATGCGTGGGCTGCAGCTCGACGAGCTGACGCGCCAATGCCTCAGCGCGCGCCCATTCGCCCTCGGTCGTCTCCATCAGAAACGCCTGCTCGATGAGCAAGCTATTGCCGGGATCCTGGGCAAGGGCCTGCCGATAGAAAAGGGCGGCGGCGCGCGTGTCGTTTTGTGCCCGCGCCACGCGTCCGGCAAGGTAGCTTCCGAGCAGCGAGGCAGCTTCCTGAGAGGCACCGAGGCCCGCGCTGACGGGAGGCGCCATGGCGGCCAGAACGACCGCTACAATTGCGCCGATGAGGCTCAGCCTGGACAGCCACCGACCCATGTCACCTCGTGCCTTAGAGCTTGGTTTGCTCATTCGTTGATTCCCGCCCAGCAGGCTAGCAGGAAAGAGTTGTGCAAGCGACTCCAGAACGCCCACTCGGGAAGCTTTGTTCGGCGATCGTGGTCGCTGCCATCGGACCGGCACAATGGGGCAAATCGAGGACCGGGAAGCCCGCAAGCGGGCCGGCGGGATCCCTGTAGGCGCTACTGGCAAGCTGTGGATAATCAGGCGCCGCCCGGCTTCTGGCCAAAGGCTGCTCGCAACCGGGCTGCGCCAAGATCGGTGGCGCGCCGGGCATCGGCGACGATCCGCCCCATGGTGATAAACCCGTGAATTTGTCCCTCGAACCGCTCCAGATCAACGGAGACACCGGCACTCGAAAGCGCTTTGGCAAAGGCTTCGCCTTCGTCGCCGAGCGGGTCGAAGCCCGCCGTAATAATGAGGGCCGGCGGCAGGCCCCGCAGGGTCGCCGCCCGCAGCGGTGAGGCACGCCAATCGTGCACGTCTTGCGGCCCGCGCAAATAGTGGTCGACGAACCATTGCATGCCTTTTCGCGTCAGCGGCAGCTGCTCGGCATGCCGGCTAATCGAGACAGTTTGCATGGCCATATCCGTGCCGGGGTAGATCAAGACCTGAAGCACCGGTGTCAGCCCGCCGCTGTCGCGCGCCGCGATCGACACGACCGCGGACAGATTACCCCCGGCGCTGTCGCCGGCAACCGCAAGGCGTTTGGCATCCACCTTGAGCCGGTCGGCGTTGTCGGCAATCCAGCGGGTCGCCGCAATGGCATCCTCCACGGCGGCTGGAAACTTGTGCTCCGGCGCGAGCCGATAGTCGACGGCAATGACCGTGCACGGCACTGCGTTCGCAAGGGCACGGCAGAGCTGGTCGTGGCTTTCCAGATCGCCAATCACCCAGCCGCCGCCGTGGAAGTAGACGACGACGGGTTGTGCGTCCGTTTCCGTGGCCGGCTGGCCCCGATAAAGACGCAACGGAATTGGCCCGGCCGGCCCCTGCGCGCTCAGTTCCTTCACCTCCGCGACGGGTTCCGGGTCGGGTTGCAGGATCGCTTTGGACGCCAAATAGATGGCACGCGCTTCGACCGGCGTCAGCGTCTCGATCGGCGGCCGGCCCGAGGCGATGATCATTTCGCAGACCCTTTGCGCATCGGGATCTAGTTTGTCGGCGGACATACGTCCCCTCCTTTTCTCAATGGCTGTGCCTGGCGACTCACATGCCTGAATAGTTCGGCCCGCCGCCACCCTCCGGCACCACCCAATCGATGTTCTGGTTGGGATCCTTGATGTCGCAGGTTTTGCAGTGAACGCAGTTTTGGGCGTTGATCTGGAAGCGCAGCTTTCCGGCCTCTTCGAGCCACTCATAGACCCCAGCCGGACAATAGCGGGTGGAGGGGCCAGCATAGACATTATGCTCGGATTGCTTTTGTAGGACCGGATCGCGCACCTTGAGGTGGGGCGGCTGGTCCTCTTCGTGGTTGGTCGCCGAGAACGACACGTTGGTGAGGCGGTCAAACATCAATCTGCCGTCGGGCCTTGCATATTCGATCGGCCGCGCCGCGCTGGCCCTCTGCAAGGTCGCATGGTCGGGCTTTCCGTGCTTGAGGGTGTAGCCGAAGCCCACGCCGGGGAGCAGCGTATTGGCCCACATGTCGACCCCTGAGAGCGCCGTGCCAATGAGCGTGCCAAATTTCGACAGCATCGGCTTGGCGTTGCGCACCCGGCGCAAATCCCGTGTGATCGGCCCCGACGCCACCGCCGCTGCGTAGGCCTCGAGGCGGTCGTTGGCACGGCCGGCCGCGATGGCGGCGAAGGCGGCCTCGGCGGCGGCAATGCCCGACAACATGGCATTATGCGAGCCTTTGATGCGCGGCACGTTCATAAACCCGGCCGCGCATCCGACGAGCACGCCGCCAGCAAAGGTAAGGTGCGGGATCGACTGCAGGCCGCCCTCGGTCAGAGCGCGTGCGCCATAACCGATGCGCCGGCCGCCCTCGAATGTCGGCGAGATCAGCGGATGGGATTTGAAGCGCTGGAATTCGTGGTAGGGCGACAGGTAGGGATTGGCATAGTTCAAATGCACGACGAAGCCGACCGATACCAGGTTGGCGCCGTAATGATAAAGGAACGATCCGCCCCCCGTGCGGTCCTCCAAAGGCCAACCAAGCGTGTGCTGCACGAGGCCGGGGCGGTGGCGCTCCGGCGCCACCTCCCACAGCTCCTTGAGGCCCAGCCCGAACTTCTGGGGCTCGCAACCCTCGCCCAAGCCGAACTTGGCGGTCAGCGTCTTGGTCAAGGATCCGCGCGCGCCTTCTGCAACGATGGTGTACTTGCCCTTGAGCTCCATGCCCCGGCTGAAGCGCGCCGTTGGCTCGCCGTCTCTGCCTACGCCCATGTCGCCGGTGGCGACGCCGGTGACGGCTCCGCGGTCATCGTAGAGGACCTCAGCCGCGGCGAAACCGGGATAGATGTCGACCCCAAGCTCGGTCGCCTGCTCACCGAGCCAACGGCACAGGTTGCCCAGACTAACGATATAGTTGCCGTGATTGCGCATCAGCGGCGGCATGACGATGTTGGGTATGCGCAACCGGCCTGCCGGCCCGAGGTAATAAAAGCGATCGTCGGTCACCGCCGTTTCGACCGGTGCGCCCTTCGCCCGCCAATCCGGAACGAGCGCATTGAGCCCGATCGGATCGATCACCGCCCCCGAGAGGATGTGGGCGCCAACCTCGGAACCCTTCTCCAGCACCACAACTGACAGGTCCCTTTCGGCGTTGCCGGCAAGCTGCTTCAGGCGGATTGCGGCGGCAAGGCCGGCAGGGCCGGCGCCGACGATCACGACATCGAACTCCATCACCTCCCTGGGCGAACTTTGAGCATCCGCGAGCGCCATCGGCATTTTCCCCAAGCCATCGGTGCTGGTTCGATAGGTCGAGGCCGCCCGGCGCGTCAAGGTCGGCCTTTTGCGCGCGCAGGGCTTTGCTGCAAATGGCGGCCGGCTGGCATAGATTGCGCCCATGACCGATGAGCGCCACAATGGCGGACTGGCGGCCCTGCTGGGCTGGTACCGCGACATGGGCGCCGATGAGGCGCTCGGCCAAGCCCCCATCGATTGGCTCGAACGGGGCGATGCGGCGCCGGGGCACCAGTTTCGCTTGCGGGCGGCAACGCCGATGCCGGCCGCGCCGGCACCGCTTGGCCCGGCGCCACACCAGCGGCAGCCATCCCCGGCGGCCCGGGCCCCAGACCTGCCGCCGCGCGCGACGCCACCCGCGACGGCCCTTGGCGGCGCCCAGCGGCCCTTTACCGCCGTGCTGCCGGACGCTGCCATCATGGGGGCACGAGGCGCCGCCCGCACCGCTCAGTCGCTGCATGACCTCGAAAGCACCCTGGCGGACTTCGACGGCTGCAGTCTCAAGGCCACGGCCAAGAACCTTTGCTTTTATCGCGGCGCGACCACATCGGCGCTCATGTTGATTGGGGAGGCCCCCGGGCGCGATGAGGATCTGGCCGGCAAGCCGTTCGTGGGGCGCGCGGGCCAGCTCTTGGACAAGATGCTGGCCGCCATTGGCCTTCAAGAAGAGGACGTCCACATCACCAACATCGTGTACTGGCGCCCGCCGGGCAACCGCACGCCCACCCCACAGGAGGCTCAGGTCTGCCGCCCGTTCCTGGAGCGCCAAATCGAGCTGGTCGCGCCCAAGGTCATTGCCCTTCTCGGCGGTGCGGCGGCCAAGCACCTGTTCGACGTGACCGAAGGCATTATGCGCATCCGCGGCAAGCAACGGGCGCTCCTGGTCGGGACGCATAATGCCCAGGCCATGGCCACACTGCATCCGGCCTACCTGTTGCGGACGCCAGCCGCCAAGCGGCTAGCCTGGCGGGATCTACTTGCCATTAAGGCGTTGCTAGAGGGTTGATGTTGGCACCCCAGCCGCGGCTTTCGGCCGACCAGAGCCAAAAGGCGGCGAGCGCGTTGCGGGCGGGGTGCCCGCCCGCGACGTTAGAGGCCCCATCGAGACGGAGACCGCGATATGGCCAGAATTGACGAAAAGCGCCCGTTCGTTGCCGTACGCATTGCAGTGTTGACGGTCTCGGACACGCGCAGCGTAGCGGATGACAAGTCCGGCGACAGTTTGGCTCAAATGATCCGCGCCGCCGGGCACGAACTCGCCGATCGCGCCATCGTCAAGGACGAGGCGGTCAGTATTGCGGCCAAGGTGAAGGATTGGATAGCCGATCCCAACGTCGATGTGGTGATTTCGACTGGTGGCACGGGGTTCACGGGTCGTGACGTCACGCCGGAGGCCGTCAAACCTCTGTTCGAAAAGGAAATCGAGGGCTTCTCGACCGTCTTTCACATGATTTCGTTTCAGAAGGTGGCCACATCCACGATCCAATCGCGCGCCTGTGCCGGACTAGCGGGCGGGACCTACATCTTCTGTCTGCCGGGCTCGCCGGGCGCCTGCAAGGATGCCTGGGAGGGCATCTTGCGCCACCAGCTCGACAACCGGCACCGCCCCTGCAATTTGGTCGAAATCATGCCGCGCCTGGAAGAGCACCGTGCCAAACCGTAGCGGACTGCAACGCCCTTCATCGCCTCTTGCTTCATCGGGTCCAAAGAGCGAAGCCGTTCGTCCCGAGATTGTCGGTGCCGAGATCGTCGTCAGCAGCAACCTGCCCCCAGCCTGGCGGCAGCATGTGGAGAGCATCTTCTTCGAAGCGAGCGGCCGCACCTTTGTGCCCGGACCGGACCGCGATTGGTTCCGGTATCGTTGGCTCGAGCGCTATCTGGACGCGCCCGGCGATCCCGTTTTGGTGGCCATCGTCGGCGAAACGGTCGCCGGCTACCTGGTCGGAAGCCTGGAAAATCCCGCCGCGCAACCGAGGTTCTGCGACCTTGGCTACTATTGCGCGCACTTTGCCGCCCATTGCCGTCGGTTCCCGGCGCACTTGCATATTAATCTTGCCCCGGCCTATCGCAGCCGCGGCATCGGCAGAGCGCTGATCGATGCCTTTGCGGCGCTCGCCGCCGCCGCCGGGGCCGCCGGCGTTCACGTTGTTACCGGCAAGGGCATGCGCAACATTCGGTTTTATGAAAGATGCGGTTTCGAGCCGATCGACTCGGCACCATGGCACGGGCGCGAGGTAGTCCTGCTTGGCAAAGACCTGAGCGGCGCCATTGGCTCCGAGCCGAGGAAGGATGAGCAGCGATGAGCGGCCTGCGAGCTTTGCGGTGGGGTGCGACGCTGGCGCTCGCGGCGATGGCGCTCGCGGCGGACGGGCACGCGCAAGTTGCAGAATATAGCGCCGGAAAGATCAAAATCGTCGCGCCCTGGACGCGCGCCACCCCCGAAAGCTCCAAGGTTGGTGGCGGCTTCATGACGCTGATCAATACGGGCAGCGAGCCCGACCGCTTGGTTGGCGGCTCCACGGAGGTTTCAGGGAGCCTGGAAATTCACGAGATCCACATCGTCAATGGCGTTGCCATGATGCGCCAGGTCAATCCCGGCATCGCCCTCAAGCCGGGGGCCAGCGTTGTTCTCAAGCCGTTCTCCCATCATTTGATGATGATGGACCTGATGCAGCCCTTGAAGGCTGGGCAAAAGATCAAGGGGACGCTGGCGTTCGAGAAGGCCGGAAACGTCGAGATCGAATACTTGGTGGTCCCGATGGGAGCCGATGGACCCGCCGCCGGAGCGCGAGCACACAGCAAATAGCCGGCGTTGCTGAGGGGGCCGATGGACCCGCTCGTGGCCGCAAGGCCACGGCGTTTGCGCACAAGTGGAACACGGGGCCGACTGAGGAATGTTGGCGGACAGGCTCGCTGGCGCAAAGCCAAACCCGGGCCCTACCCCGAGCCAGGCCGGAGCCAGCCCGGGCCGAACCTGCAAAACCCGGACGCTTGACGCGCGCGGTGGTCCCGGCACCGACGCGTCCCTGCAGCCAAAAAACGGGGCCTCGCGGCCGCGGCTCATGCCGGGCTGTTGCCGTTGACCCGCCTCGCCGTATAAGACCGGGGACAGGGGCAGTCCGTTACGCCCCGATACCGCCTTGCCTGTCAGGGAAATCGCGGATCCTTTCCCATGCCCCAGCTGACGGCCGAAGCGGCCAACGCCATTCTTGCGCAAAACTTCGCGCCATGGGTGCTGGCGAGCGGCATCAAGGTTGAAGCCATAGGTCCCGAGTTCGCCAGGCTACGCTTGCCATTTTCGCCGCAGCTCTGTCGTACGGGCGGCATGCTGTGCGGGCAGGCGCTCATCACCGGCGCCGACACCGCCATGGTCATCGCCCTTGCAGCCGCGAGCGGCGACTTTAGGCCCTGCACGACCGTCGACCTCACCATCAGCTACATGCGCCCCATCAGCAAAGCGGACGCCCGGTTGGAGGCCAAGCTGATGCGGCTCGGCAAATCGCTCGCATTCTGCGTCTGCGAGGTGGGCGAAGCCGGCGGCAAGCCCGCCGCCTTCTCGACGGGCACCTATGCGCTCTTGGGCTGAACTGGGGCTCGCTTTCGCACGGGGGAGAGGGCGGGGGAGACGCAGGGAGAAAGCGGGGCAGAGCACGACCAAGAGGCGATCGGAGAAAACGCCATCGCCCCAGCCCACTGCGGTCGGCTCCACGGTCCGGAACGCGCGGCTGAATTTTGCGCTACGGGTCGAGAACCAAGGTCTCGCTCAAGCTTTTGCTGACGCTGGCGCGACGCCCCCCGTGTGGGCGCCCAAGGCGAAGCACAGCGGGGGTCGTGGGTTGTGACGGTCGGCGCGGCGACGCCGGCAGCTCCGTTGGGGTGGGCGGCGCGCTTTGCATTGTGATAGTTTGGGGCGCCGGCGGAGATCGCACCATGAACAAGTCCCTGGTTCAGGACCAATTTGGGGCCCACGCGGCCGCTTACGTCACCTCGACGGTGCACGCCAAAGGCGCAAGCCTTGGGCGCCTCGTCGAGCTCGTGCAGCCTCAGAAGCAGTGGCACGCCCTCGACGTCGCCACCGGCGCCGGTCACACCGCGTTGGCATTTGCCCCGCACGTGGCGAGCATCATCGCGAGCGATCTGACCCAACCGATGCTCAATGAGGCGACAAAGCTGGCGGCGGCGAAGGGGATTGCCAACCTCGAGACGGCCCTTGCGGACGCCGAGGCGCTGCCGTTTGAGGACGCCCGCTTCGACCTCGTGACCTGCCGCATCGCCCCGCATCACTTTCCCGACATTCCGACGTTCGTGTCGGAGGTCGAGCGTGTCCTCAAGCCGGGCGGCACCTTTGCGCTCGCCGACAACATCGAACCGGACGCCGAATCGACCCCGGGCTTCGTGCCCATCGAGCTACGGGATGCTGCGCTGATCTATAATACCTTCGAGCGCATGCGCGATCCGAGCCACAGCCGCTGTCTCGGCATGACCGAATGGAGCGAATTGATCGAGGATGCAGGCTTGCGGATCGTGCACAAGGAGCGCACGCCCAAGGAAATGGAGTTCGAGCCCTGGGCAACGCGGATGGGCTGTAGCGGCCCGACGCTCGAGCGCCTGCGTTCCATTCTGCAGCAGGCCTCGCCGGCGCTCAAAGCTTTCCTCAAACCGCGCAGCGAGGCCGGCGTGCTGTTTTTCACGCTGGACGAGGCCATCATCGTTGCGCGCAAGCCGACGTCGTGAGGGCTGACCTATTCGGCGAGCCTGCGTCGCATCTCCAAAATGCCTCGGTTGAGCTCGGCACCGAGTATGACTACAACCGCCGAAACCTGAAAAAACACGAGCGCGCTCATGATTTGCGTGAGGCCGGCATAGAACCGGGAATAGTCGCTGATGCTGAGCCACGACCCGAACAGGTGCGCCGCGGCGATCCACAACAGTAGGCTCAGCAAGACGCCTGGCAAGACGTCGCCCAGACCGCGCGACCCGGCGGCAAGCCACAGATGATAGGCGAGCAATTGACCGCCGATGGCGACGACGACGATCCCATAACGACCAAACAGTGCCGTCCAGCCTTGATCAGTAAGCCACAGAAGCCAGCTCGGCTTTAGACCAGCGGCCATCTGCGGGCCAACGACCACGCCCCAGGTCAGGGCAAGCATGCCGACGGCGCTCAGGATGACGAAAACCGCGCTTTGCGCCAAGCACCACAGATAGGAGCGTTTTTCCTTCACACGGTAGGCGATGTTGAGCGCCGCGCGCAGGCTTTCGACCGCACTGGTGGCAAAGAAAAGGGCAATCAGGGCGCCAACCGTCAACAGGCCGAACCGGCTTTGGCCCATGACGCGCATCACTTCCGGGGCGATGGCTTCGACCACGGGCGCGGGCGCTAGCTGGAAGAGCTGTTGGACTGCGGCTTGCGCCAAGGCTTCACCCCCAAAATACCCTGCCACTGCACCCAAAAAGATGCAAAAGGGAAACAGCGACAGCACGAACGAGTAGGCGACCGCTCCGGCCATGGAAAAGCCGCTGTCGGCAAAGGTTTCGTGGAAGGCAATGGCAACGGGTTTCAGGTGGCGAGAAAACATGCCTGCTCCTGAGTCTCCAAGCTTTGAAGCGGACCTTGACTGCGCGCCGCGCCGCAGCGCCGAACCTAGGCGCTGATGGGGCCGGCGTCGAGCCGACAGGCCGCCGCAATTTGGGCCGGCTGCACGAGGATAGTGCCGCCCGCAAAATGGGCCTAGAGTCGTGGCGTGTTCCAGACCCTCCGGATGCGCTAGCATCGCTAAGCGCAGGGGAGGGTGAGGAGCGGCAGGAGGGGTTGCGTGACGTCCGTCGATGAGATGAGCAAGCTCAAAGCGCTACGGCGCGCGCGCGAACGTCTCGAGACCGCGCTGGCGGCGGACGAGGGCTGGCAGGCGCTGCTGCGTTCCAGCGCCACAGCAGGTACCGAGGCCGGCGAGACCGGCAGACTCCAAGCGAGGCTGCTGGCAAATCCCCTTTACCGCGCCTGGACGAACGTGAACGCGGCGATCGAGGCGCGACAGCGCAGCGGGCCAATCGACGCGACGGCGCCACGCCCATCAACATCTTCGAGCGACCTCGATCCCAGCCTGGCACGCCGCCAGCGTAACGACGACGCCGTGCGCGAGGCAGGATCGCGAGGACTGGCACAATCTCCGCCGGGCGAGGAGGAGGCCAGCGTGTCGTTCGTGGCGCTTGCGCCGCTGCCCGCCCCATCGGATGGCCGCCAGCCACGGCGCTCGGCCCTGCCTGCGCCGACGGGTTTGCCGGCGAGGCAAGGCCACGAGTTTCCCGATAGCGGCGCGACGCGCGGGGTCGAAGACTGGCAAGGCGAGGAAGCTGAAGTGTCGGTCGTCAGCGTCGATGCCAGGCGACACGCCGGGGCGGTCGACCGTCTCTTGCGGGCGCTGCGCGGCGAGACCAACGCCGGCTAGTCAGCGCTGGCGGGAGCATCGGCCATTGCGCTCGGCGTCGGCCCCGCTATGTTGCGGCGCAGCACCACCCGCGAGGAGCCAAGCCGTGATGACTGTCGTGCCTACCGGGCCGGATGAAGGCGTTCGCCTACTTGAGGCCTCAACCGATGCCGTTAGCGCGGCAGAACGCCTGTTCCACCTGGCTAGGCTCGGCGTAAAAAGGGCTGCGACCGGACCCGGCGGGCCTGAGACGGCGCAAGCCGCGCTGCACGGACTTGCCTGGCTCGCCACCTACGTCGAAGCCTTGCGCCAGATGCTGGGCTGGGGGCGGCGCCTGATGGCTTCAGACCGGTTTGGGGAAACCGAGCGTCTGCTGCTCAGCGCTGGCTTTGGCGAATACCTTGCCCAGATCGCCGGCGGCATCCCGATGAGCCAGAACGAAACGGTACGGCCGGCCGATCTTGGTGTGACGCGGATGGAGGCCCATGGCTTCGAGCAACGGGTCGCGGGGCTGATCGATCAAGGCACCAGCAGCGCCGTAAGGGGGCGCTTGGCGTCGATCATCGCGGCGCAGCCCGACGTCACCACCTTCGGCGATACCGGTCTCGACGACATCTTGAACGAGATGCGCACGCAGATGCGCCGCTTCGCGCAAGCCGAAGTGTTGCCCTACGCGCAGGAGTGGCACCTGAAGAACACCTACATTCCGCGCGAGGTCATAAACAAACTCGGCGAACTCGGCGTGTTTGCCTTGACGTTGCCGGAGGAATTCGGTGGGCTTGGCCTCGGCAAGGAAGCGATGTGCGTGGTTTCCGAGGAGCTCTCGCGAGGCTATATCGGGGTCGGCTCGCTTGGAACGCGGTCGGAGATTGCCGCAGAGCTGATCCTGGGCGCCGGGACAGACGAGCAAAGACGCAAATACCTGCCAAGGATCGCCACCGGGGAATTGCTGCCAACCGCGGTGTTCACGGAACCGAACACAGGCTCCGACCTCGCCTCGCTCAAAACGCGCGCGGTGCGCGAGGGTGACGTCTACAAGGTGACGGGCCAGAAGACTTGGATCACGCATCCCGTCCGCGCCGACATGATGACCTTGCTGGTGCGTACCAAACCTGACGCACCCGGCTACAAGGGCCTTTCCATGCTGCTCGCCGAAAAGCCGCGCGGCGATGATGCCAATCCCTTCCCGGCCGAGGGCATGTCGGGCGGCGAAATCGAGGTCCTTGGCTATCGCGGCATGAAGGAGTTCGACATCTCTTTCGATGCTTTCGAAGTACCTGCGACGCAGCTCCTCGGCGGCGTCGAAGGCCAAGGCTTCAAGCAACTCATGACAACTTTCGAAGCCGCCCGGATCCAGACGGCCGCGCGCGCAATCGGGGTCGCACAGTCGGCCATGGACCTCGCTCTCGGCTACGCCCTGGGGCGCCACCAGTTCGGCAAGGCCATCTATGCCTTCCCGCGTGTTGCCAACAAGATCGTGATGATGGCCGTCGAGACCATGATTGCGCGCCAGCTCACTTATTATGCCGCGCGTGAGAAGGATGGCGGGCGTCGCTGCGACCTCGAAGCGGGCATGGCAAAGCTACTCGCCGCGCGAA
>DATMZT010000186.1:0-9262 GCA_035573335.1 Hyphomicrobiaceae bacterium | reverse complement strand
TCGGCGAGGTGTTTCAGGGTGACGGTTTCGACCTTGGCGGTTGAACCCGCGGATGTGGTAGCCATGAGCGGTGTCCCTCTCTTGGGTGAACGACAGCCGACTAGCACACATTGAAATTGATGCCAAAGGCCTTGTGTGCCGAGTACGCCGGGGAGCGGCGATATGCCCAGAATACCCCAATTTTCCGGCAAATGGGGGGTTATGACGCGTTCCGCGCAAATTTTATTGTATGGTCCCCGGGGGGCACCGGGCCAATGGCGTGGTCAGTTGAGGAGGACTAGGCATGGGTAAATACATCACCATCGCTGCCGCCAATTCGTTCGACCGCTGGCCGGAGGGGCTGCGCCAAGAGTTGAAAGCGAACGCCATGAACCCGGTGGTGGGCAGCGTGCTGGTCTCGGAAACCGACAAGCTGCGCGTGTGGCATCTGTTGGTGCCGGCGGGCCAGCGCTGCACCTTCCACCGGCACGTGCTCGACTATTTCTGGACCTGCCACAGTCACGGGCGCGCGCGCGGCTACTACGAGGACGGCAGCATCACCGAGACCACCCACTATCCCGGCGATACCATGCACTTGAGCTACGCCGCCGGCGAATACATGGTGCACAGCGTCGAGAACGTCGGCGACACGGATCTCTTGTTCACGACGGTCGAGTTTCTCGACAGCGCCAACGCGGCGCTGCCGGTTCCCGACGGCGTGCGCCTTGAGGCGGTGGCCTGAGCACGCCAAGCGGCTCGCGATCTTGCGCAGGAGAGCTTTCATGTACGCGCCCGCCGGCGTCAAGACCGCAGCAAATTTTCCTATCCCGGAGCGGATGCGCGCCTGGGTGCTGGGCAATCCCGGCGAACTCAAGCTGATCGAAAAGCCGGTGCCGGTGCCGCGCGCAGCCGAGGTGTTGGTGCGCATCGATGCGGTGGCGATCTGTGCCACCGACCTCGACGTCATCGCCTCCGGGCCACCGGCGCTGGTGCAAGGCGGACTGCCCTTCAACAAGAACTGGACGCCGGGGCATGAGTACATGGGCACCATCGCCGCGCTCGGGCCGAGCGTCGATGAGTTCGCCATCGGCGAGCGCGTGACGGTTGAGATTCACGCCGGCTGCGGCCAGTGCAAGCGCTGCCGCATGGGCATGTACACCAGTTGCCTGAACTATGGATTGAACTGGGGCGATCGCGACAAGGGTCATCGCGCCAACGGCTTCACCACCGACGGCGGCTTCGCCGAGTACGCCGTCAATCATGTCAACACGCTGATCAAGATCGCCGACACCATGTCGGACGAGGAGGCGACCCTGGTGGTCACGGCGGGCACAGCTATGTATGGCTTGACCGAGCTCGGCGGCCTCGTCGCCGGCGAAAGCGTGGTTGTGATCGGGCCGGGTCCGATCGGCTTGCTCGGCGTCGCCGTGGCCAAGGCGCTGGGCGCCGATCCGGTCATCCTGACGGGAACGCGGGAGCAACGCTTGGCCAAGGGCCGCGAACTCGGAGCCGACCATGTCGTCAACGTCAGCCGGGAGGATGCCGTCGCTGCCGTGCGCCGGCTGGCCGGCGGCAAGGGCGTCGACTACGTGCTGGAATGCTCCGGTGCCGAGGACGCCATCAACGTTGGCCTCAAGGTGCTCAATCGCGGCGGCAAGCTCTGCCTTGCCGCCTTCCCGCACACCCCGGTCACCGTCGACGTAGCGCACTTGGTTCGCAACAATATCTACCTTTACGGCATTCGTGGCGAAGGCCGCAGCGCCACCCACCGCGCCGAGGCCTTCATGCGTCGCAAGCAGTTCGACGCCTGCAAGATCCACACCCATACCTTCCAGCTGGAACAGCTGCCGGAGGCGTTGCGCTATGCCCGCGACCGGGTCGAGGACGCCATCAAGGTGGTGGTCAAGACGCGTCCGGGCGCGGCCGCCGGCGGGGCCGCCGCCGAGTAAGCTTCTCGCCGCGCCCCCGGCCGCTCGGCGCGGGGGGGGTGCCCGCAGCGGCCGCCACGCCCCCCGTCCAGCGCCTATTAAGCCGCTGCGCTTCCGCTTCAAGTTGGGAGAGAAACGAGCGCGCCGGCGCGGTCATGGTTCGCTGCGCGGGTTCGATCAGCACCAGGTCGAGCCAGAACGGCGGCTCGGCCAGGGGATTGACGCGGTGCTGGGTGCCATCGTCAAGCGCCATCATGACGCCCGGCAGCACCGTCATCCACTCGCTGCGGGCGACGAGATCGAGTGTGGCCAGCATGGCGTCGAGCTCGATCAGGCGTTCGATGCTGACGCCGTTGGCCGCGCAGTAGGTCTCGAGCGTATGGCGGCGCGTGTTGGGTCTGCCCGGCAGCACCAGCTTCACCGGTGACAGGGCGGCGAGCCTGACGGGGGTGCCGTGCGCCAGCCCCAAGCTTGGGTTCGAGACCAAGACCTCGGGCGTGCGCAGAAACAAGCGGCTGCTCAAGCCGGGCGGACAGGCAAAGGCGGGCACGATGGCAAAGTCGATCTCGGCGGCTCGAACCTGCTGCGTCAGCGTCGCGCTATAAGCTTCGATGACGTTGATGGCGACGTTGGGATTGTCGGCAACGAAGCGCGCCAGCGCCGGGGCCAGAACCGAGCGCGTCATGGTCGGCATCAGGCCCACCACCAGTTGGCCCTCGAGCCCCTTGCCGTAGCCCCGCACCGCCTTCTTGGCGGCATCGTAGAGGCGCAGGATGTCGATCGACTTGAGATAGAGCGCATCGCCCGCCGGCGTCGGCTGCACCTGGCCCTTGCTGCGCGTGAACAGGCGCACCCCGAGAGTGTCTTCCAGCTTGCGAATATGCTGCGAAACGCCCGATTGGGTTGCCCGTTCGCGCTCAGCGGCGGCGGTGAACGAGCGCTCCTCGTAAACCGCGACGAACAAGGTGAGGTCGCGTACGCTGCCAGGCATCGGCCGCTGCCATCCGGAATTGTAATCGCCTCTGCCAGAACATATTATTTTGCCGAATGGCTGCACTCAACGTATTAGGATAGGGCAGCCGCAGGCCAGCGCGCGTTGGCCCGCTCGGCCGGGGAAGCGCAGTGGAGCGCATTTGGCATGACGCAGCAGATCGTCTCTTGCAATGGGGATGTGCTGGACAGCGCCGGCCTGCGCCAGGCGCTCGGGCGCTTTGCCACCGGCGTGGCCGTCGTTGCCACCTGCACGCCGGAAGCCGATCTCGTCGGCCTCACCGCCAACTCCTTTGCCGCCGTGTCGCTCGAGCCGCCCCTGGTGCTGTGGAGCCTTAACCGCATGGCGTCGTGCTTTTCCGGCTTCACGCGCTCGGGCTTCTTCACCATCAGCATCCTGGGCGCCGAGCAGGAGGCGCTGGCCCGGCATTTTGCGACGCGCCGGGATGACAAATTCGCCACCGTTGCCTTCACCCGGGGGCACGGCGGCTGTCCATTGATCACCGACAGCTTGGCAACCTTCGAGTGCCGCGCCGAATCCACCATGGACGGCGGCGACCACCTGGTGTTTCTGGGTCGCGTGCTGCAGGCGACCTACCGCGAGGGTGCGCCGTTGATTTTCAGTGCCGGCCAGTTTTTGAACCGCGCCGATTTTTCGGCCACCTAGACGAGCAGACCCCCATGGGGCTGGATGGGGGCTGATCGACGAGGCCTCCCATGCCGACCGAAGTCAAGCCTGCCGAAGCCCAGCTTGCCGAAGCCCAGCTTGCCGAAGCCTTGGGCAGCATTTCCACGGCGACGCTCACGTCCGTCCTCATCAAGAAGGGCGTGCGCAACGTCTTTATGCGGGGCATCCGTCCGCTCAAGCCGCAACAGCCGCGCTGCTGCGGGCGCGCCTTCACGCTGCGCTTCGTGCCGGCGCGTGAGGATTTGGCGACGCCTGCGGCGTTGGCCTCGCCAACCTCGACCCGCGCGGCCATCGAGGCGATGCCCGCGGGCTCGGTTGCCGTTGTGGATGCGATGGGCGTCACCGACGCCGGCATCTTCGGCGACATTCTCTGCGCCCGCATGTCCAAGCGCGGCGTCGCCGGCCTGATCACCGATGGCGTCGTGCGCGACCTCGCCGGCGTGTTGGCGACGGGATTGCCGGTGTGGTGCCAGGGCACCGCGGCGCCGCCGTCCTTCGCCAGCCTCACCTTCGTTGCCTGGCAGCAGCCGATCGGTTGCGGCGGCGTTGCCGTCTTGCCGGACGACATGGTGGTGGCCGATGGTGACGGCGCCGTCGTCATCCCGGCGGGGCTCGTCGCCGAGGTGGTGGCGGCCGCCACCGAGCAGGAGCGGCTCGAGGCTTGGATCCTGCGCGAGGTCACCGCCGGAGCGTCGCTACCCGGGCTCTATCCGCCGAATGCGGCCAACCAGGCCCGCTACGCCGCCGACAGCTCAGGCCGTGGCGGGGCGGATTGAGGGGGCGGATCGAGCGCTGCCCGCTTCAGGCGGCGGTGGCGGCGCGTGGCAGGCCCGCGAGGTACAAGCGGGCGATGTCCTTGATGGGTCGCGGCGGGCTGAAGACGTAGCCCTGCATTTCGGTCAGGCCCTCGGCGCGCACCCGCTTCACCTGGTCGGAAGTCTCCACGCCCTCGGCCGTCGTGGTCATGCCGAGGCTGCTGCCAAGACCGGCCAGCGCGCGCAGGATCGCCGCCGAATCCGGGCAGGTCTCGGACAAATCGGCGACGAAGCAGCGGTCGATTTTGATCTTGTCGAAGGGAAAGCGACGCAGGTAGCCGAGCGAGGAGTAGCCGGTGCCGAAGTCGTCGAGCGCAATGCGCACGCCGAGCTCACGCAGCGTGTGCAAGGTCGCCAGCGTGGCCTCGCTGTTCTCGAGCAGCACCGATTCGGTGATCTCGAGCTCCAAGCGTTGCGCCGGCAGGCCGGAGGCGGCGAGCGCCGAGAACACGGTCTCGACCAGCTGGCGGCCGCGCAGCTGCACCGCCGATAGGTTGACGGCAATCTTGAGCGACCCGGGCAGTTCCGCCGCGTCGAGACAGGCCTGGCGCAACACCCAGGCCCCGATCGGCACGATCAAGCCGTTTTCTTCGGCCAGGGGCACGAACTCGGCGGGTGCAACCGTTCCCCGCGTCGGGTGCTGCCAGCGCAACAGTGCCTCCAGCCCGCTGATGGCGTTGCTCTCCAGGTTGACCAGCGGTTGGTAGTGCAATTCGAACTGACCCTCGGCTAAGGCGGTGTGCAGGTCCAGTTGCAGGCGCGAGCGCACCTGCATCTGTGTGTCCATGTCGGCTTCGAAAAAGCGATGCACGCCCCGGCCCTCGGACTTGGCGCGATAGAGCGCCAGATCGGCGTTCTTCAGGAGCTGGTCGGGGCTGTCGCCATCGGCGGGGTAGACGGCGACGCCGATGCTGGTGCCGACGGTCACCTGGTGGTGGCCGAGGTCGAAGGGGGCGGCGATGGCGGCGATCACGCGCGTGGCGAGCGCCGTGGCGGCCACCGGCTGGTCGCTGGCGATCTGGACGATTGAGAACTCGTCGCCCCCCAGCCGCGCCACCGTATCGCCGTCGCGTACGCAGTTTCTGAGGCGCTCGCCCACAGCCTTGAGCAGGGCGTCCCCGGTCGCGTGTCCGAGCGTGTCATTGATCACCTTGAAGCGATCGAGATCGAGGCACAGCACGGCGAGCCCCTTTTCCCGCCGCGGCCCCAGCACGGCACGCTCCAGGCGCTCGCGCAGCAACAGGCGATTGGGCAGCTCCGTCAAGACGTCGTGATGGGCCATGTGGGCGATGCGCGCCTCGATCCGCCGGTATTCGGTGATGTCCTCGTGCGAGGAAATCCAGCCGCCCTGCGGCATCGGCTGATGTTTGATGGCAACGACGCGCCGGTCACCGAGTTCGAGGATCTTGGTCGCCGGCCGGTTCTCGCTGACCAAGTTCAGCATCTCGCGCAGGTCGTCTTCGGGAATGTCGCCCGAGTGGATGTCCTTGTCGATACGCTGGCCGAGGCGATGCTCGAGGATCTTGGCCAGCGGCGTGCCGGGCACGGCGAGGTCGGGGGCCAATCCATACATGTGCACGTAGCTGGCATTGCACACGACCAGCCTCTGCTCGCGGTCGTAAAGGCAAAGGCCCTGGGGCATGTTGTTGAGCGCCGCGTCGAAGCGCTCGTTCTGGGTTTCGAGTTCGGCCTTTTGTAAGAGCAGTTCTTCCTGCTTGGCGTTGAGCTGGCGCAAGGCCTCGTCGAGCGCCACCAGCGGTAGGCGGCGGAAGTAGTAGTTGGCGGCGAGGCCCAGCAACAGGAAGGCGATCAGCACGCCGCAGGAGTTGACGAACACCTCGCGCGTGCTGAGCGTCACGTAGAGGCGGCCGTCGAAACGGAAGGCGCGGATGGGTGCGCTGACCGTACGCTCCGGCCAGTTGGCCGGCGCGCCCTGAAAGTACATGAGCTTGCCGTTGCTATTCGTCACCCAGGTCGCCACCACGGCGCTGCTGGCGATCGAGGTTGCCTGCAGCACGGTGCTCGCGGCTTGGCTGAGCGAATCGTTGCTCAGCTGGAGCGAGAGCTGGGCTTCCAGATGGCGCGCGCCCACGGTGGCGTACTGCAGCGCCTTCTGCTCCAGGCCGTAGAGCGTCCAGGCGGCGTAGACCGTGGGCGGGCCGAACATGGTGAGGCAGGTGATGACGAGGCCCATGCGGCCGATGAAGGCCCGTGCGGCGCCGCTGGTGCGGTCGGCCGACCGCTGCGGGCGCCGGCGGCAAAGCCGCCACGCCAAGCGTACCCGGGCGGGGGCGCGCAAGGTGCGCCTGGCAACCCAAACCTGCATGGCGCCTGAGCTCCCCGAAGCCGCCGACCTGGGGCGAAGCCTAAAATTCAATGATAAAAAAAGAGACAAACAGAGGTTTCCCAAATATTTACAGGCCATCGCTGCGGTCATTTCCGAGCTTGGGCCGCGGCGTCGATGCGGGCGCTGTTGCGAATTCGAGTTGCCGGCGGCGGCATTGGGCGGCAGGTTCAGGCTAGCCTTAAGCGAACGGAGGGACCGTCATGACCGCGTCGACGCCGCACCTGCCCGAGCATGAAGCTCTCGCGAGCCTCGCCTCGCGTTACGTCAACGTCGCCGCCTTGCCCTGGCTGCCGACCCGGTTCAAGGGCGTCGAGCTCAAGATCCTGATGGAGGATCAGGCGACGGGCCTGCTGACGGCGCTGACGCGGTTTCAACCGGGCGCCGTCCTGCCCGATCACGAGCACGTCGAGCTCGAGCAGACCTTCGTGCTCGAAGGGGAGCTCGAGGATGAGGAGGGCGTCGCCAGCGCCGGCAACTACGTGTGGAGACCGGCCGGCAGCCGGCACACGGCGCGCGCCCCCAACGGTTGCCTGGCCCTCTCGTTCTTTCTCAAACCCAATCGGTTCCTCGACCTCGACGCGCCGCGCTGAGGGCAAAGCATGGGCCAGCATCACTCTCACGACCAGCCCCGCGACCCATCCCGCGACCCATCCCGCGACCCCTCCCGCGATCGGCCGAGCCGGCGCGATTTCCTGGGCACCACCGCTGCCGCCGGCGCCTCCTTGCCGCTGTCCGGCATGGCCTGGGCGGCGGCCCCCGAACTCAGTGACGCGATGGGCAAGGCGGCGGGCACCTGGTTGGCGTCACTCGAGGCGGCCCAGCAGGCCCGCGCCCTGCTGGCTTGGGCCGATCCGATGCGCAATGGCTGGCATTACGTGCCGCGCAGCCGACCCGGCGTCGCCTTGCGCGACATGAGCCCGGTGCAGGCGGCGGCTGCCTGGGACCTGATCTCGTCTTTGCTCAGCGCGCGCGGGCTCGAGCAAGCCCGCGCTCAGCTGCGCCTCGAGCGCACGCTGGGCGAGTTGACCCACAATGAGAGCTTTCGCGATCCCGGCAACTATGCCCTCGTGCTGTTCGGTGATCCGGGGCGCAACGCGCCCTGGTGCTGGCGCTTCGAGGGCCACCATCTCTCGCTCACGACGGTGGTGGCGCCGGGCCACGGGCTGGCCATAACACCGGTCTTTTTTGGCGCCAATCCGGCCAAGATCCCCGCAGGCAATGCGCACGCCGGCTTTCGCCTGCTCGGTGCCGAGGAGGATCAGGCCTTCGCGCTCATCCGTTCGTTCGAGGCGCCCGTGCGCGCGCAGGCGATTATCGCCGATCGGTCGCTGGGCGATATCGTGGCGGGACCGGGTCGCGAGCTCTCGCTCAAGCGCTTCGAAGGCATCGCGCTCTCGGCCCTGGCGGAGGGCCAACGCGACGGCATCCTGAAAATTCTCGAGCTTTATGCGGGGACCATGCGCGAGGAGATCGCCGCGCCAGCCCTGGCCCGGCTGCGCCAGGCGGGCTTGGAGAAACTACATTTCGCCTGGGCCGGCAGTCCGGAGCGGGGACGGCCCCACTATTTTCGGGTGCATGGACCAACCGTGCTGGTTGAATACGACAACAGCCAGGACCGGGCCAATCACGTGCACTCGGTTTGGATCGATCCGGATGCCGTCTTCGGTCGCGACCTGCTCAAGGCCCACTACCAGGGGGCGCACTGAGATAAAGCGCCGGGTCAAACCGGCTCGAAGCCCAGGCGCGCGCGCACGCTTTCGCTGCCGGGCGCCGCTAGCAGCGCGGCCAGCACCCGGGCCGGCCCCGGCGCCGGCGCTCCCGCGCTGAGGCCGACCGTATAGACGGTGGCCAGTTCGAACGGCGCCGGCAGCGGCCCGATCAGCCTGACGCCCGGCGTGCTCAAGATTTCCGTGGCCTGCGTACAGCCCAGCGCCCCGCGGCCGCCGGCCTGCGCCAGGGCGCGCATTGCCGCCGTTCCATTGGCATGGATCTGCGCCTTGTCGGCGAGCGCGGGCCCGCTGATGCCAAGCTCGGAGAGGACCTTGGCGAAGTGAATGCCGGCCGTGGCCCGTTGCGGATCGGGAAAGAAGAGGTGAGCGGCCGCGCCCAAGGCATGCGCCAGGGCCTCCGGCGTGTCGACCTTGGGGACTGGATCGCCGACTGGCACGGCAAGCGCCGTGCGCACGATGCCGATATCCTTGGTGGCCGCCGCGTCCACGTGACCTTGGCGGGCGAGATCGGCGATCATGGCCGAGGTGAGGATCAAAAGATCGGCCGGCGCGCCCGCCAGCAATTTCTCGCGCATGGCGCCGACGGCGCCAAAGCTGCCGGCGATGGCATAGCCCGTCTGGCGCTTGAACTCGACCGCCAGCGCCTCGAGGAGGCCCTGCGCCGCGCCGCCGCTCAGCACGCTCACCTGCATGTGTTAGCCCATCGCTGCGATAATGCGCTCGCGCGTGATCGGCAGATCGCGCACGCGCACGCCGAGCGCGTTAAAGACGGCGTTGCCGATCGC
>DATMZT010000185.1:0-4086 GCA_035573335.1 Hyphomicrobiaceae bacterium | reverse complement strand
CCGGCGGCGATGAAGTCGGTAAAGGTGTTCACCTTCTTGGTGTGCTTGCCTTCGGTGTACCAGCGGTAGCCCTTGTCTTTGCCGCCGCGGACGTGGGCGATGGCAAACACGAAGCCCCGATCCACCAGCGACAGGCGGCTGGTGGAGAAGGCGGCGGGGATGGTGATGCCGTAAGCGCCGTAACCATAAAGAAACAGCGGCGCGGAGCCGTCGAGCGCCGTACTCTTTTTGTATAGCAACGAAATCGGCACCGTCTCGCCGTCGGCTGCCGGCGCATAGAGCCGACGGGTCACGTAGTCGGCGGCGTTGTGACCGCTCGGAACCTCCTGGGTCTTGCGCAGGAGGCGCGTGCGCGTCTCCATGTCGTAGTCGAACACCTGCGCCGGTGTCGTCATCGAGGAATAGGTAAAGCGCAGCGTCGTGGTGTCGAACTCGTAAAGCCCGGACATTCCCAGCGAATAGGCCTCCTCGTCGAACGTGATGGCGTGTTCGCTGTTGTCTTGGAAACGGCGCACGACGATGCGCGGCAAACCGTCTTCGCGCTCGAGCCGGGCAAGGTGATCCTTGAAGGCGGTGGTTTCCAGAATGAGGCGTCCGGGCTTGTGCGCCAAGATTTCCCGCCAATTGGCGGGCTCGGGCGCCGACAGCGGCGCCTCGCAAATACGGAAATCCTCCGCGCCGCCGGAGTTGGTGGTGATGATCAGCCGATCGCCATGGTGTTCGATGTTGTATTCGTGGCCGTACTGGCGCGGCGCCACCAGCCGGGCTGGGCTTGCCGGCTGATCGGCGTCGATTAAATAGGCTTCATTGGTCTGGTGATCATGGGCGTCGATGATGACGAAGCGTCCCGACTGGGTCTGGCCCACCCCGACGTAGAAGCCGTGATCCATCTCCTCGTAGACCAGCACGTCGGCGCTGGCGGGGGTGCCGATCCGGTGCCGGTAGACATACAGTGGGCGCTGATTGGCATCGAGGCGAACATAAAACAGGGTCTGCCCGTCGCGGGCCCACACCACGGCGCTGCGGGTGTCGACAATGGTGTCGGCAAGGTCCACCCCGCTCGTCAAATCGCGTATCTTGATGGTGAAGAGCTCGGAGCCTTTTTCATCGACCCCATAGGCCAGGAGCTTGTGGTCGTGGCTATGGGCGATGCTCCCGAGCTGCCAATAGGCATGGCCTTCGGCTTCGCGGTTGCCGTCGAGGAGGAGGGTCTCGGGCCCGCCGCCGCGCGGACGCCGGCACACGCGGGGATATTGGCCGCCGGTGACATAGCTCGTGAAATACTCGAAGTCGCCGTCCGGGGCCGGCACCGAACTGTCGTCCTCCTTGATGCGCGCCTTCATCTCGGCGAACAGGGTGTCCTGCAACGCCACCGTGTCGCTCAGCGCCGCTTGCGTGAAGGCATTCTCGGCCTCCAGGTAGGCGCGGATCTCGGGGGCCAGCAGCGCGGGGTCGCGCATCACCTCCTGCCAGTTGTCGGCGCGCAGCCAGGCGTATTCATCGACCAGTTCGACCTGGTGGCGGACCGAGAAGACGGGCCGGCGTTGGGCGACGGGCGGAGCGAGACGGGTGAGAGGTCGATTGAGGCCGTGCATTGGGGCACCTGTTGAGAGGGCGCAGCGGGCGTGGCACCTCGGGCGCCTGCCGGAGTGGCGGGCGGCCCGAGCGGGGCGCGAGGGCAGATCGCGTCAGGTTTCCGTCGGCTTGAACTTGAGGGCGGCACCGTTGATGCAGTAGCGCAAACCTGTGGTGTCGCGTGGCCCGTCCGGGAAGACGTGCCCGAGGTGGGCTTCGCAGCGGGCGCAGCGGACCTCGGTCCGGTTCATAAGGTGGGAGTGATCCTCGTGCTCGCTCACCACCTCACCGCTGGCGGGCTTGTCGAAGCTGGGCCAGCCGGAACCGGAGTCGTATTTGGCGGTCGATGAAAATAGCGGCGCCCCACAGCACACACAGGTGAAGGTGCCCTCGCGCTTCTCCCGATTGAGGGGCGAAGTCCCGGCACGCTCGGTGCCGTGCTGGCGGGTGACGTGGTACTGGTCCGGGGTGAGCGCGCTGCGCCATTCGGCGTCGCTCTTGACGACTTTGTCGGCAGCGTCGGGTGCGTCTTTGGTCATGGAGGTTTCGGGGCCTGGCGTTGTTGAGGGCGGCGCTATCAGAACCGCTGGCACCCATTATGACGGCCGGGGGCGCCGGGTTCGAGAGCGGGCTTTTCAAGTCTTCGTGTCGGTGCAGGAGCGTTGTAGCAGCCCTTTGAACTCCCGGCAGGCGGAGTATTGGGCAAGCCATACGTTCAAAATGTCATGCATTTGCAACATTGATGCAAAGCTGTGACATCTATATAAGCTGGCAAAGGCTTAGATCAAGGCTTCGATTGCTTGCGCGAGTGCGACTTATTTCTTTATGTTGCAGCATTATCATTGTAAAGCCATAGCCTATAATGTAAAAATGGGCACACGAAGTTCGCACGGCAACGACTTGGATCAAGGTCGGAGGATTCGAGGCCGCGATTTTTTGCGCGAGCAACGGAGAGGATCAATGGACGAGGGGAATAGAACCGATCTAGTGGGGCTCACCGCCGAGATCATCTCTGCTTATGTAAGCAACAACACGGTTGTTGCTGGGGACCTACCAGGCATTATCCAAGATGTGCACGAAGCCCTCAGCAAGGCTTCGCAGCGACCAGGACCGGTCGAGCGGGAGGAGCCCCGCCCCGCGATCGCCGTCAAGAAATCGGTGACGCCCGACTACATTATTTGCCTGGAGGATGGCAAGAAGTTCAAATCCCTGAAACGGCACTTGCGTACCCACTACAACCTATCGCCGGAGGAATACCGGGAGAAGTGGGCGTTGCCGCATGACTACCCGATGGTAGCGCCCAACTATGCGGCGGCCCGCTCGCAGCTTGCCAAGCAGATGGGCCTTGGGACCCGTCGCGACAAATAGGCGATCGGCTCGCGCCACACCCAAACAGGGGGCCGCCGTTGCGGCCCGCCGCGAGCCGGGAACGGTCAAGGCCGGCGCCGCCGGCCGCCAGCCCGTCATACCCCATCCTTGTTGCGCCGGGCTGGGTGCGCCGGGGTGATTGCGCCGGGCTCGTCGCGGCCGCCAACGCTTGGGGGCTCAGGGTAGGCTTGGGTCCCATTAGGCCGACTGCAGCGCCGCGGCATCGCCGCGAATGCGCTCGACCATGGAAAAAAAGCCGTTCGAGCGTTGTTGCGTCAGGTGCTCACCCAGGCCCAGCTCGCTGAAGACCGCCTGCGCATCGGTGCGCAGGATTTCTTCGGGCGTGCGGTCCCGATAGAGCGCAAACAGGATGGCAATCAAGCCCCGCACGATATGGGCATCGCTGTCGCCCTGGAAGGCGAGAACGGGTGCCTTGCCCGGGGCGGTGGGGCGCGCCTCGCTCGCCAGCCAAACCTGACTGGCGCAGCCGCGCACTTTGTTGCCGTCCATGCGCAAGGCCTCGGGCAGGGGCGGCAGCGAACGCCCGAGCTCGATGACGTAGCGGTAGCGATCCTCCCAGTCGTCGAGGAAGGCAAAGTCCGAACGGATGGCATCAATCGACATGACGGAACAAGAACCCTAACGCCTGCGCGAAAGGCCGCGCGGTCGGCGGTCGTCCCGTTATGCATATGGTCTCGGGGCGCCAAGGCGCAAGCCAATCGCGGCAAAAGGCCAAGCTCAGGCGCCGGCGCGCGGCGGCGGGGCGCGCCAGGTCGGGCCCTGGTCATCGCGCGTGAGGGTATTGCGCGGAGCCGGCGTCGGGCGTGGCTCGGCCGCCACGGCCCCGTTCGGCCGCGGCGCGGAGGTCTGCGCCGTCCCCTCGCTGCGTTGGCCGCGCGAGGTGATCAGATCGGCGGCGATGCGGGCACCGAACTCGGCCTTTTTCACGAAGGTCGACCAAAATTCCGCACCCGCCGCGCAGGTCTTGGGATTGCGGTCGCAGAAGGTGGCGATGCGCTCCACCGTCGCCGACGCGGTTTCATGGAGCCTGGCCTGTTGGTTCTCCTCGGTGGGCAAGAGCAATACGGCCAGTCCGAGCCAGAATACGATCCTGAACAGAAACATGACGCGCTGCCGCCTCTT
>DATMZT010000184.1:0-23072 GCA_035573335.1 Hyphomicrobiaceae bacterium | reverse complement strand
CACGGCCGCTGCACCCCTACACGGAGGCGCTGCTTGCGGCCGTGCCAATACCCAATCCGGCGATCAAGCGCGCCCGCCACGTGGTGCAAGGCGACGTGCCAAGTCCGCTGCGACCACCGCCCGGTTGCCATTTCCATACGCGCTGCCCCTACGCGGAGGCGCGCTGCCGGTCAGAGGTCCCCCTGCTGCGCGAGGTGCAGCCGGGACACCACGTCGCCTGCCACCTACGCTAGGGTCGGGGTCGCGCTAGAGCCGCACCAGGTTCTCGACGAATTCAATCATGCGCGGCAGGCAATTGCTCTTGAGATCGTAACCCTCCAGCACCGTCTGTCGCGCGGCCTGGCGCAGAGGCAGAAACTTGGCGGGCTCCGAGAGCACTTCGATCAGCGTCGCCGACCAGCGCGGCTGGTCGAAGAAGTCGACCAAAAGGCCGTTCGATCCATGCCGAATGATCTCCTGGACCGGTGGTGTCGCCGAGCCAACGACGAGCGCGCCCGCACTCATGGCCTCAAGCATCGACCAGGAGAGCACGAACGGGTAGGTAAGATAGACGTGCACTTGCGTCACGCTCATCAGGTTGACGAAGGTGGTATAGGGAATCGTGCCGACAAAGTGGACGCGCTTTGCGTCGAGGCGATCCTTGACCTCGTCGATGAAGATCTGTTTCCAGGACTTGCGCGAGGCATGCAGCGGGCCGTAACCCACCTCTTGGCCGCCGACGATGACGACGTGGGCATTGGGCCGCGCGCTCAGCAGCTCCGGCAAGGCGCGCATGAAAATGTGGTAGCCGCGATAGGGCTCGAGGTTGCGGCTGACGAAGGTCACGACCTCGTCGCCCGGCCGGAAGACTTGGCTACCGACGGTAACCCAGGCGGCCGGATTGGGATGCAGGCGCTCCGTATCGATGCCGTCGTGAATGACCGTGATGCGCTCTTGGAAGTGGGCGGGAAAGGTCTCGGCTTGCCAGCGCGTGGGGGCAATCGCCGCGTCGGCCGTATGCATCGCCAACAGCAAGGGCGCCTGCAGGGTGGTGGTGACGATGTTGGTGGTCAGGTTGGGCTGCTGAAGTTCCGGGTCGAAATCGGCATCGAGCCCGCGCGGGTGGTAGAAAAATTCCGCATAGAGCGCGAGCTTGGCGGCAGGCCACACGTTCTTCAAGTAAAGCGTTTCGCCCCAGCCGAAATGGCCGAAGACGACGTCGGGCACATAACCCTTAGCGCGCAGCTTTTCGGCGGCAATGGCGACCGCGACGCCGCGCTCGGCGCGGTCGGCAAAGTTGCCGACATGCCGAGAGATCGAGCGATCGAAATTTGGCTTCGGGTAGGTGTAGTAAAGAACCGGCACCGGCGAGGGGCGCTTGTTGCCCGCCGCCGTCAGGGCTGAAACGTCATGCCCGCGCGCCTGCAGCGCCGGCGCCAGGTGCGGAAACTGCCCCGGGAAATTCTGGTGCACGAACAGTATCCGCACGCGGGACCCCAACTTCAAAAGTCAGCCGAGGAGGCACAAGCAACGATCAGCGCCGATAGGCCCCAACGCCTTCGCCAAGAAAGGCATTGTTGGCCTCGCGAAGCTTTGCCGCCACCTCGTCGTATAGGAACGGTAGGAAGGCATAGCGGCGGCCCCGCCTCACCTTGGACACCGCGTGCAGCAGCGAACAGGAGAACACGACCGCCCCACCGGGCGGTGGCTTCAAGCCGCGTGGGGAATACTCGGGAAAGCTCACCTCGCCGCCATCAAAGTCGGCGTTGAGGTTGATCGACACGGCGAAGCGGCGGTGCGCGGTTCCCTTGGTGGTGTTGTCGCGGTGCGGCGCGAAGTGTCCACTGTCCTCCTCCGCATAGCAGCTGACGATGTAGCGCTCCATGCGACTGACTTGGAACTGGTGGACCTTGAGGATTTCAGGGGCAACCCGGCGGATGACGCGGTTCTGGGCGTGCTTGATCACCTCGGTATCGACGATTTCGTAATCCTTGCGCCGCTTGTGGCCAGGGTCGTGCGCAACCTCGGTCTTGCCGTCCTTCTCGCGCATGAAGCCCGATTCTTGCCCGCCGTCCGCCTCGTAGAGCGCAATCAGACGTTCGCAGAATTCCCCTTCAAACACGTTGGGTAGGACGAGCACGGGCGCCTGGATTTCAAATCCAGCAAAGCGCACCGGCGGCGGCAGTTGCTCGAGGAAGCTCAGCACCTCCGCAGTGCTGCTGCCATCCTCGCGGAAGGGCACGACTTTGAGGATCCGCAAAGTTGGGTCGAGAACGACCCAGAGCTGGCGAGCGGTAGCGCCGGCCGCCGGCCCATCGACCGGCACGGCGCCGTAGAGCTTGCTGATCTTGCTATCCTCATCCCAGAAATAGCGGTAGCCCGGCAGCTTGGTCGCCACGCGTTTTTGCTGTTCGTCGCCCGGGTCGATGCTGACCCCGAAAAAGGCCGCCTTTTCGTCGTTGAACAGGGAGCGCTGGAGGGCGGCGGCATCGAGCGCCGCCCGCGCGCGCGCATTGGCAGCGCTCAGAAAAAAGCACAGTACCAGATAGCGTCCGGCGGCGGAATCGAAGGCATAGTTCGGGTTCACCGACGAGCGCTGACGGAACCAAGGTGCCGGATCACCTGGCAGAAGATTGCGATAGGTCGGCATAGCAAAATCCCCAAGGGGCGGCACACTAACCCAGCCCCTCTTGCATTTGAAGACGGGCGGGCTCAGCGCCCACCAACGTGGTTCACGGGACGGAAACGGCTCCCAGCGCCAGCGAAAAGCTGCGCTCAAGCACGGGCGCCCCCGCCACCAGCACCCGGTAGGTGGCGCGATAAACGCCCGCGGGCCAGCCGCTCGCGGGGCGCTTCTTGCCGGCGAAGAGCAGGCTTTGCGCCTCGTTGCGCTGCAGCGGGCGCGCCCGGTGATCGAGGAGGGTCTCCCCGTCGGGGGCGGTCAGCATCAGCTCTTGTACGTCGGCGCTTTTAAGGCCGATGCTGCGCACCCAGGCCACGAGCGCGGCGGGATCGGCACCGGCACGGGCGGCCTCCCCCGCTTCGATCGCCTCCAGGCTAACGGGTGCGCCTGCAAATCCCCAATTGAGGAGGGCGCGGGCCCGGTAGGTCAGGCTTGCCGCCAAGGCTGGCCGCCACAGCGGCTTGCCGCCACCACAGCTTTCGGTCGCTGCCTCGAAGGCAAACGGATCGATGATCTGCCTCTGGTGGCGCACGGTGAAGTGCAGGTGAGGAAAGACGGTCGCCCCCGAGAGCCCGACGCGGCCGAGCGGGGCGCCCGCCGATACGGTCTGCCCCGGCCGCACGCGCACGCTGTCCTTCGCCAGGTGACAGTACTGCGTCTCCCAGCCGCCGGCATGGGCGATGATGACGCCGTTGCCGCACAGGCGGTTGCCCAGCGATACGGCGCCTCGCTCGGCGATGGAAACATCCTCCATGTCGCCGCGCAGACGCAGCACGACCCCCGGCGCGGCCGCCAGCACGTCGACGCCAGCGCGCTGCACCGCCAGCGTGGGCAAGCGGAAGTCCGTGCCATTATGACCGTCGTAGGACAGCGTCCCACATTGGTAGTCCCGGGCCGCCGGTGAGGGGTCATGGTCGACATACTGTTGGATGGCGCAGGTTTCACCGACCGTGCAGGCCAAGGGCAGGTCGAGCATGATTGGATCGGCCGCGCGCACGGTCGTCGGCGCGTTTGCAGCAAGGCTCAGCAACATTCCAAGACCTAGGCTAACTCGGTGCATGACAAGAATTTTCGGTCATTGGCAGGTGGCGCCCGCGCCGCCCGCATGGCGCGCAAGAACCGGGAGCGGCGGGGTCTTTGTCCTGACTTGTAGCTGCCGCTCAGCCTCCTGTCTCGGCGTGACGCAGTTTTCTGGCCTCAAAAATGCAGGCCAAGCCTCGTCTTGCGCGAAGATGGGAGCCCCACGGTCATCGCCGACCGGCCGGCATGATGCCAAAAATCCGCAGCGGCCGAGGCGAACCGTGTTGCTCGCATTGCCACTTCCCAAGCGCAGGTGGTAGATTGCAGTAAGGGAAAATTTCGTGGATTAACTAAAAACCCGGATGGACATCCGTTGATCGGCCGCGGCTGTGGTGCGCAGCTCGGCTGGGGGGTGTGCGACCAAGCTAGGGTGTGTTGGGGTATGCTGGTGGTGCGGTTGTTGGGTGGCGGGATCTTCGCCGCCGCGTTGATCTCATTGATCCTCGATGTGAGGCAATGCCTCCGGACGGGCAGCGGATTCGCCCTGACGAGCCTGGACAATCTTTGGCTTGCCGTCCATCCCGATAGTTTGCAAACGGCCCAAGCGCTGCTGTTGCGGCACACCCCGCCGTGGGTGTGGGCCTACCTCGTGCAGCCGATGCTGCTGATCCCCATCGCCTTGATCGGCGGCCTTTTCGGCTACCTGCTGCTCAGCGCCGGGCGCCGCCGCCGCGTTATCAGCAGTGATGCCAATGGGCTGCCGGCGCCCCGGCGCGACCACGCACAATCGGGCTCGCCCGGCCCGGCGCTCGCCAGCGCGCTCAGCTCCTGCCGCGGTGCCTTCGTCGGCATCGCGCTATTCAGCGGCATGAGCAACATCTTGCTGCTGACCGGCTCGATGTTCATGCTGGAAGTATACGATCGCGTGCTGCCCAGCCGCAGCATTCCTACCCTCATTGGTTTGGCGATATTGACGGCCGTGCTGTTCATAGCCCAAGGCGGTTTCGACCTGATCCGCAGTCGGCTGTTGAGCCGGGTCGGTGCGACCCTCGATGAGACCTTGAGCCCGCGGGTCTACGACACCATGGTGCACCTGCCGGTGCGCATGGGCGGACGCGCCGACAGCCTGCAGCCGCTCCGCGACCTTGATAGCCTGCGCTCCTTCCTGTCCAGCCTGGGTCCCACGGCGCTGTTCGACCTGCCCTGGATGCCGCTCTACCTGACCATCATTTTTGCCTTCCACTGGATTTTGGGGTTCACCGCCTTGGGCGGTGCGATCCTGCTCGTTTGCCTGACCGTCCTGACCGAAATTATGACGCGCAAGCCAATCAAGGCGGCCATTGAGTTTGCCGTCTCGCGGCAGCGCCTGGCCGACGCCAGCCGGCGCAATGCCGAAGTGATGGTTGCCATGGGGCTGACGCAGCGTGTGGGCGCACATTGGCGCGATGCCAACCGCAACTACATTGCCGCGCACCAGGCCGCCAGCGACGTGGGCGGCGGCATCGGCGCGGTGTCCAAGGTCATGCGGCTGATCCTGCAGTCGGCGATGCTGGGCGTCGGCGCCTACCTGGTGATCATGCAGGAGGCGACCGGCGGCATCATCATCGCTGGTTCCATTCTTTCGGCGCGGGCGCTGGCGCCCGTCGACCTCGCGATCGCGCACTGGAAGGGTTTCGCTTCGGCGCGCCAGAGCTGGCAGCGGCTGAGCAAGCTGTTGGCCATGATGCCGTCGGCGGGCGAGCCGATGGCGCTGCCGGTTCCGACCAACACTTTTTCGGTCGAGAACATTTCCATCGTGCCGCCCGGCGAGCAGAAGTTTGTCGTCACCGACATCACTCTTGCCCTCAACCGCGGCCAGGGTCTCGGCATCATCGGTCCCAGCGCCTCGGGAAAATCCTGCCTCGCCCGCGCCTTGGTCGGTGCCTGGCTGCCGGCGCGCGGTAAAATCCGTCTCGACGGCGCCGCGCTCGACCAGTGGGATCCGATCGCGCTCGGGCGCCATGTCGGCTATTTGCCGCAAGACGTCGAGCTGTTTGCCGGCACGGTGGCGCAGAACATCTCGCGCTTTGATGATCACGCCGATCCGGAGTTGATCGTGCGTGCCGCGCGCGCCGCCGACGTGCACGAACTGATCGTGCGCTTGCAGAACGGCTACAACACCCAGATCGGTGAGCACGGCGCGACGCTGTCGGCCGGGCAGCGGCAGCGTGTCGGGCTGGCGCGGGCGCTTTACGGCGATCCGTTCCTGGTGGTGCTGGACGAACCCGACGCCAATCTCGACTCGGAGGGCATGCTGGCGCTGACGCAAGCCATCCTCAGCGTGCGCACGAGGGGTGGTATCGTCATCGTCATTGCCCACCGGCACAACGTGTTGACCAACGTCGACCTGCTCCTGGCCATGAATTTGGGCCGGGCACTGGCGGCAGGGCCAAAAGATGCCGTCATGAAAAAGCTGCGGCTCGCCGCCCCCGGCATGGAACCGCTCAAGGTCGTGGCTGAGGCGGGCAGGAGCGGCTAAATGCCCATCACCGATACCAAGGCGGCGATCCAGCGCCATCTCTGGGCCGGCCTCACCCTCCTGATCGTGCTGTGCGGAGGCGTCGGCGGCTGGGCAGCGACGACGGAGATCTCAGGTGCGGTCATCGCCCCTGGCGTGTTGGTCGTCGATAGCAACGTCAAGAAGGTACAGCACCCGACGGGCGGCGTGGTGGGCGAAATCCGCGCCCGCGACGGCGACCGCGTCGCGATCGGCGATATCGTCGTGCGCCTCGATGAAACGGTGACGCGGGCCAACCTGGGCATCGTGCTCAGGGGCCTCGACGAACTGGTCGCGCGCAAGGCCCGCCTCGAAGCCGAGCGGGACGGCCTAGAGGGTATCGCCTTCCCCAGCGAATTCATCGAACGCCTGAGCGAGCCGCAGGTGGCGGCCATCATTGCCGGCGAGCGCAAACTCTTCGATTTACGCCAATCGGCGCGCGTTGGGCAAAAATCGCAGCTGCGCGAGCGCATCGCCCAGTTGCGCGAGGAAATCGGCGGCATCGCCGCGCAGATCAAGGCCAAGGCGCAGGAGATCGTCCTGATCCAGCGCGAGCTCACCGGCGCCCGTGACCTGTGGGAAAAGAACTTGATGCCGATCACCAAGCTGACCCAACTCGAACGCGAGGCCACGCGCCTCGAAGGCGAGCGCGCTCAGCTGACCGCCACCAGTGCCCAAAGCAAGGGCAAGATTTCCGAGCTCGAGTTGCAGATCATCCAGGTTGACCGCGACCTCGCCAGCGAAGTCGGCAAGGAGTTGCGGGAAGTCGACGCCAAGATCGGCGAGTTCGTGGAGCGCAAGGTGGCGGCCGAGGATCAGCTGAAGCGCATCGACATTCGTGCCCCGCAGGATGGCGTCGTGCATCAGTCCGTGGTGCATACCATCGGCGGCGTGATCAATGCCGGCGAGCAGCTGATGCTGATCGTGCCGTCCGCGGACAGTCTCATCGTGGAGGCCAAGTTTGCGCCCCAGGACATCGACCAAGTGAAGATTGGCCAGCGGGCCGTGGTCAGGTTCACGTCCTTCAACCAGAGGACAACACCTGAGTTGAACGGCGTGGTGACCCGCGTCTCGGCGGATACCACCGTGGACCAGCGCACCTCGGCGCCCTATTACACCTTGCGGATTTCCCTGAGCCGCGAGGAAATCGCGCGGCTTGGCGAGGTCACTCTGGTGCCCGGCATGCCGGTGGAATCGTTTATTCAAACCGGGGACCGAAAAGTGATATCGTACTTGATGAAACCCCTCTCCGACCAAGTGATGCGCGCCTTCCGAGAGAGATGAGGTCACGGGCGCCTTGAGCATAGGTGTGAGTAACGGAGTTGCGAGATGATATTCGGATCCAGAAAATCAAAGGACGCCCCGGCCGCTCCCGTGGCTCCGCCAGCCGCCAACGGCAAAGCGCCCGACGCCATGGCATCCGATCGGCCGGCCGCGGCGCCGCGCCCTGCCGTTGTCGCCCCAGCCACGCCGGCGCCCGCCAAGGCAGCAGCGGCGCCCGTCGGTGAGGCAAACGCCGCCGCCGGCGGTGCGGCTTCCGAAGAGGCGCGACGGCGCGCTGCCGCGGCCGTGCGCCATTCCTTGGCCTTCGCGCAGATCGTCTCGATCCTGATGCACTCGCCGCGCTATCGCCACTACACGCTGGGCGATCTCGAATGGCTGGTGCTGCCGCCCCTGTTGACCGGCCAGTGCAGCGTTGCGGAGGCCAAGTCGAAAGAGAACGGCGCCTCCGTGCCCGTTGCGGTCGCGCTGTGGGCCAGCGTTTCGCCCGAGGTTGACCGCCGACTGGCGGAAAACCTCAACACGCCCATCCGACTGCGGCCCGATGAATGGCGCTCGGGGGATATTCTGTGGCTGATCGATGCGGTGGGCGATCGCCGGGTCGTTCCCGGCCTGCTGAAACAACTGGCCGACAACACCTTGAAGGGCCGCGAGATCAAAGTGCGCGGTCGCGGCGAGGGTGGCAAGGTCGAAGTCAAGAACCTGCAGGCAACCCTGCAGCAGGCGGCCGCCGCTGTGCCGGCCGCGGCCAACCCTTAAACCGCGGACGACCCAGGCCGTGGCGCGGGGGGAGTGTCGCCAAAGGGAAGGGCCCGCCGATGCTCCCTCGGTGGGCAGGAGCGGCAAGCCTCAGCCGCGCAGCGCTTCGAGCTTGTCCTCGCTGGCGGGCGTCAGGTTGACGGACTCGCCGCAACCGCAGGCGCTCGACTGGTTCGGGTTGCTGAAAACGAACTGGGCTGCAAGCTTGTCGACGCGATAGTCCATCTCGGCGCCGAGTAGGTACATCACCGCCTTTGGGTCGATCAGCACCCGAGCACCGTTGTGTTCGACCACTTCGTCGTGGGGTTGCGGTTCACCGGCCCATTCCATGGTGTATTCCATGCCGGCACAGCCGCCCTTTTTGACGCCGATGCGCAAACCCGCGCCAGCCGTTTGCTTACTGGCGAGGCCCGTTTCCTTGCTGGCGAGGCCCGTTTGCTTGCTGGCGAGGATGGTGTTGATGCGCTCGGCGGCCCGATCGGTCAGGGTCATGACCTGGGGCCTGCGGCGCAACGCTGATTTCGGGCGTTCGGGGCTCATGCTCGTCTCAAAGGGCCGTTGGCCAAGCTGCCAATGCTCTAATATAGCGCGTTCGCCGCAAAAATCGAGGGCCCCGGATGCGCCGAGGCGACCGCTCAGCGCTTTTGACGCCGCCCCAGACCCCTGAAATCGCGAATGATTTCGCGGGCCGCGTTGCGTCCCGGTAACCCTGTGACACCGCCGCCGGGATGGGCCCCGGAACCGCACAGATAAAGATGGGCGACGGGCATGCGGTAGTCGGCATGGCCGAGCACGGGCCGGGCGCTGAAGAGCTGGTCCAGGGTGAGTTGGCCATGAAAGATGTCGCCATCGAGGAGACCGAAGCGGCGTTCCAAGTCCAGTGGTGAAAGGCTCTGGCGGCCGAGCACGCTGGCCTTGAAGTTCGGCGCGTGCTCGTTGACCGTTTCGATCACCAGGTCGGCGAAGTCCTCTTTGGCCTCGTCCCAGCTCTTGCCGCCGGGAAGGTGCGGGGCCACGTGCTGAACGAACAGGCTCGCTACGTGCCGTCCGGGCGGAGCCAGCGCAGGATCGAGGGTTGAGGGAATGACCATCTCCACGACGGGCCGGCGCGACCAACCAAGTGCGCGCGCGTCGAGATAGGCCGCTTCGAGATAGGCAACCGTTGGCCCGATGATGATGCCCGAGGCGTGGTGCTCCGCCACCGTCGTGCCGGGCCGGCAGCGGAAATCCGGGAGCTCGGCGAGGGCCACATTCATACGGAAGGTGCCCGAACCCGACTTTAGCTCGAGGAAGCGCCGCCGCAGCTCCGGCGCCAGCACGCCGGCGGGGACGAGGTCGCGGAACAAGAGTTTCGGGGCCACATTGGCGGCCACGGCGCGGGCCCTGATGAGCTCACCCGACCGCAGGCGCACGCCGCGCGCGCCCCCGTCCTCGACCAGGATTGCGGCGACGGGCTCGCCGGTCCTGATCACCGCGCCCCGGGCGAGCGCCGAGCCTGCCATGGCCTGGCTGATGGCGCCCATGCCGCCGATGGCGTGACCCCAGACGCCGGACTTCCCGTTCACCTCACCGAAACAATGATGCAGAAGCACGTAGGCCGTGCCCGGTGTGTGCGGGCTGGCATAGGCGCCGACGATGCCATCGAAGGCAAGCGCGCCCTTGACGACCTCGCTTTCGAACCATTGCGCCAGGAAGTCAGCGGCGCTCTTGGTGAAAAGGTCGAGCAGCAGCCGCTTATCCTCGAGCGTCAGCCCGTAGAGACGGCGGCCGAGGGCGGCGCCGGCAAAGATTTCGCTGAGCCCGCCGCCCACATTGGGTGGCCGCTTGAGCGCCAGCGCGCGCAGCTGCGAGGCGGCCCGCTCGAGCGCAGCCTCATAGTCCGGCAGGCGGGCCGCATCGGCGGCCGAAAAGGCAGCGATCGCCGCCTGTCGGTTGGCGAGACCGTAGGGCAGCAGCAAATAGCGCTCCGCATCGACCGGCCAGAAATTGGCGACTGGGCGTTCGACGATCTTCAATCCGAACTTGGCCAGCTCGAGATCGGCGATCACCGTGGGATTGAGCAGGCTTACCGTGTAGGCGGCGACCGAATTGCGAAAACCGGGGTGGAACTCCTCGCTCAGCGTGGCGCCACCCACGGCCTCATTCTTTTCCAAAACAACCACGCGTAAGCCCGCCCCCGCCAGATAGGCGGCGCAGGTGAGACCGTTGTGGCCGGCGCCGATGACGGCGACGTCGTAGTGAACCTGTGACATGGACAATTCGCCAACCAGAGCGCGCCTTGCGTTCGCGGCCATCACGCCTCAATTGAACGAGCGGGCGCTTGAATGCTACGACCCACTTAGGGAACAAACCTCGGAGTTGCAAATGTCGAAACCTGGGCTCCTGAACACCGGCCCGATGATGGACCTGATCAACCGGGGGGTAGCCAAGGACTTCGTGGTCTACGGCTTGCACGAGGTTGCCGACCGCGAGACGCTGTTGGCCGAGGCCGGCGCCGACATTCGTGCGCTCTGCACCGGCAGTCACACCGGGGTGAGGACGGATGCGGCTATGCTCGACCAGCTGCCCAATCTCAAGATCATCGGCAATTTCGGCGTTGGCTACGACACCATCGATATTGCCGAGGCGGCGCGCCGCGGGATCATCATTACCAACACGCCGGAGGTGCTGACCGAAGAGGTGGCCGACACCACCATCGGCCTGCTGCTTGGCACCGTCCGCGAGTTCTACGGGGCGGAGAAATGGCTGCGCGAGGGGCGTTGGCCGACGCAAGGCGACTATCCCTTGACCGCGGCCTCGCTGCGCGACCGTTCGATCGGCATCATGGGCATGGGCCGCATCGGCCAGGCCATCGGACGTCGGCTTGAGGCCTTCGGTCGCCCGATCAGCTATTGGGCCCGCAACCGGCAACCCGCCGTTGCCTATCGCTACTATAGCGAACTCATTGCCATGGCGCGCGACGTCGACACGCTCATTGCCATCGTGCCGGGCGGGCCCGCCACCAACAATCTGATCGACGCGCCGGTGCTCGAAGCCCTAGGCCCGCGTGGAGTCTTCATCAACGTCGCGCGCGGCTCGGTGGTGGACGAAGCGGCGCTGATCGAAGCCCTCAAGCGCCGCACGATCCTGCGCGCCGGCCTCGATGTCTTCGTCGGGGAGCCCAATCTCAATCCGGCCTTCTTCGCCTTGGACAACGTTACCTTGGTGCCTCACATCGGCTCCGCCTCGATCCACACGCGCAGCCGCATGGGCCAGCTGGTGGTCGACAATCTGTTGGCCTTCGCCGCCGGCCAGCCGCCGGTGACGCCGGTGCCCGAGACACCTTTCAAAGCATGGTGAGGGTCTTGCCGGGCCGCAAGCGAGCGCGCCGCAGGCGGGCCCCGTGCACGGGGGTTTTGTGACATGGCCAACGCAGATCTGACGGTGGGCATCCTGGGCGCGGGTTACTTCGGCGAGCAGCACGCGCGCGCCATTGCCGCCGTCGCAGGCCTGCGGCTAACGGCGGTCAGCGATTGCGACCGGGCGTTGGCCCAGCGCCTGGCCGACCGGCACGGGGCTGCTGCCGGCAGCGACTGGCGGCAGCTCGTGGCGGACGCGGCCATCGACATCGTGGTGATCGCAACGCCGCACGAGCTGCATATGCCGATGGCGATCGCCGCGGCTCAAGCCGGCAAACACACCCTGCTGGAAAAGCCGATGGGGTGCACGGTGGCCGAGTGCACCGCCATCCTGGAGGCAGCCGAGCGCAGCCGGACCACGCTGCTGATCGGCCAGCTCCTGCATTTCGCGCTGCCGAGCCTGGTGGCGCGCCAAGTCCTCGATGCCGGCGACCTCGGCCGGCCGATCGCGGGCGCTAGCACGCTCGTCAAGCTTTGGATGGAGCCGAACCGGCGCCCATGGCACCTCGACCCCGGGCGCGGGGGCGGCATGCTGATGACGGCCGGCATTCACGCGCTCGATCTCCTCGTCTGGTTCATGGGCGCGCCGGTGGCAACGGTATATGCCGCCGCCGGCACGCTCATGCACGCCCAGGCCGCCGACGATAGCGCCATGCTGCTGGTGCGTTTTGCCGACGGCCGCTTTGGCCAGGTGTCGAGCATCGGCTACCGGGACGGCGGTGTGGTGTACGGCATGGACCTCGTGTGTGAAAAGGCGACGCTGCGCATCGATTTTGCGCGCGGCGTTTGCATCGGCCGTGGCGGCGATTGGATCCCGGTCGCCGATTCGGCCGAGCCCAACTGGATGTTGCGGGCTCTGGAGCGTGAGTGGCAGGCCATGCAGGTGGCCGTCCGCACCGGGGCGCCCGCTCCGGTCTCCGGCGCCTACGGCCGGCACATTGTTGCGTGTATCCAGGCGGCCTTGCAATCGAACCGCGAGCGCCGTGAGGTGGCGGTGGCACCCTGAGGTCGCCAGACCGCACCTGGCGTAAAAAACGGTGCTCATGGTCACGACGCCGGGAACAAGCGCGACCTTTTGCGTTATCAGCCAGCGAGCCGAAAACTTGAGGAGTTGGTTATGGCCGAGCCGGCACCCCCTTCGCTGACGGGCAAGGTCATCGACTACATCCTCGGGCGCAACACGCTGATTGGCCTGGCCTCCTTCATGCTGCTGCTGATTTCGGGCTATGCCACCTGGCACGGCATGCGCGACTTCATCATTGGCGTTTCCTCGACGCCGACCAGCCAAGGCCAGCTGCTGCCGGGCGGCCTGTCGCTGTCCAATGATTTCCTGGTGATTGCCGTCGTCATTGCCCTCACGTTCCTGATGTGGCTGATGCTGCGCGAAAGCTTCGGCGCCCGACGCCAGCTGCGCGAGCGCTTGATCACCTTTCCGCTCTACCTCTTCCTCGCCATCTGGTCGATCGGCTTCGGCTACGGCTTTTGGTGGAGCCTGATTTCAGGCGAGGAGGCCACGCGCACCGGGCTTGCGGGCCTGCGCGAGGACGCGCGCGACGCCGCGCAAGTGGTGGCGGCGCGACTCGATGCCGTGCGCGGCCAGCTCGACAGCGTGGTCGGCTGGTCGGACAGCCAGATGCAGCGGGAAGAAACCAGCGGCGGCAGCTGCGGGGTGTCATCGGCGGCGGGCCGCGGGCCACTCTACAGCGCTCGGCGCAGCGTCCGCGACCAGATCACGACCCTGCGTGACGGTATGACCAAGTCTTGGCTGGAGCCGGTGCAGACCGATATCGAGCAGCTCCGTCAGGCCGCCACGGCGCTCGAGGGCGGCACGGTGGAGGAACGCCAGCGCAACTTCGAGGCGCGGGCATCCGATATTCGCGGACGGGCGCGCAACATTGCTGCGCGCAGCAATCAGCTGGGCAAGGCAACGGCGGCGGAGATGCGGGCGCTCGCCGGCGTCGTCGCCGTGACCCCAGGTGCCGCCGGCTTTTCCTGCTACGATGCGACGCTGGCGGAACGCCTGCGCCAGGCGGCGGCGCAGGCGGAACAGCCGGCGGAGCTGAGGCTGCGAGAAGCCGTTTTCAATGAAGGACCGGCCGGCGTTGCCAATGCCGTCAAAAACCTATGGCGCAATCTTGGCGCTTACGCGAGCTCGCTTGCCACCTACCTGCTGAGCCGCGGCAACCAGGCGGTCGGGCGAACCGATACCGGGGAGCCGATTACGGGGCGCGACTTGATCGCGCTCTTGGCCACCATCGGCATCGACCTCGGCCTGCTGGCGCTGGCCATCGTCAATCCGCCGCGCGAGCCGCCCTCGATCCGGCCCTCGGGCACGCTGCGGCGCCAGATCAATGAGGCCATCGATACGGCGATAGCCCGCGCCGGGGTCGACCGTGAGTGGGTGCGGCGGCACTTCGTGCATCACAACAAGGCCTCCTACCTGGTTATACCCAACCTTTACAGCTGTGACCCCGATAACAAGGACGAGGCCGCAAAGGCGCTGGCCGTCAACCAACTGGCCGGCGTGTTAAGTGACCTTGAGTTGGTGCGCTGGCCCAAGCGCGGGGCGCGCTGGCTCTGGCTGAGGAACGAGCTTGAGCAACTGAAACGCGAGGAAAGCCTCGGCAGCGACACCGATCTCACCGAAATTCGCCAGGCCTGGCTGAAAAAGACGGGCGGGACGGCCGGCGAGGACGGCGACGTTCTCGTGCGCGAGGCCAAGCCCTTGCGCAACCACGGCCTGTTCTCCAAAGCGGAGCGGGCCTTGCAGATCGCCGGTTGGAGCGAGCGCGCGCGCAACGATATTGAGATCTTTCGTTTGGTCGACACCGAGGGGCTGACGCCGCTGCTAATGGTCCTCAACGAGCCGCGCGGGCGCGGCGAGGCGAGGGCCGAGCCCGAGGCGGCCGTGGCCTGAGGCGAGGCTGACGCGACTGCTCGCGGCCCGTTAGCCCCAGTTGCAGCGCATCTCCTGGCAAACCCGGCGCGGCCCGCCACCGACTCGACAGGTCGTCGCCACCATGCGGCAGACCCGGCAACTGTAGGACGACAGGCAGCCCCGATAGAGGCCACCGCGCGCGAAATTGCAGGTGCGGATGGTCTGGCAGTCGCGCTGCGAGCCCTCCGGTGCGGGCTGGGCCACGGCAATCCCGCCGGCACCCATGGCCGCGGTGATCAGGAGCAGGAGCATTGAGGCACGTGCGGTTCGCATGGCCACGGACCCCGCGGTTTGAGGACCTTTTTGCGACTCTTGACGCCAGCATTGGCGAAGACGCGGCCGCCTGCAACGTTCCCGTGTCGGTTTGGTTTCAGTGGGCGGACCGCTGTGCCTCGCAGGCCACTGCCGCCGGCGAAACCTTAACGCGAGGCGCATGGACCCGGCGGCGGGCGGGCCGGGCTCGGTGAGATGCCGTCGCGTCGGCGAGGCTTGGCTGCCCGAGCCTACTCGGCGGCGACCTTTTTGGGTTGCACGGCTGCCATGTAGTCATGGATCAACGTTTCGCAGATCTTGCCCGGGGTATAGTGGTGCTGGCCGATTTCGGACACCGGCGTGACCTCGGCGGCGGTGCCGACGATGAAGCATTCGGAAAAGCTGCCGAGCTCGTCGGGCAGAACGGTGCGCTCGATCACCTCGTAGCCGCGCTTCTTGGCAAGCGCGATCACGGTGCGCCGCGTGATGCCGTCGAGAAAGCAGTCGGGCGTTGGCGTATGCAACTTGCCGTCCTTGATCAGGAAAATGTTGGCGCCCGTGCACTCGGCGACGTGACCGCGCCAGTCGTACATCAGAGCGTCGGCATACCCCATTTTCTCGGCACGGTGTTTTTCAATGGTACAGATCATATAGAGGCCAGCGGCCTTGGTCTTGGCGGGCGCCGTCGCCGGGTCGGGGCGTCGGTAGTTGGCGAGCGTCAGTCGGATGCCCTTAAGACGCTGCTCCATGGGGAAGTAGGAACCCCAGTCCCAAGCCGCGATGGCAAGGTGGATCTTGGTTGCCTGCGCCGACACGCCCATCATCTCGCTGCCGCGCCAGGCGATCGGGCGCACATAGCAGTCGCTGAGCGTATTGGCCTTGACGACGTCGCGACAGGCCTGATCGATTTCCGCCGCACTGTAGGGGATTTCGAAATCAAGGGTGTTGGCGCCTTCCACCAGACGCTGGCTGTGCTGCGTCAGTTCGAAGATCACCCCATTGTAGGCACGCTCGCCCTCAAACACCGCACTGGCATAGTGCAGGCCGTGGCTCAGCACGTGTAGACCGGCCTCGCGCCACGGCACCAGCTTGCCGTCATACCAAATGAAGCCGTCGCGATCGTGGTAGGGGGCTGTGTCGGCCATGCCTCGGGTTCTCCGTAGACGTTTGCCGAAACCGCGGACCTCAGCCAGCGTGCTGGCTAAGACCCCATGGCCGGCGAGAATTGCCCAATGTGCAGGCCTTTTCGCGGCTCCGAGTGGCTCACAAAGAGGCAGGCAGGCCTGTAAAATGTCTTGCCAGCACTAACAATCGGGGCCAAATAAGTCAACATGACTGACATAATTTCCGTGCCTGCGCGTCGGTTACGGGCTCCGGCGGAGCCACGGGCCGGCGCCGCCACGGCGGCTGGCGCCGCAGCTGCTGAGGCTGAGCTTATCACCTGTGTGGAGCTGTTGTTCTTCGCCTATCGCGACTTCACGGGCGAGGCCGATGCGGTGCTGGCCGAGTTTGGTCTGGGGCGGGCGCATCACCGAGTACTGCACTTCGTCAACCGCAACCCGGGTCTTAAGGTCCAGGACCTCCTAGACATCCTGAAGATCACCAAACAGAGCCTGGCGCGCGTCCTGAAGCTCCTGGTCGACCAAGGCTGGATCTGCCAGATTGCCGGCAACGAGGATCGCCGCCAGCGGCTGCTGCACACGACCGAAAAAGGCGCAGGGTTGGCCGGCCGCCTCGATGCCCTGCAGGCAAAGCGCATTGGCAACGCGCTTGCGGCGGCGGGACCCGGCAGCGAAGTGGCGATGCAACGCTTCCTTTTTGCCATGATCGTCCCGGAAGAACGGGCTTTCGTTGAGGCACTCTTGCCGCGGCCGATCGAGGCCGCGCTTCCAGCGGCGGGCTAGCCCGCGGCACGGCAACGGGGGGACGCGGGCCATGGAACCGTTGGCCGACAATGCGGCACACATCCTGATTGTCGACGACGATCAGCGCATTAGGGACCTGTTGGCGCGCTACCTGTTCGAGAACGGCTTCCGCGTCACCACGGCCACCGATGCCATCAGCGCGCGCGCCGCCATGCGCGGGCTTACCTTCGACGTCGTCATTCTCGACGTCATGATGCCCGGCGAGAGCGGCCTGGAGCTCGCCCGCGGCCTCAAGGCCATATCCAACATCCCGATCTGCATGCTGACGGCACGCGCCGAACCCGAGCAACGCATCGAGGGACTCGAGATCGGGGTCGATGACTACGTTGCCAAGCCGTTCGAGCCGCGGGAACTGTTGCTACGACTGCAGAACATCCTCAAGCGCGGGCGCGGCCCGTCGGGGCCGCGCGACGAGATCAAGATGGGCGACTTCATCTTTCACGTCGGCCGCGGGGAACTGCGACGGAACGACGAGACGATCAAGCTCACCGAGCGTGAGCGCGATCTATTGCGCCTGTTCGCCCAGCGCCCGGGGTCGCCGATCGCGCGGCACGAGCTGGCGAGCGACGATTCGACCGGCAGCGAACGGGCAATCGACGTGCAGATCAATCGCTTGCGCCGCAAGATCGAGACCGATCCGGCAAACCCGGTCTTTCTCCAGACGGTGAGGGGTAAAGGCTATATATTGCACACGGATTGAGGGGCAGGCGCCCAATGGCAATAGCGCATAAGCTCATCCGTACGACCGAAACCTGGCGCAATCGGCTGGCCGCCGCGGAATGGCCCAAAGGGGCCTGGGCGAGCGTTAGCGGACTGCTCGCCGAGTTGGCGCCGAAGGGGCTTTATGCCCGTGCCCTGATCATCATCATCGCCCCTATCGTGCTGTTGGAAAGCGTGGTTGCCTTTGCCTTCATGGAGCGGCACTGGAACCAGGTGACGCGCCGGCTATCGGAGGCCACGGCGCGCGACATGGCCGCAATCGTCTCGATCTACGAGAACTCGGAAGACGGCACGCGGCTATCGGAATTGGCCCAGAGCAAGTTTGGCTTTACGCTCGAGATCCTGCCCCCGGGCAACCTGCCGACGGCGCAGCCCAAGCCGTTTTTCGACCTGCTCGACCGGGCGCTGTCGGACGAACTGCGCACCTTCGTGAACCGCCCGTTCTGGATCGACACCGTCGGGCAGTCCCGGCTGGTGGAGGTCCGCGTCAAGCTCGACCGGGCGATCTTGCGCTTCACCGCCCAGCGCGGACAAACCTACGCCTCCAACTCCCACATCTTCCTGATCTGGATGGTCGGCACTAGCGTCGTGCTGCTAACCGTGGCGATTGCGTTCCTGCGCAATCAGATCCGCCCGATCCTGCGCCTGGCCGAGGCCGCCGACGCCTTCGGCAAGGGGCGCCCGGTGCCGCAGGACTTTCGTCCGCGCGGCGCGCGCGAGGTGCGTCAGGCGGCGTCCGCCTTCCTGGAAATGCGCGATCGCATCCGCCACCACGTCGAGCAACGCACCTCCATGCTGGCGGGCGTCAGCCATGATTTGCGCACCGTGCTCACCCGCTTCAAGCTGGAGCTGGCGCTGCTGGGCGACGGTCCGGAAATCGCCGCCTTGCGCAATGACGTCAATGAGATGCAGCACATGCTTGAGGATTATCTGGCCTTCGCCAAGGGCGACGGCGGCGAGGAGGCGGCACCGACCGATGTCGGCGAGCTTCTCGGCGAAGTGCAGGAAGAGACCGAGCACATCGGGGCCCCGATCGAGGTCAGAATGCGCCATCCGCGGCGCCCGCTGGTGCTGCCGCTGAAGCGCCAGGCCTTCAAGCGGGCGGTCACCAACCTTGTCACCAATGCCGCACGCTTTGGCGACAACGTCGTCATCCGGGCGGCCGCGGAGGAATGCTGGCTGCGCATCGAGGTCGATGACGACGGCCCCGGCATTCCATCAGGCGAACGCGACAACGTCTTTCGACCCTTCTACCGGCTCGATCACGCGCGCAACCAGGATGCGGGCAATTCCGGCCTGGGCCTGGCAATCGCCCGCGATATCGCGCGCAGCCATGGTGGCGACATTGCCCTCAGCGTCAGCTCCATGGGTGGGCTGCGGGCCACCATGCGCGTGCCGCTCTAGGACCGCCTCAGGCGGGCTCCGCCTCTCGTCGCGCCATCATGGCCTTGAAGGCGGGGCGCGCCTGGCAGGCGGCGAGCCAAGCCGCGACCCGAGGGACGGCTTGAAACAGTTCCGGCGCCGGCATGGCGTAACGAAAGACCTCCGCCAGATTGATGTCGGCGACGGTGAAGCGATTGCCGACGGCAAAGCCCGTTGCCGCCAGCGCCCGATCGAGGACGGCAAAGGGAACTTTGAGCGCCGCGGCCGCGGCGGCGGCGATGTCGGCGTCCCGCTTCGCCTCGGCGTAGCTCAGGCGGTGATAGAGGATGTTGAGGGCGTGTGGCTCGACCTCGGTTGCCGCCCACAGGGCCCACATCACCATGGCACCGTCTTCGGCGAGGTTGGCGGGCGCCAGCGCACCGCCGTGCTTCTTGGCCAAGTAAAGGTTGATGGCGAGCGATTCGTTGAGCACAAAGCCATCATCGTCGATGCTGGGAATGTGCCCATTCGGATTGACCCGCAGGAACTCCGGTGAGCGCGTGTTGAGCGGCGCCCCGCCGGCGTTGGGATCGGCAAGGCGATAGGCCTGCAGCACCGGCACGTGGTTAAAGGCAAGCCCAAGCTCGCCGGCCAACCAGAAGGTGCGCGACGCGCGCGAGCGATAAACGCCATAAATCGTCAACATCGCTCGATCCCCGCTTGGCTCAGCCTTGTCCCTCGCAGCGCCGCTTTACGCCCTTCCCCCACACCTTAGGCCTTGCGCGATCGCCTTGTCGCCGTCGATCTGGTCGCCGTCTCGCTGGTCGCGATCTTCCGCCTGGCCCTCCGGCTGTCCCCTCCCCGGGTCACCTCCCCGTTGGCAAGCTTGGCGGGGCGCCACGCCCCGCGGCCTTTAGAACAGGCGCCCGCCGTTGGGCACCGCCCGCTCCGGCACCACCAGCACCACCTCGCCAGCCGTGTCGGGAAAGCCAAGTGTCAGAACCTCTGAAATCGTCTTGGCGATCTGGCGCGGCGGAAAATTGACGACGGCGGCGACCTGGCGGCCGACCAGCGCCTGCGGCACATAGTGCGCAGTGATCTGCGCTGAACTTGTCTTGATGCCGATCTCGGCGCCGAAATCGATATTGAGGCGCAACGCCGGCTTGCGAGCTCCGGCCAGGGGCTCGGCGGCGATGATGGTGCCGACGCGGACGTCGACCTTGAGGAACTCTTCGAAGGCAATCGGGGGAGATTGAGGACTGGCCTTAAGCATCGCTCGCTCCTGCGCAGACAAGTGTTTCAAGTCTTCGGGTCCTCGGCGCCCGAAGCCGGCGCGCTTTTAGGAGGCCCCTTGCGCGCGGCCTCGCCAAGGCGCTTGAGAAAGTCCGGCGCCGCCGTAGCAAACCGCCGAACCGCCGAAGCAACGCCGTCCACCTGTTGCAGCGTCCGCTCGCCGCGACGCAGGCGGCGATCGAGCGCGGCCATGGTGCGGGCCTGCCCCGGGTCGTCGTCCTCCAGCCAGGTGCGAAAGACCGAGGCGTAGATGCCGGCCAGGCCGGCGACGCGCAGCGCCCCGCCCGGTCCGCTGGTATCGATGCCGGCCGCCTGCAGCATCCAGTGCTGCGAGGCCAACAGCGGCCCCGCCAGCGCCAAGTCGGCGCCTCCCGCTTGGGCCATGGATTTGAGGGCCGGCTTGTGCGGCGCCAGCACGTCGAGGCGGGTCATGAGCACATCGAACAAAAGATCGCGCTTCTCCTGATCTTGCACTTTGTCGATCCGGTTCAAGACCTCGCGATCGACCGCGCGCAAAAGCTCGGCGATGATCGCGCTCTTGCTCGAGAACAGATCGCGCATCTCGCCCAACGGCAGCTTGGCTTGCCCGGCGATGTCGGCAAGGCTCACCTCCTCCCAGCTCCTCCTAGCGGCGCATTCGAGCGCGGCGGCCAGAACGCGGCCCTTGGGGGTGGATTGATCGATCATGGAGCACCTCCTTTAGGCCATTACATCGTGGGTGGCGGGGCTTTGCAAAAGACGCGTGCAAAGAATTCATTGACATTCGCGCGCGAGGGCCTAGCTAACACCCCCTATGAACAGGGCAGATCCACGCGATTTTTTGGCGCCGAGGGACGCGCGCATGCTGGAGACGACGACCCCCAGCAGCGATTACATCGACATTCCCGAGAGCGAACCCCTGCGGCTCGACTGCGACAAGCTGCTGGCACCGGTGCGCATCGCCTATAAGACCTACGGCACGCTCAACGCCGACAAGTCGAACGCTGTCCTCATCTGCCACGCTCTGACCCTGGATCAGTACGTCGCCAGCGAACATCCCGTCACCCGCAAGCCCGGCTGGTGGGAAGCGATGGTAGGGCCTGGCAAGCCGATTGACACCAACCGCTTTTTTGTGATCTGCCCGAACATTCTCGGCGGCTGCTTGGGTTCGACCGGCCCCGCGAGCCTCAATCCGACGACCGGGCGCCCCTGGGGGTTAGAGTTTCCCGTCATCACTATCGGCGACATGGTCGACGCCCAGGTGCGTTTGATCGACCGGCTCGGCATCGAGCAGCTTTTCAGCGTGGCCGGCGGCTCGATGGGCGGCATGCAGGTGCTCGAGTGGGTCGCGCGTCACCCCGAGCGCGTTTTCACGGCCATGCCGATCGCCACGGCGGCCTGGCACTCCTCGCAAAACATTGCCTTTCACGAGGTCGGTCGGCAGGCGGTGATGGCCGACCCCGACTGGTGTCAGGGGCGCTATCTCGAGTTCGGCAAGGTGCCGCGTAATGGTCTCGCCGTGGCGCGCATGGCGGCGCATATCACCTATCTTTCGGAAGAGGCGTTGCACCGCAAGTTCGGACGCAGCTTGCAGGATCTCGCCGCCAAGACGTTCAGCTTCAACGCCGATTTTCAGGTGGAGAGCTATCTGCGGCATCAAGGCTCCACCTTTGTCGACCGTTTCGATGCCAACAGCTATCTCTACATCACCCGTGCCATGGACTATTTCGACCTTGCGGCCGAGCACGGCGATGTTTTGGCCAATGCATTTCGGGGCTGCAAAACCCGCTTCTGCGTGGTCTCCTTCACGAGCGACTGGCTCTACCCCACGCGCGAGAGTCGGGAGATCGTGCAGGCCTTGAATGCGGTGGCCGCCAACGTCAGCTTCGTCGAGATCGAGTCCGACAAGGGTCACGACGCCTTCCTATTGGAAGAGCCCGAACTGTTCGCCACCATTCGCGGCTTTCTCAACGCGGCGGCCGCCAAACGCGGTCTGAAGTTCGCGCCCGGGAGGTCATAATGCTCGCCCCGAGCAAGCCGGCGGCGCACCGCGTCGACCATCTCTTGATCGCGGAGATGGTAAAGGCTGGCTCGCGCGTGCTCGATGTCGGCTGCGGCGACGGCGCGCTGTTGCAGCTTCTCGCCGATACCAAAAACGTCGACGGCCGCGGCATCGAGGTCAGTCGCGAACGCGTCAACGCCTGCGTGGCGCGCGGCCTATCGGTCATCCAAGGCGATGCCGATCGCGACCTTGCCGATTACCCCGACGCCGCCTTCGACTATGCCATCCTCAGCCTGACGATCCAGGCCACGCGGCACCCCAAGACCGTGCTCGAGAACCTCTTGCGCATCGGCCGCCGCGCTATCGTCTCGTTTCCAAACTTCGGCCACTGGCAGGTGCGCGGCCAGCTGCTGTTCACCGGCCGCATGCCGGTGACGGAGAACCTCCACGAATCCTGGTACGTCAGTCCGAATGCGCACCTGTGCACGATCAAGGACTTTGCGGATCTGTGCCGCCTGACGGGCGCGGGCGTCGAACGCGCCGTCGCCTTCAATCTGAAGGGCCAGAAGCTCGGCACCTGGCTGCCGCTAACGGTGCATAATTTTCTGGGCGAGAAGGCCGTGTTCATGCTGACGCCGCACCTGCCCCCGCGTCGATCCTGAGGCGCCGCGCCAGCTTATCTACAGCGTCCGCGTCACCTTATTGAGGTTGCGCGGGCGGTCGATGTCGGTGCCCAGCCGTTCGGCCAGGTCCACGATCATGGTGTAAAAACTTTGGATCAGGCAGACGGCATCGGCCTCTGGCTGGTCCCTCATCAGTGCCGGCAGCCGACCGGGTGCGCTTGGCCCGGGCTCGGCGGCAAACGGGACGGACCCCTTGCCGCGCAGCCAGGCCGCAAGCTCCCGCATGCCGTCCGCCGCGGCATCGGTGGGCACGAACATCAGC
>DATMZT010000183.1:0-42801 GCA_035573335.1 Hyphomicrobiaceae bacterium | reverse complement strand
GAGTGCGGTAGCCCCATTCATGAAGTGTCGGCGGCTCACCTGCGTTTGCTGTGCGAGTCGAACCATTGGGAATCTCCGATGACATGCGACAATACTAGGTGTGCAAGTAGACGAGGCCGCGTGCACTACCTTATGGCGCAGAATGGATAACCATGACGTTTTCATGTTCAGATTCAACTATGATTTGGCTTGGACAAGAGCTGCCCTACCCCGGAACAGTCATACAGTATCACGGGAAAAGAGACCTGCACTATTCAGTAGAGGTGAAACACTTTCTGGTTGGTAGTTCGAGGCGCCAATTCCGACGCTGGGCGCGTGGCATCGGGCGTACGCTGAGCTGCGCTGGGTGCCTCAAGTCGTTACTTGGAAAATCAAAGACTTCCACCAAATGCAGCACTGTCCTCTCTTAGAACCAATTGGCGGTATGCAAGAGTTGCCTGCAGCTGACTAAACGTCATTGGGATCAGCCAACGCGAGGCCGTACCTCTGGACCCCAGTGCTTGAGAGCGGGGGCCTTAAAAAAAGGATGCGGCGTTAGCCTCTCTCGTCCGTCCACCTAATCGCGCAGGACCATGGGCGTTGAAGCCAAATGGAAGCCGTTGTAGGCGGGCATTGGCACCTTCCGCGGCGGCAGGGGTACGTTGCGGGGCGCGCTGGGGGCGGCGCCATCGACCCGCAGGGTTGCCCCAGATATGAAGGCCGCCGCCTCGCTCAAGAGAAAGACAATGGCCGCGGCGACTTCGCTCTCGGTACCGAGGCGTCCGGCAGGAACGTGGCTTTTTAGGTTGCGAATCTTCTCCCGCATGTCCGATGGATAGCGGTCGAGGCCGGAGGAGGCGATCCATCCGGGTGCCACGGCATTGACCCGCACGTTGGAGCCCGACCACTCGAACGCCGCCGTCTTGGTGAAGTTGACCATGCCCGCCCTGGCCGCCCCCGAGTGCCCCATCAGGGGCACCCCCAGCCAGACGTCGGCGACAATATTGACGATGGCACCACCATGGTCGGCCATCCAGTGCGTATAGGCCTCCCGTGCCATCAAGAAGCCACCAGTCAGATTAGTCCGGACGACGGCCTCCCAACCCTTTTGCGTCATGTGGGCGAGAGGGGCTGCGAATTGGCCCCCCGCATTGTTGACGAGGCCATCGAGGCGGGAAAATCGCGCCAGCACGGCCGCGATCGTCTCCTTAACTTTGTTTTCCTCGCGGATATCGCAAACCCAGCGGTCCGCCTGACCCCCGGCGGCGGCGATCTCCTCGCGTACGGCATCGAGCTTCTCGAGGTTGCGACCGATGAGGGCCACTTTGGCGCCGAGGGAGGCCAGTTCATGGGCTGTGCAGCGGCCAATGCCGCTGCCGCCGCCGGTCACGATCACAACCTGGTCATTGAACAGACCAGCGCGGAAAACCGACGCATAGCTCTTTGCCATCAAACCCTCCGCAATTGCCCTGATTCAGGGCTCACCCCTTTAGGGGCGAGGCGAGCCCGATCCTCCCTTATGACGACCCATTCACCCCGTGGGTGGTCGGGAAACGGACCACGGTCGAAAGTAAGCTCCCAGACCGTCGGTTAGTGTGAGCGCAACGGCTGCATCTGCCCTCAAAACTTTGTGCGGCTCGTGATCTGCAGCACACCTGGTCCCTGTCTGGGGTCTATAATAGTGACGCCGATTTTACCTCGTCATCAGATAGCCTTTGGAGTTGACGCACGGATTACCCATTAGACTAGCCAATCGGCTGCAGCCAAGATCCAAACCCGTGTAACGCGGTATCGGCAAAAATGTCGGCACGACAGGGGACGCACTGCCCACGCTGCGGATTGTCCAGTCCGAGGGGCGCCAAATTTTGTAGCGAATGCGGCAACGCCTTGGAGGTCCAAGGCTCGGCGCCGGCTGCGAGCCAAGCCTCCCGCAAGGTCGCCACCGTCCTGTTCGCCGATATCAAGGGGTCGACCAAAGCCATCAGTGCCATCGACGCTGAGGCGGCCATGCTGCGCATCAGGCCGATGATCAACGCCATGGCGGCGGCCGTCCGCGAGCAGGGTGGCACGGTCATCGAGGTCAGAGGTGACGGCATCCTTTCGGGTTTTGGCGCCTTGGATAGTCTGGAATACCATCCCCTCGCCGCCTGCCGGGCCGCACTTGTCATTCGGCAGGCCGCCAAGGGTGGCGCCTCGCCGGGCCTGCCGGTGCGCATCGGCATTCACACGGGCGAGGTCATCGTTACGCCTGGCGAAGCCGGCAATTCCATGATGGGCGCCACGGTTCATTTGGCCAGCCGGCTCGAGGCGGCGGCCGAACCCAATACCATCCTGATCTCCGAAGATGTCTATCGTGCCGTCGCCACCGCGGCCGAGGTGCAACCCCGCGGCAGGTTCACATTCAAGGGCTTCGACCATCCCGTCGAAACCTGGGAACTGCTCGATGTCGAGCACCGCTCGCGCTGGGGTGCGCGGGCTCTGCTGGGACTGACGCCCTATTGCGGTCGCGGGCCCGAGCGCGCCCTCCTCAAGTCCTTTATGGAGCAGGCCAAACAGGGCGCCGGCGGCGTTCTCAGCATTACCGGCGCCCCCGGTGCCGGAAAGTCGCGCTTTATTCACGAGGCGCTGACCTCAGGTGGGGTCGATGACAGCACGATCTGGTTCGCCGAAAGCGAGCTGCCGGCGCGACATTCACCCTACGCCATCGCTCGATCGATTGCGCGCACCTGGCTCGGCCTGACGGACCACAACACCGCCCAGGATGTCGAACGCCGGCTCTCGGCGATTCTGCAACAATTTGCGGATACCATCCTCGACCACGCCCCCGCCCTCAAGGCGCTACTCAACGTCAGCGTCGCCGACACGGACTGGCCAAACCTCGACCTGATCGAGCGCAAACGTCGCCTGGCCGCCTGTTTTCTGGAAATTTCCCGGCTGCAGGCGCGTCACCGTCCGCTCTTTATGATTGTCGATGACGCGCAGTGGTGCGACCCGGAAACCCTGCAGCTCCTCGCTGAGGTCGCCCGTTACGTCCCCAACATGTCGGCGGGGCTGATCCTGCTCGAGCGCGCCGGCGCTGACGCCCCGGTGCTCGACCAATTCCCGAATGCCAACGCCATTCGCCTACGCGAACTTAGTGCGCTTGAGACCCAGGACTTTTTGACGGTCTTGCTGGGGTCCGATGCATCGCTGATCCCAGTCAAAGCCAAGTTGACGGAATTGGCGGGAGGATTGCCCTTCTTTTTGGAGGAGGCCGTCCGCTACCTCACGCGCAACGGCATTCTGGTGGGCGACGCCGGCCTGTATGCTGTCGTGGCCGCCGCCGGCGCCCTCAATATTCCCGAAACTGTCGAGGCGCTGGTCTCCTCGCGCATCTCGAGCTTGCCCTCCGACCTTCGCTCTGTGCTGTCGGCGGCCTCCATCGTCGGGCGCACCGGGCCGCTCGCCCTGATTGCGCGGATTTGCGACAGCTCGGTCGCCGACGTGCAGCCCAAGTTTGAAAACTTGGAGCGACAACACATCGTTGCCATTTCCGAACTCAAATCCGAGACGATCTTCGAGTTTCGGCACGACTTCTTCCGCCAGGTCGCCTACACCATGACCTTGAGCAGCGACCGGCGCGTGCTGCACGCCAAGACCTTGCGTGCGGCCGAAGTCCTGTTCGACAATCGCATCTCCGATTGGATTACCTTCCTCGCTTATCATGCGGCGCTGGCAAGCCTGCACGCCGATGCGGCACGCTACTGTCGCATTGCCGCCGAACACGCGGTCCATGCCTCCTCCTACAGCGCCGCTTCCGAGTTTTGCGAGCAGGCGGTCAAACACCTGGATCAGCTGCCGCAAACGGTCGAAAACATTCAGGCCTCGATCGACGTGCGCTTGCTGTTGCGCGTCGCCGCCGGCGGCACCTCCGATTTTCAGAGCTGGCTGCACCATTTGACCAAGTCGATCGAGCTCGCCGAGCAAATCGGGGATATGTCACGGCGCCTGCTGGCGCTCATTCACCGCACCTGGGCGCTCAACTTCTCGAGTTCGGCCGTCGATGCCGTGCGCGCCGGCGAGGCGGCGGTCGGGCTCGCCCAGGCCTTGCGCATCCCCTCGAGCGAGGCGCTGGCCCGCTTTGCCCTGGGACAGGCGCACTATGTCAATGGCGGCTACCGGGATGCCATCGAGACCTTGGCGCCCGCCTCCCAATGGCTGGCACAAGGGCGAGAGACCGAGCAGTTTGGGACGACGGGGACCACGCTCGTCCTCACCCACATGATGCAGGCCAATTCATTGGCGTCGATGGGACACTTCCAGGCCGCCGACCGCGAACTTTCCCGGCTGGAACACCTCGCGAACCAGACGGGGCGCGCCTACGACCAAGTGGCGCTCGCCTACTGCCGGGGCATGGTGTGGGGTGGCCAGGCCAAGCTCGATCCCACCATCAATGCGCTGGAGCACGCCTACGAGCTTTGCCGCCGGCACGGCATCAACCTCTTCCTGCCCGTCATCGCCGCCGCGCTCAGCACGGCCTTGGTGACGGCGCGCAATTTTGCGCGCGCAAGCGAGGTGGCGCTGCTCGGCTTGGAGGTGGCGGAACGGCTTGGCCACAACGTCGCGCGCACGGCGACCACGGCGGCGCTTGCCGCCGTGCGCATTGCCGAAGGCAATCACCGCGAGGCCATTCGCCTCGCCAGCGAAGCGCGTTCGGCCGCCAACGCCTATGGCCATCGCGGCGTCGAGGTTGGGGCGACGCGTGTGCTGGCCCAGGCCTTCATGGCTGGCAATGCCGGCGACCTCGAGCGACCCTTGTACCTGTTGCGCGAGGCCATCGAGCTCGGGGAGACCATCGACGCGATCCCGTCGGTTGCCAACTGCGGCCTGCTCCTGGTCGCGACCTTGACCAAGAGCGGCCAGCGCGAGGACGCGCGCAAAGCCTGCAAGCATCTGATCGGCTTGACGGCGCAGCGGGATATGCCGGCGCAAACGACGCGCCTCAGGGGTCTCCTGGCCGAGTTGGGTGGGGACGCGATCCCCGCCTAGTTACTGGCTGGCAGCCTCCGTCGGCGGTGCCTCCTCGAGGAACTGCTGCACGGTGCGGAACAACAAGACCCGGTTCTTTTCCATCAGGATGGTGTGGGTCCCCTCGCTCAGGATGGCGAGCCGCTTCCAGGCCGCCTTGGTGAGCAACGGGAACAGCGTTTGCGCCATATAGGGCGGCGTATCCTTGTCCCATTCGCCGAGCACCAACAGCGTGGGGGCCACCAGCTTTTCCGGATCCCAATAGGGTATGGGCGGCGTCGCGGCCCAGAAGTCTTGGCCGTCTTGGATCACGCCGTTGGGGGCCCGCAGCGTCTTGCCGGCGCCCTTGGGATCGGTGGCAAAGGTCGCGTCCGCCCAGGCCTCGAACCAACCGGCCGGGATCAAGCTGGCCTTCTTGTCTTCGGGCACACCCGTGAGCCAGCGCGCCAGCGCCTGATCTCGACTGACCGTGCGATAGGCGCCGAGCTTACCCTGCACCTGTACCAGAGAGGGTGTCGTGCGCAGCCACACGGGTGCATAAAGGACGACGCGCTCGACGGTGTTGGCGCGCTCGGTGGCATAGCTGGCGACGATGGTGGTGCCCCAGGACCAGCCGACCAAGGTCACTTTCTCAGTACCGCGCCGTTTTAAGATGTGATCGACCACGGCGCCCACCGCCTTGACGGCGTCGGTGCCGCGGGTCAGGGGCGCGTTGTCTTCGGCTGCGACCTCCATGGCCGGCGCCCGCGTCGAGCGACCATAGCTTGGCAGGTCGAGCGCATAGGCGTCAAAGCCGCGCTCGGCCACGTAGTCCATCCAGGATTTGCCGCCGAGGGCCAAATCGAAGGCCGTGCCCGGGTAGGTCGCCCCGTGCACGAACAGGACAATGCGATCGACTGTGAAGGTCGCGACGCCGTCGGGACGCTTGTTGCGCACGAAGATCTGCCCGTCGCCGAACGGCACGGCCAGATCTTCGCTGGCGATCTTTGGCGCCTGCGCCAGCGCCGGCGAGATGAGGCCTGCTGCGATTACGAGCATCGCCGCCATCTTGAGCATGAGTTACCTCCCAAATCGTCTTTGTTTCTCTGACCTATCCTCGGCCGAGGCCGGAGCAGCCGTCAATGCCCGATCCGCGCGATCCTGCTAGGCGGCGTTAGGCACCTTCGGTGATGATCAGATTACCGAAACGATCGACGACGCCCACTTGCCCCGCAAGAATGAGCGTGGTGGCGTCGAGTTGGGTGATGATGGCGAGGCCCTTAACGCGCGCGCCGGCACCGAGACGCTCACGGGCATAGATCGTGGCTTGGGCCGCCCCGCTTTCGAGGAACACCGTGCGCGTGCCCCGGCGGGCGTCATCCAGGGCCGTGGCGGGCGGCAGCTCGTTGAGCCGTGGCGTCGGAAAGACACCCTGGGCATCGACCCTCAGGGTAACAAACTCAACCGGCGTGTCCTCCTGGGCAAAGGTGTAGAGGCGCTCATGCAACCGGTGGAAGGCGGTAACGGTCGCGCTGGCGGTGGCCTCGGTCACCTCGTGGCCGCCCCAGGGGACCGTGAGTTCGAAGCCTTGGTGTTGGTAGCGCAGGCTGGCGTACCAAAGGATGCGCCGCGCAGCGGCCGGGACCTCCTCCTGATCGAGCCAGGCACGCGCTTGCCCGTCGAGGTCTGCGAACACGCGGGTGACCTCGGCGGCGTCGAAGGCGCCGGCCTTTTGCAGGCATGTACGGGTGAACTCCGCCTTGAGGCGCGACACCAATAGCCCCAGCGCCGAGAGCACGCCCGGCGCCGGCGGCACCACGATGGTGGGAATGCCGAGCAAGCGGGCGAGTGCGCCGCCGTGCAGCGGCCCGGCCCCACCGAAGGGCAAGAGCGAAAAGTCGCGCGGGTCGTGGCCACGCTCCACCGACACCACGCGAATGGCCCCCACCATAGTGTTGTCGACGATGGCAAGGATCCCGCGCGCTGCCGCTTCGATGCTAAGCCCCAGCGGCTCGGCGATCTTTTTGGCAATCGCCGCGCGGGCGGACTCGACATCGAGCGCGAAGCCGCCACCCAAGAGGTAGGGCGGCAGATGACCCAGCGCCAAATGCGCGTCGGTCACGGTCGGTTCGCTACCGCCCCGGCCATAGCAGACCGGGCCCGGCTGCGCCCCGGCGCTTTCGGGCCCCACGGTCATGGTGCCGCCCTCGGTCAGGCGGGCGATGGAGCCGCCGCCGGCGCCGATCGTCACCAGGTCGACCATGGGAAGGCCAACCGGCCAGCCGCCGATGCGGCCGTTGGTGGTGAGGCCCGGCTCGCCGCCGTGGATCAGGGAAATGTCCGCCGAGGTGCCGCCGATATCGATGCCGATGAGGTTGGGATGGCCGGCGCTGGTGCCGACGTGAGCCGCGCCCACGGCGCCCGCGGCGGGGCCCGATAGGGCGGTCTCGACGGGGGCGCGGCGCACGGTGCGCGTGCTGGTGACGCCGCCGCTCGATTTCATCAAGAGAAGCGGTGCGGCGATCCCCTCGTCGCTGACGCGCCGATCGAGTTCGGCCACGTAGCTCGACACCACCGGCATGACGGTGGCGTTGAGGATGGTGGTCATGCTGCGCTCGTATTCACGGAAGGTGGGCAGCACCTCGCTCGACAGCGACACGAGGGTTCCGGCGAGGCCTGAGCGCAGGATCTCGCCGACGCGGCGCTCGTGGCTCCCATTGGCGTAGCTGTGCAAGAGCACCACGGCGATGGCGGCGATCCCGCGCTCCTTCAGGGCGCGGGCTGCGGCGTGCACGGCGGCCTCGTCGAGGGGTTCGAGCTCGCTGCCGTCGGGGCCGAGCCGGCCGCCGACTTCGAAGATCAACTCCGGCGGCACGGGACGCTTCGGCTTCACCCAGGCGAACAGGCTGGCGCGGCGCGGCACCTCCTGGCGGCCGATCTCAAGCACGTACTTGAAGCCTCGGCTCGTGATCAGCGCGGTCTTGGCCCCCTTACCCTCGAGGATCAGGTTGGTCGCCACCGTCGTGCCGTGCAGGACGCGGCCGACGTTGGCGGCTCCGAGCTCAGACGCTTTGAGCACCTCGGCAATGCCGGCGCCGAAGCCGCGTGATGGATCATCGGGGGTGGAAGAGGTCTTGGCCGTCCACAGCCGTCCGGTCGCCGGGTCGAGCAGGGTGACGTCGGTGAAGGTGCCGCCCGTATCGACGCCGATCAGGCAGCCAGAGGGTGGTTCGCTGGGATTGGACATCAGGCCAGCACGTCGTGGTAGCCGTGACGGTGGAAGAGCTTTGCCGCCGGGCGCCGCGCCCGACGTTTGGCGGTGGCGGCAGCATCGACGCTGCTGCCGGCGGCGTCGAGGACGACGCCATAGTGCTCCAGCGCGTTGGTGCGGGAAACAAAGCCATCGCGCACGTCGGCGGCGACGCGGTCGGCCTCGCGGTCGAAAGGATGACCCCAGCCGCCGCCACCCCCGGTTTCGACGCGCACAATGTCTCCGCGCTTGACCATATTGCCGTCGCTTAGGGGCTTGAGGATGCGCTCATCGGAGCGTCCGGGATTGACGATGCAGCGCCCGGTCCCCGCCGCCTGCCCGCCCGCGACGCCCCAGGGTGGGTGGGTGACGCTGTCGATGCGCATGGACACCATGGCCTCCGGCGCCAGAACCTCGATTTCGCGGATGAGCCCACAGCCGCCGCGCCAGCGCCCGGGCCCGCCGGTGTCGGGATTAATGGCGTAGCGATTGACGCGCACGGGGAAGACCGAATCCAAAAATTCCGAGGGGAAATTCTCCTGCGCCACCAGATAGACGGCATCATTGCCGTCGGCATGGGGACGTGCGCCGTAGCCGACGCCGAGCCCGTCCGACAACAAAAACAGCTCGCCTTGCGCATCGCGCCCGCGCAGGTACCAGATGACGTAGGCGCTGTGCGAGGCCACCGCTTGGCCGGCAGTGGCGACGTTGAGAAGGCCGAGGCAGGCCGCCATGTTGCGCATCATGGTGACGCCGCGCATACCCAAGGGCGCCGGGAAGGTCGGTTGCAAGATCGAGCCCGGCCGCACCACGACCTCGTCCAGCGCCCGCTCGACGCCGGCGTTGAGCAGGGTCTGCGAGCCGCCCAGCAAATAGGAGCCGAAGATCATCGCTGGCACCGGCAGGCTCATCAGAAAATTGACCGGCCCGGGCACCTGATCGTCGCTTTGGCTGGTGTCGAGGCGGATGCGGTCGGAGGTAACCTCGAGCGCATAGCGCAGCTTGATGGGGCCGTGCCCCTGACCATCGCTGTCGATGGTATCGGTAAAGGTGTGCCGGCCCTCCGGCAGCAGGGCCCTTAATTTTTGCCGCAGCAGGGTCTCGGTCTCGTCCAGCAGCTGCGCGAAGGCGCTCGTCGTCTTGGTGCGACCAAAGCGGCCGAACAGTTCGGCTAACCGGCGTTCGCCCAGCCGGATCGCCGCCATGGAGGCGCGCGTGTCGCCCTTGACCATCTCGGGAAAGCGCGAGTTGCGGTAAAACACCCGCAACAGCTCCTCGTGCACGACGCCCTCGCGCGCCACCCGCACCGGCGGCACGATGATCCCCTCCTGAAAGATTTCGGTGCAGTCGGGCGACAGCGACCCCGGGCGCATACCGCCGATATCGTTAAAGTGTGCCCAGGACTGGGCGAAGGCGGCGAGCTCGCCATCGGCAAACACCGGGGCGACGAACACCTGATCCGGCGAATGCGACACGGCCCCCTTTGAGGCATAGCAGTCGTTGAACCAGTAGATGTCGCCGGGCCGCATACTGGCGAGCGGATAGTGTTCGGCAATGGGTCCCACGACGTCGCCGAATACGGGCAAGTTCGAGCCGGCGATCAGCCGCCCCTCGGCATCGTAGAGGGCGGCATAGAAGTCCTTTTTTTCGCGGATGAAGGGCGACATGGCGGTGCGCTCGATCACCGCCTCCATCTCGCTCTGGATGGCGATCAGCGCGCCGCGCACGATCTCGAGCGTGATCGGATCGCAAACGCTTTTGGCAGCTGCTGCCTGATCCTGCGCCATTGCCTGCTCTCGCTTCAGTCTCTCGGGACCCCGCTCGTGACACGCCCGGCAGTTTGCCGCAAGATGCCACCCTTGAGGACTTGAATTGCAAAATGCGAGGCTTTGAAAGGGGTGGCGAGGGACGCATGTCGGAAGAAAAAGTCGTCAGCGCCGTGTCGGCTGCCAACGTCAAGGCCCACGTCGAACACATCACCACCGAGATCCCCTCGCGTCTGGCGGGCTCCGCCAACGGCAAGCGGATGGCCGAATACAGCGCCGCGGCGCTCACGCGGGAAGGGGTGTCGGCGACGGTTTTCGAGATGCCTGGGCTCGTCAGTTTTCCCGAAAAGGGCGAATTGAGAGTGCTGGCCCCGGTCGAGCTCGTGATCGAGGCCAATACCTTGGGCCATAGTCTGCCGACCTTGCCCGACGGCCTTTGCGCTGAGCTGATGGACGTGGCCTCGGGCGCCTTTGGCGAATACGCGGGCCGCGACGCCACCGGCAAGATCACGCTTTCCGAGCTCTCTTATCATCCGGCGCGCCACGAAAAGCAGCGCATCTCCGCCCTGATGGGCGCCACCGGGTGCGTGATGATGAATTGGGGGCACCCGGAGAACACGGCGGTGCCCTTCGGCTCGGTCAAACCCGCGTGGGGCAATCCGACGCCCGAGACCCTGCGCTCGGAGATGGCGCGGCTGCCCTGCGTCGGCATCGCCCGCACCGCCGGCCTCAAGCTGCGCCAGCTGCTGAAGGAGGGACCGGTCCGCATTTGGATCCGCGCCAACGTCGAGAACGGCTGGCGCCCCGTGCAGATCACCGTCGGCGAGGTCAAGGGCCGTAGCGACGACTTCGTGGTGGTCGGCGGTCACCAGGACTCCTGGCCGGGGCCGCAGGCGACCGACAACGCCGCCGGCAATGCCTGTATTCTCGAGCTGGCGCGGGTGTTCCATCAGCATCGCGACAAGCTGCGCCGCGGCCTGGTCGCCGGTTTCTGGACCGGGCATGAGACGGGCACCATGATCGGCTCGTCTTGGTATGTCGATCGGAATTGGGACCGCCTGCGCGAGCATGCGGTTGCCTACCTGCAAATCGATCAGCCGGCCTGCGCCGGCACCTCGCGCTGGAGTTCGGCTTCCAACGTCGAGCTCAAGCGCTTCCACCAGGGTGTGGAACGGCGCTTGCTCGGCAACCGCCCCTTCGCCTGGCGCCGGGCGGTGAAAAACGGCGATGCCTCTTTCTTTGGTTTGGGCGTGCCGATGCTGGCGGCGCAGGGCGCCTTCACCGAGGAGGAGCTGAAGAAAACCGCGCTCGCCAACCTGGGCTGGTGGCACCACAGCATCGAGAACACCATCGACAAGCTCGATTTCGAGTTTATGGCCGATCATCTGCGCCTCTACGCCGCCTATCTCTGGGACTTGTGCACGGCCGTCGTGCTGCCCTTCGAATACGTGAGCGTTGCCGACGCCTTCATCGAGCGCCTCGACGAGCTCAAGGCCGGTGCCGACGGCATTGGCCTGGCCGGCGCCGTCGACGGTGCTCGGGCCTTTAAGGCGTCCGCCGAAGAGCTCGAGGCTGCGGCGCAAACCTGGCGCCAGCGTTATGCCGCCGCTGAGCGCACGGACGAGGCCGCCGCCGATCGTCTCAATGCCTGTATGAAGCGCCTGTCGCGGACGCTGGTGCCGCTCGCCAGCACCTCCAAGGGGACCTACGGCCACGATCCCTATGGCTACACGCCGCAGGGCAGCATGATCCCGACACTCTACGATGTCCCCCGCTACGCTAAACTCGGGAACGGCGAGGAGCGCTGGATGCTGGAAACGCAGTTGGTGCGAGATCGCAACCGCATCGCCGATGCTCTCGTAGACTGTCGCCGCCTGATCGAGGGCACGTTGCGCGAGCTTAATTGAATCGACGGGGCGGCCCCATGCGCATCCTCTATCAACTGACGAGCCCGATGCACAAAACCGTTGGCCACGCCGAGGTGGCGCGCCGGCAAGGCGTGCTGCAGGGGCACGCGGCGGCCGGCACGGAGGTGATCGCGGAGCCCACAGGCACGGGGCCAGGGACAATCGAAAGTGCCCGTGACGCCGGCCTGGTGGTGCCCGAACTGATCCGCCTGGCGCCACTGGCGCAAAGCCGAGGCTTTGAGGCCCTGATCATTGGCTGCTACAGCGATCCTGGCCTCGATGCTTTGCGTGAGCTGCTCACCATTCCCGTGATCGGTCCCGGCGCCGCCTCGCTCCATCTTGCGGCGCAGCTCGGGACGCGCATGTCCGTGCTGACGCCCTCGGGCCGCGGCTATGGTCGCGTGGCCCAGCGCCTGCGCGCACTGGGATTGGGGTCTCTCCTTGCCAGCGTGCGCGGCATCGGCCTCTCCGTCATGGACCTCGCCAAACAGGCGCCGGGTGCGCTCGACCAGGCGGCGCAAGCCGCTCAGGTGGCGGTCGAGCAGGATGGCGCCGACGTGCTCGTGCTCGGCTGCATGAGCATGGCCTTCCTGCCCGATATCACAACTGAGCTTGGCGAACGCGCCGGCGTGCCCATCGTCAATCCGGTGTTGGCGGCGCTCAAGACGGCGGAAGCCCTGGTGAGCATGGGGGTCGCCCACAGCAAACAGGCCTGGCCGCCGCCTAAGCCTGAAGAGATCGCTTAGGGGCCGTGGCCGCGAGCCAAGGCCCCAACACGTGTGAGACGCGCAAGAGGCAAAAGGAGATATCCCCCATGTCAACGTGGAGAAGAGTGTTCGGGCTGGCGGCGCTCGTCGCACTAGTGGCGGTGGCGCCGCCGGCCATGGCCGGGCCGCCGGGCGTGCTGGTGACGGGCGACAACCTGCCCGCCAACGTCGATCCGCATCAGATCTTCGACGTGCCGATGCAGTTCTACAGCCTCAACACCTACGACAATCTCTACCGCTATCAGGGTAACCCACCCAAGCTCGAGCCCTGGCTGGCGCAGTCCCATACGGTGTCCGCCGACGGCCTCACCTGGGAGTTCAAGCTGCGCACCGATGCCAAGTTCCACGATGGCAGCGCCGTGGCCGCCGACGACGTCGTCTATAGTTTCAAGCGCGTGCTGGCGATCGGCAAGGGGCCCTCGGGCGCCTTCAAGCCCGTGCTGAAACCCGACAACATCACGGCGACCGACAAGGAGACCGTGCGGTTCAAGCTCGAGACGCCCTACGCGCCCTTCCTGTCGGCCATCCCCATCGTCATGATCGTCAACCCGCGGGTGGTGCAGGCGCACGAGAGCAACGGCGACTGGGGCGCGGCCTGGCTCGCCTCGAACGCGGCGGGCTCCGGCGCCTATCAGTTCGACGCCTCGACCTACCGCCCCCTCGAGCGTACCGACCTCAAGCGCAATGAGGCTCATTTCAAGGGCTGGCAGGACAATCCCAAGGCGCCGAAAGAAATCCAGATCCTGCCGACCCGGGAAACCTCGACCCGCGTGCTGGCACTGCTGCAGGGCTCGGTCGACATGACCGACAGCTATTTGCCCACCGATCAGGTCGAGCGCATTCAGAAATCAAAGGGCGTGCACATCGAAAAGAACACGTCCATGCGCGTATTCACCCTGCGCATGAACAACAAGAAGCCACCCTTCGACAACATCAACGCGCGCAAGTGTTTCGCCCACGCCTTCAACTACGACGGCTTTATCAAGGAGATCCTGAAGGGTTACGCCGAGCGCAATCCCGCGCCCATGCCCAACAACCTCTGGGGCTACCCCCAGGACGTGAAGGGCTATGACTACGACCTGAAAAAGGCCAAGGCCTTCTGCGACCAGGCCAAGGCGGAAGGGGCCCCCATCAATCGGGCCATTTCCATCCATATCCAATCCCAGCTGGAACAGACCAATCAGGCCGCGCAATTGTTCCAGAGCGATCTCGCCCAGATCGGCATCAACCTGAAAATCATCTCCGACACCTGGGCGAACATCACCAGCAACACCGGCAAGGCCGAATCCACGCCCGACCTGTGGATCCATTGGGTGTCGACCTACTTTGTCGATCCTGAGAATTGGATCGGCCAGATGTACGACAGCCAGTTCCACGGCACCTGGAAGGCCTCGGCTTGGTATCAGAACGCTAGGGTCGATGAGCTCTTACGCAAGGCCCGCGGCCTGACCGCCCAGGCCGAGCGGCAACCGCTCTACGAAGAGGCGACCCGCCTCATCGTCGCCGATAGCCCGGACATCTGGGTCTACAACACGGTAGAAATCCGTGGGCTGACCGACCGGGTCAAGGGCTTCCGCTTTTCGCCCGTGGGCTCCGGCGGCGAAATGCGCTGGGTGCAGCTGGAGTAGCTTAAGATCATCCTCTCCCCGCCGTGGCGGGGAGAGGGCCTTTAGGGCCTAGTCCCCAACAGGCGCGGACCCAGACGGAAGGGAGCAGCGACCGGCATGTTGGCCTTTATTGTGCGCCGCCTCCTGCTTGTCATTCCCTCGCTTGCCGGCTTGTTGGTCCTTACCTTCTTTCTAATAAGAGTGGTGCCGGCCGACCCCGCCGCGGCGCTCGCCGGCGAGAACGCCACGCCGGCCCAGATCGCCGAGATCCGGCGCCAGTATGGGCTCGATCAGCCGCTCTATAAGCAGTTCGGCGTCTACCTGACCCAGGTGGCGCGCCTCGATTTCGGCGAGAGTGCCTATTCGCGCCGGCCGGTGGCGGTCGACATCAAGCAGCGCCTGCCGGCGACGCTGGAACTCACCATCGCCGCCCTGGTGTTTGCCACGCTTGCCGGCATTCCGCTCGGCACGCTGGCCGCCATCTATCACAACCGCTGGCCCGACACGCTGCTTAGGATCCTATCGGTTGGCGGGGTGGCGATCGCCGCCTTCTGGTTTGCCATCGAGCTGCAGCTGCTGTTTGCCATGGACTTGGGCTGGCTGCCGCTGCGCGGTCGCTTGAGCCCCGGCCTCACCGCGCCACCGGTCCTCACGGGCTTTTTTCTGATCGATAGCCTGTTGGCGGGGCGCCTCGACGTCTTCACCGATGCGCTGCGACACCTGATCCTGCCCGCCTTTACGCTGTCGCTCGGCGGGCTTGCCACCATCACGCGCTTCACGCGCGCTGGCGTGCTCGAAACCCTGCAAAAGGACTTTGTCACCTACGAGCGCGCCCAAGGCTTCCCGCCGCGGGCACTGATCTGGAAGTTCGTGCTGCGCAACTCGGTGGTGGCGGCCGTCACCCAGATCGGTCTGCTGTTCGGCAGCCTGATTGCCGGTGCCGTCGTGGTCGAGACCATTTTCGACTGGCCCGGCATCGGCTTTTATACGGTGCAGGCGATCCTAACCGCCGATACCAAGGTGATGCTGGCCGTCACCCTCCTGATCGGCGTCATCTACGCCATCGTCAACATTCTGGTCGACGTCGTGCATGGCCTGATCGACCCGCGCCTGCGCGATGATGGTTGAGCCGGCATGCTGGTCCTCGCCAAATTTGCCAAGGACAAGCCGGCGGTGCTGGGCGGTCTCATCGTTCTCATGGTGGTGGGAATTGCCATTCTGGCGCCGCTGCTGGCGCCCTATCCCGGCGACGTCTCGGCTTCACACCTGCTCATGCGTCTGAAGCCGCCGAGCTGGGAGCATCCCTTTGGCACCGACAACCTCGGGCGCGACATTCTCTCCCGCGTCATCCTGGGCGCGCGCGGCGCGCTGATGATCGCCCTGATGGTCGTTGGCATCTCCATGGCGATCGGCGTGCCGCTCGGGCTCGTGGCCGGTTACACCCACGGCTGGGTGTCGGAGGCGATCATGCGCGTCACCGATGTCTTCCTGGCGGTGCCGCAGCTGATTTTGGCGCTCGCCTTGGCGCAGCTGATGGGACCCAGCCTCCAGAGCGCGATGCTGGCGCTGACCTTGACCTACTGGCCGTTCTTCACGCGTATCGTCTATGCCGAGACCCGCCGTCTTTCCGCTTCCCTCTTTATCGATGCGCTGCAGTGCATCGGTGCCGGAACCCTGCGCATTCTGTTTGGCCACATCCTGCCCAACGCCATCTCGCCCATTATCGTGCGCGCCACCATCGGCATGGGCTTTACGATCTTGGTTGCCGCGGTGCTTGGTTTTCTCGGCATGGGAGCGACGCCGCCCGATCCCGACTGGGGCCTCGCCATTGCGGAGAGCCGGCAGTACCTGCCCGAGGCCTGGTGGTTCTCGACCTTCCCGGGCCTTGCCATCTTTCTCACCGTGCTTGGCTTTAATCTTCTGGGCGATGGTCTGCGCGACATTGTCGACCCGCGCCTGAGGCGCTCGCGATGACGGCCGCTCCCCTGCTCGCAGTAAAAAACCTGCGCCTGTCCGTGCGCGGCGATGAGGGCGTGGCGCGGATCCTCGATCACGTCGAGCTCGCCTTGCCGCGCGGGGAAATCCTGGGCGTGGTGGGGGAATCGGGCTGCGGCAAGTCCACGCTGGCCCGGGCCGTGCTCGGCATTTTTGCCAAGGCCGCCACCATCGAAAGCGGCGAGATCAACTTCGAAGGCGAGGACTTGCTCCGGCTCAGCGATCGGGAGATGACGCGCCGCGTGCGCGGCCGGCGCATCGGCTTTATCCCGCAAGATCCCTATCTGGCGCTGAACCCCGTGTTCAAGATCGGCGCCCAGCTGCTCGCCGCCCTGCGCTGGCATGCCCCACCGCAGCTCAAAGGTGAGGCGGCGCGCCGGGCCGAGCTGATCGGCTTGCTGCGCCGCGTGCAGCTGCCCGAGCCCGAGGCCACGCTAGAGCGGTATCCGCACCAGTTTTCCGGGGGGCAGCGCCAACGCCTGATGATCGCCGGCGCGCTCGCGGCGCGGCCAGCCCTGCTGATTGCCGATGAGCCCACCACCGCGCTGGACGTGACGACGCAGCTGCAGATCCTCAAGCTCCTGAAATCGCTGACCCAGGAATACGGGATCGCCATGCTGTTCGTGACGCATGACTTTGGCGTCGTGGCCCAGCTCTGCGATGCCACCACGGTGATGTACGCCGGCCAGACCGTCGAGACAGGCCCGACCGCGCAACTCCTCGCCGATCCGCGCCATCCCTATACCCAGGCGCTGCTCGCCTGCCACCCCGACCGCTCGCAAACGTTGAGCGGGATTCCGGGCCAGGTGCCCTCGCCGTTGGCGCCACCGCCGGGGTGCCGTTTTACGCCGCGCTGCCGTCACGCCGCCGAGGTCTGCAGCCGGCGCCCGGCGCGGCTTGTGCGCGATGCCCCCGCCCATTTTGTCAGCTGCCGTCTGGCCGACGAACGCCAGGGGGTTCAACATGCCTGAGCCCGCGCCGCAGGCGTTAGCCGAGGCTCGGCCCACTCTCGAGGCCCGCGAGGTTGTGGTTCTGCTCGGCGGCCGCCGGCGCGGCCTGCTCAAGGCCGCTTTGCCGCCGGTGCGGGCGGTGGCGGGCGTGTCGCTCGCGTTGACCGCGGGCGAGACCCTGGGGCTGGTCGGGGAATCGGGCTGCGGCAAGACCACGCTGGGCCGCGCGCTGCTGGGCATCCAACGCGAGCAGGCCGGCGAGATCCGCCTCGATGGCGCCGTGGTCAGCGGGCTTGAGCCTCGGGAGGCCCGCGCCCGCCGTCGCGCCGTCCAGTACGTGCACCAGGACGCGGGCGCCGCGCTCGATCCCTGGTGGAGCATCGGCGGCTTGCTGGAGGAGGGGCTCAGCGTCCACGGCATCAGGCACCTGAGCGAACGGCGGGCGAAGGTCGGCGCCATGCTGGACGCCGTCGGTCTCGATGGGTCCTTCACGCCACGCTACGTGCACGAGCTGTCCGGTGGGCAGCTCCGGCGCGTGGCGCTGGCTCGCATCCTGTTGTTGCAGCCGCGCATTGTCATCCTCGACGAGCCGACGTCGGGTCTTGACCTCTCCGTGCAGGCAACGGTCTTGAGCCTGATCGCCGACTTGCGGGTACGCTTGGGGCTGAGCTACCTCCTGATTTCGCATGATCTCTCCGTCGTCGAGCGCATGTGTGACCGCGTCGCCATCATGTATCTGGGCCGCATTGTCGAGACCGGTCCGGCGCGCGCGATCTTCAAGACCCCACGTCACCCCTATACGCGGGCGCTGCTCGCTGCGGCACCGAGACTGGAGCCGGGACGGCAGCTGGGCGGCGGTAGTCTCGAGGGCGAGCCGCCGAACCCGCGCGCGCTGCCCTCCGGGTGCGCCTTCCGCACGCGCTGCCCCTATGCCGCGCCAACCTGTGCCGAGGTCGTGCCTGCGCTTGAGCCGACTCTCGAACTGACTGGCGGCCAACAGGAGGTCGCCTGCTGGCGCTGGCGCGAGATTGCCGCGCAACCGGCGGCGCCCAACAGGAACGGAGCTCGGCCATGAAGGCTGCCTACTATAGACGCTACGGCGCCGCCCGCGAGGTCTTCGAGCTGGGTGAGCTGCCCGACCCGGAGCCTGGTCCCGGCGAGGTACGTGTCAAGATCGGATACTCCGGCGTCAACCCGTCGGACTGCAACCGCCGCAGCGGTAGCCGCGACCGGCCCGGCTATCCGCTGATCATTCCGCACAGCGACGGCGCGGGTGAGATCGACAAGGTCGGCGCCGGCGTGGAGGCGGCGCGTATCGGTGAGCGCGTCTGGACCTGGAATGCGCAACGCGGCCGGGCCTTCGGCACCGCCGCGGGCTTCGTCTGCTTGCCGTCGGCGCAGGCCGTGCCGATGCCGGCCGGCGTCGATCTCGAGCTCGGCGCGGGCTTTGGCGTGCCGGCCATGACCGCCTATTTCTCGCTGTTCTCCGATGGCCCGCTTGCCGGTCGCGACGTGCTGGTCACGGGGGCCGCCGGGGCGGTTGGTCTGTACGCGGCGCAGTTCGCCCGCCTCGCCGGCGCCCGCAGTCTCGTTGCCACCGTCAGCGGCGATGCCAAGGCCGAGATCGCAAGGGATGCCGGCGTGCCCGTTATTGTCAACTACAAACAGGACAACGTCGCCGAGCGCCTGCTGGAGGCGACGCAACAGCGCGGCGTCGACCGCATCTCCGAGGTCGATTTCGGCGGCAACCTCGCCACCACGCTCCGGGTGATGCGCGAGGGCACTGTGATCGGCACCTACGCCTCGCGCGGGGCGGAAGCGCCGACGCTGCCCTACTATCCCCTGCTCTTCGCCAACATCGTCGTGCGCTTTATTCAGTGCTCGCTGATCCTGGGTGAGCTGAGGGCCGCCGGCATCCGCGACCTTAACCGTTGGGCTGCCGAGGGGCGCTTGCGCCATCCCGCACCGACCATCCTGCCCATCTGCGAGATCGCCCGTGCGCACGAGCTGGTCGAAAGCCACAGTGTGATCGGCAAGGTGATGCTGGCGCTGTAAAGGGCGCAAAAAGGGGCGAGCAAAAGGAGTGACTTGAGCGGGTCGTTTTCCCGAGCGCCCGCGGCAATGAATTACCGACGCCCTCACCCCTTCGCCTTGGCCCCCTTTTTGTGTTCTCAACACACGGCTAGACCAGGGAAATCGGGGAATGTCGTACTTAAGATTAGGCGATCCGGGCTTTGTCTGGCAGAAAATGTGGCCATGACGGGGAAGCATAGAAATCACGTGTTATTGGCTTTAGTTGCCGCCGGACTGGTGTTGGCTAGCGTGTGGATGCCGACCCTGTGGACGGGCGGCGGCAGCACCTTCCTCTACGAGGTGGCCGAGGTTTCGCAGGGGCCCATCCGCAAGCTCGTGGCGACCTCCGGACCGGTGCGGGCGCTGGTGACGGTCAGTGTCAGTTCGCAGCTCTCCGGCCAGATTCGCGATCTCAAAGTCGACTTCAATTCCGAGGTGAAGGCCGGCGAGGAATTGGCCATCATCGATGACAAGACCTTCGCGGCCAAGGTCGCGCAGGCGAATGCGGACCTGGTGGCGGCGCGAGCGACCATGCTCAACAACGAGGCGGCGCTGGCCAAGGCCGAGGCGATCGAGCGCAACGCCAAGAGGCTAATGCAGCGGCAGGAGGCGCTCGCCAGCAAGGGCATTGCGGCGACCACGACGCTTGACCTTGCCACGCGCGACTCCGATGTTGCCAAGGCCGAAATCGAGGTGGCCAAGGCCCAGCTGGAGAATGCCAACGCGACCATCGCGCAGCGGGAGGCCCAGCTGCTGCAGGCGCAAATCGATCTCGACCGCACGCGCATCAGGTCGCCGATCGACGGTACCGTCATCGGGCGTACGGTCGACGTCGGACAAATCGTGGCGGCCAGTCTGCAGGCACCGGAGCTCTTCAAGATCGCTCAAGACTTGCGGCGTATCCGCATCGAGGCCCAAGTCAACGAGGCGGACGTTGGGGCCGTCGCCGACGGCAACGCGGTTGAGTTCACCGTCGATGCTTATCCCGAGCGGCGCTTCCAGGGGAAGGTTTCGCAGGTGCGCCTCGGCGCGCTCGAGCTCAACAATGTCGTCACCTATACGGTGATCATCGAGGCGGAGAACGACGACCGCAAGCTGCTGCCGGGGATGACGGCGAATGCGCGGATCGAAACGGCAAAACTGGATGACGCGCTGCGCATTCCAACCGATGCCCTGCGCTTCAAGCCGCGCGCCGCCGACCTGGCGGCGGCAACGCAGACCTCTTCGCTGCAGCAGGTCAAGGCTGAGATCGAACGGGCCAAAGTGGAATTGGCCCTGACCGAGGAGCAGCTGGCCAAGGTCAACACCACCATGAAGGCGGCGGCGCCCGAGCCGTTTGCCGCCACAGGTACGGCGGCGGCCGGCAATGGGCGCCCCAACCAGGCGGCGGCGGAGACCGAGGCGCGCGTGTTGCAACGGCTAAAGTATGCGCTTGCCAGCGTGGTCACCGAGCCGCAGCGGAGCGCCTTTGAAGCCTGGAAGGCGCACTTTGAGGGCGCCGCCCGAAAACGCCGCGAGGTTACGGTGTGGGTGCTGGCGCCAACGGGTGCCATCGAGACCCGTCAGGTGCGGCTTGGACTAGCCGATGATGACTTCGCGGAGGTTGTTGGCGACGGGCTGAAAGAGGGCGATCGGGTCGTGCTGCGATCGCGCGAGGCGGGCAAGAAATGAACCTGCTGGTCCGAGGCTCGGCAATTGTTCCCGACGCGCGCGTGCTGGCGCCGCCGCTGATTGCCGTGCGTGAGGTCGACAAAGTCTATCGGTCCGGTGCGGAGACGGTGCGCGCGCTCGATCGTGTGTCTTTCGAAATCCGTGAGGGTGAGCTGGTCGCTATCATGGGACCTTCCGGTTCCGGCAAGTCGACCATGATGAACCTGCTGGGTGCGCTCGATGTGCCGAGCACGGGTTCGATTTTGATCAACGGCAACGACATCGGCAAGCTGTCGGGCGACGCCCTCGCCGATCTCAGGAATCGGAGCATCGGTTTTGTTTTCCAGCAATTCAACCTGCTTGCCCGCACCACGGCGCTGCGGCAGGTGATGCTGCCGCTGTCCTACGCGCGGCCGCGGCCCGCCGACGCCGAGCTGCAGGCGAGGATGCGGCTCGAGCAAGTTGGCCTCGGCAACCGGCTCTGCCACCATCCCCAACAGCTCTCCGGTGGCCAGCAGCAGCGCGTCGCGATAGCGCGTGCGCTGGTGAACAATCCAAAGCTATTGCTGGCGGATGAGCCTACGGGGGCTCTCGATAGCAAGACGTCGGCAGACATCATGGGCTTGCTTTGCGAGCTCAATCGGCAAGGGATCACCATCGTCGTCGTTACCCACGACGCCGATGTGGCGAGGTACGCTCGGCGCCGCATCCTGTTCGGGGACGGTGCGATCGTAGAAGACATCCGTATTCCCGGCTGATTGGGGGGAGCCCATGACAGCCATCGATTGTCTGAGGGCTGCGGTCACGGCGATCGCCACCAATTTTCTGCGGACCGTGCTGACGACGCTTGGCATCATCATCGGTGTCGGATCCGTCATCGTCATGATGGCCGTCGGGGCAGGGGCTCGCTCCGAAGTCGAGCGGCAGATTGCCAACCTCGGCACCAATTTGCTGGTGGTCAATCCGAGCGCGCGCCTGTTCGGCGGGCGTTCGAGCGGGGCCGGCTCAAACCTGCCTTTGTCAGAAGATGACGTGCATGCCATCGAAACCAAGGTGCCCGGGGTGCAGGCGATTTCGGGGCAGTTGTGGGCCAGTGCAACCGTCGTCTACGGCAACGCCAATTTCTGGACGCGGATCTGGGGTGTGCACGCGCACTATCTGTTTGCGCGCAGCTGGTCGATCGACGCAGGCCGGGAGATTACCGAGCAGGACGTCGCCGGGGTCCGGCGGGTGGCGCTGGTCGGCCTGACGGTGGCCAAGAAGCTGTTTGGTGACAATGATCCGGTCGGCGAAGTCTTCCGGATCCGCAACGTGCCCTTCACGGTGGTCGGCACCTTGACACCCAAAGGCCAGACCAGTTTTGGCCACGATCACGACGATGCCATTTTCGTGCCGATGACGACGGCGCGCGCCCAGCTGATCGGTAAGCACCCTTTGGTCCCCGATCAAGTCGGCTCGATATCCGTCAAATTCCAAGAGGGAACCAATCTGCTGGATGCCCAGGAGGAGATCGAGCAGGTGATGCGTCAGAGCCGGCGCGTGCCGCCTGGCGATGACGACACGTTTGTGGTCGGCAACCCGATCGAATCCATGAAGGCGCGCACCGCGGCACAAACCACGCTGGGCTGGTTGCTCGCCGCCACGGCGGCGATCTCGCTCATCGTCGGCGGCATCGGCATTATGAACATCATGCTGGTATCCGTCACCGAGCGCACGCGCGAAATTGGCTTGCGGATGGCCGTCGGCGCGCGGCGCTTCGATATCATGCTGCAGTTTCTGATCGAGGCGACGACGCTGTGCGTGCTCGGTGGGCTGATCGGGATCGTGCTGGGGGTGGTCGCTGCGTTCGTGACGGCCGGCATCGCCGACTGGCCGATTCTGATCCCGCCGCAAACGATTGTTCTCGCGCTGGCCGCGGCGGCGACCGTCGGCATTCTTTTCGGTTTCCTGCCGGCGCGGCGCGCGGCGCTGCTGAGCCCAATTGATGCCCTCAGGAGTGAATAGCATCGCTCGCCCGGGCTTGCCGGAGATGCTGGCATCGTCGCCGATTGCGGTGTGGCAGTCGAGGTGAGCCTACCTTAAGCGCCCCGGGGCTTTCATGCCTTCGAAGTGAGGTCCGAGGGGACGCAAGCGCACGCCAGGGCGCAGGCGACGGTAGGGATAGTGCGCGGGATCGGCGAGATAGGCGCCCGGCGCGATCACCACGATGACCTTGGCCGCGATCGGCTCGAACTCGGCCCGGAAATGGCAGGTGCTCTTGAGGCTCAAGATTTTCTGCTGGGCCGGCTCTACCCCTAAGTGCCGGAAGGGCGCCTGATCCAGCGCCTGCATGCGCTTGCTGGTGACGGCGACGCCGATGCCACCGACCTGCAACAGCGCCATTGGCCCCACATCGATGTCGCGGCCGCCCGAGACCTTGCCGGTGGTGCGCATCTTGCCCGAGCCGAGGCGGGCCACGTGGAAGGTCGCCTGGAAGGGTGTGACCCCCGCGGGCCCGGAGCGGCCACCAAGCGCAAGCGTTATCTCCTGGCCCTCGCCGGCGCGATGCGCCGCCGCGGCGGCCTCGGCGTCGCAGAAGTAGCCGACCACGGCTCCCTCGGCGCCAAGCCGGGCCAAGGTCTCGAGCACGCCGGTGGTATCGGCCGTGGCGCCGCACCCAGGATTGTCCTGGGTGTCGCAGAGCACCACCGGGTTGGTGGCGCTGCGGGCGATCCGCATGGCTTCGCGCACGCCGTCTTCGGGCGACAGCATGGGTACGGCGAACTGCGGTTCGGCAAGCGCGATCTCGCGCGCGAGCGCATCGGCAGCCGCGTCGGCTGCCGGCTGGCTCCAGGCATGCGCGATCACCGCCGGCCCGCACCAGTAAAGGTCTGAGGGCGGAAAGCCCGCAAGGTAAGAGAGGTTGACGAGTTCACCCTCGGCCACCACCGAGCGTGCGACCACGCTCTTTGAAGGTTCGACCAGCGTGCACTGGTCGTTGAGGGGAATCAGGAACGGCAGCTTGCGCAGCGCGCGCCCGGCCGGACGGCCGCGCTTAAGAAGGACCGAGAGCGCACGCGCCGCAAACTGCCCGGTCTCGAAGCGATCGACGTGGGGGTAGGTGCGATAGCCGATCAGGCTGTCGCTGTTCCTGACCATCTCGGGTGTGACGTTGCTGTGATAGTCGAGGCTGATGCCGATCGGCACTTTGGGTCCTACGACGGCGCGCAGGCGGCGCAAGAGTTCGCCCTCGCCGTCCTCGAAGGGCTCGCTGACCATGGCGCCGTGGAGATCGAGGTAGACGGCATCGACCGGCAGCGCCGCGCTGAGCCGTCCCACCAGTTCACCGGCGATGCGCTCGTAGGCTTCCGCCGTCACGGTGCCGCCGGCCCCACCGCTGGTCCACAGCAGCGGCACGAGATCGTGGGCCCCGCGCATATCCTTTAAGAACCCGGACAGCGCGAAGCTGGTGTCGCCGAGCCAGGTCAGTACGTCCGCGCCCCGCACCAGCGGCGGCCGGTCGCGGTGGCTGGCGAAATAGTCAAAGTCGGTCGTTTCGGCGACAAAGGAGTTGGTTTCGTGATGAAAACCGGCAACGGCAATGCGCGCCATGCGTCCTCCGTCTCTCCCTAACCTCTATGCCCGTCCGGCGTCGCGGCACGGCGTGGCGGTGCTCGCCGCCGATCATTGTGGCGCTGCCCGCAACAAGCGCGCGCGGGGGCGCTCCAGCGTTTGTCGCCCGCGTTTGAAGGCGGCGAGCACCGGGGCGACGGTGGCGACGGCCTCGGCCTCACTTGCAGCATCGATGATAACCAGGTCGGCGGGGTTGCCGATCTCGAGGCCGTAGTCCTTGAGATTTAGGAGCGTGGCCGAGCGGTGCGTGATCATGGCAAAGAGTTCGCTCAAGCGCGCCTGATCGCCGACCTGCAGGATGTTGGCGTGCAGGTTGGCCATGCGAATGAGGGAGCCGTCACCGAAGGGGGTGAATGGGTTTAGCACGTTGTTGGTTGAGATCGAGCAATTGCAGCCCTCCTCAACGAAGAGATTGGCATCCGCCACGCAGCGGGGCACGTTGTGGTCCTTGTGCCGCGCCAGCACGAACAGGTCCGTCGCCGGTAATACGGTGACGCCGACGCCGACGTCGGCCAAGCGCCGGGCAATGGTCTTCTGTTCCGCCGGCGGCAGGGCAGAGATCTTGGTGGCATGGCCCATGGCGACGCGACCCCCGAGGCCGGCGCGCTCGGTCAAGTCGGCGACGAGATGTGTATCGAGGCTGGCGGGGTCGTGGCCGGAATCGATGTGCATGTCGATATCGACATCGAAGCGGCGTGCCAGCTCGAAGATGCGTTGGATCTGACCGGGGTGATCGACGTCATAGTTGGGCGCCGCGCCGATGACCTTGGCGCCCATCTCCAGGCCCTGGATCAGGGCGGCGTCGGCGGCCGGCGCCGTGGTCAGGCCTTCCTGCGGGAAGACGCAGAGTTCGAGATCGACGGCCCAGGCGTAGTCTTTGGCCAGCTGCTGCAGTGCCTCCACGCCTTTGGTGCCGACCGGTGCGTCGATCTCGACGTGGGTGCGCACGCGCGTCGCCCCGTGCTTGAGGCAGCTCTCGAGCGTTGCCTTGGCGCGCTCATAGATGTCTTCGACCGTGAAGCTCGCCTTGACGGCCTGCACCCGGCGCATGTGGTCGGGCTGGCTGCGGCTGGGCTCGGGCTGACAGCGGTCGACGATGCGCGACTTGTCCAAGTGGATGTGGGTCTCGATCAACCCGGCGCAGCATAGGCAACCCTCGGCGTCGTGGGCCTGAGCCTCGGCGGCAATGTGCGGTTCGATGGCGGCGATCCGCCCGTCGCGAAAGCCGATGTCGACCAGCTCCGGTCCGCCGCTGGCATGGGCGCGTCGAGCGTTGCGAATGATGAGGTCGAGCATGGGTCAGGGTTCCCTCAAATCCTCACGCCGAACGGGCGGCAGTCGACGTGAAGCACACATTGCAAACGGGGCGACAGAGTAGAGGGTGGCGCGATGGCTAATCAAGGTACCGCAGGCGATCTTTTCCTTGATGACATGCAGCTCAGTTTGGGCCCGCTAGTGGGGCATGGAGCCTTCACAATCTGCAAAGCCGGGGCCGGCGGCGCGGACGTGCTCAGCGGTGGCGACGGGAATGACTCGCTCATCGGTGGCGCTGGAAATGACCTCGTGACCGGCGGGCCGGCAGCGACACATTTGTTTTCAATTTCGGGGACGGTGCCGACAGCATCAGCCGTGGTAGCGATAGCGATACGCTCAACATCACCGGGACGACTGGAAACGAGACGCTTGACGTTCTCTTTGATGGCAGCGCGCGACGCTAGCCGAGGTGGAGACGATCAATGCCAATCTGCAAGGCGGGACCGATACCCTGAGTTATGCTGGCACTACGGTCGATATTTCGGTTAATTTGGGTAGCCACGCACAATGGATAGCCTGCCTGAGGGCTACCGAGGCAAAATTGCCGACAGCATTGCCGGCGGCGTCACGCAACGGCTCGATGTCGTGGCGCGGGCCGACCGATCAGGATGACGAACTGAAGTCACGACTACGATGACCAAACCGCTCCGTCTATCCCAACTCCTCGCCAACCTTTGGAGCAGCGGCCGAAGCTAATCGGTGGATGCTGCGGTTGCAGTTATTGCCGGACGGAGAGGTCGGGCGGTCATGTTACGGTCCGTGTCACGGTCGCGACGAACACGAGGCGGAAAAAGCCATTGAGCTCCCGCGAACCGAGGTTACGGTATGTTGCTGACTACATCAGATTCGAGCGTGGATCCGATCCAGACAGCGGGCATCTGCGCCAGTGGGATTGGGGCAGCGTCGGTCGACTTCTTGTCCTTTTCGTCGTCCCACGGGGTCCGCATAATACGGCACGCGTAACAGCGGTTGGGGCTTTCGAGGACAAAGCGGGCGATCGTGGTCACAAGATTTGAGCTGGTGCTGCGCCGGAACCTGCCAACGGGCGTGCGTCGCCTGTTGCGGCTCGGCCGCCATGCCCTCGTCAAAGGCGAAACCTCGCCGCCCCTGCCGCGCCATCTGGCGCGGGACTGCCGCTTTTCGGCCTCGCGCTATGATCTGGTGCAAGCCTTGCCGCCCCGCGGGCGCGTTGCCGAGGTCGGCACCTTTAAAGGCGACTTCGCCCGGCACATCCTGGCGCACTGCGACCCAGCCGAATTGCACCTGATCGACCTCGATTTCTCCTTGCTCGATCCGGCCGTGGCCGCTGATCCCCGCGTTCAAAAGCATGCCGGACAGTCCCACGAGGCGCTGGCTGGCTTCCCCGATCAACATTTCGATTGGATCTATATCGACGCCGATCATTCCTATGCGGGCACGTCCCGCGATGCTTTCGCCGCCGCCTCGAAGGTCAGAGCGGGCGGCTATCTCGTGTTCAACGACTTTGCCCACCTCGACCCTTATCTGGGCGCCTATGGCGTGCACCGCGCCGTGGTCGAGTTCGCGATTGGCATGGACTGGCCCTTTGCCTGGTTCGCCTATGACGGCAATGCCCTCTACGACGTCGCGCTGCAGCGGCCGCCGCGCAACGCTCAGGGCTGAAATAGCATTCAAGCTCTGCGGTCGACAGCGGGCTCAAGCGCAGATTTGGTTTGTTGCCGGCGGCCCCTGAGGTGTAGCGTCGGCGCCGAGGGAAACCGAGCATCAAAGCCTCGGGATCGCGCGCGCCGGCGATACGCCATGGCGCGTGCGCTGGATTGAGGAGGACGTCTGATGAGGCTGAAGCGAACGATACTCGCCGCAATTCTGTGGGGCAGCGTGGGTCTTGCCACCCTGTCGAGTGGGGCGGCGGCGCAGGGTTTGTTCGCCAACCTGCCGCGCAACGAGATCCTGATCCTGGAAAATCCCGAAGGCACCATCAAAAACGCCGGCTGGTTCAACATCTGGGCCATCAACGCCGGCAGCCAATCGAACGGCCTGCAGCAGGCGGCGCTCGACACGCTCTGGTACATCGACCCCAATCGCGGCCTCGACGGGGTGTGGCAAAATTCGCTGGCCGCCGATAAGCCCCAGTACAACGCCGACTTTACGGAAATGACGGTCAAGCTGCGCCCGGGCATCTACTGGAGCGACGGCGTCGAGTTCACCGCGGCCGACGTCGTGCACACGGTGACGACCCAGATCAAGCACAAGAACATGCGCTGGAGCGCGGCGCTCGCCCTCAACGTCGAGGCGGTCGAGGCGCCCGACCCTTATAGCGTCCACTTTAAACTCAAAAAGCCCAACTCCCGCTTCCATGCCCTGTTCACCGTGCGCTGGAACGCGGTGTGGATCATGCCCAAGCACGTGTTCGAAAAGGTCGAAGACCCCCTGAAGTTCGACTTCAATAAGCCGGTCTCGCTTGGCGCCTACGTGCTTCACACTTTCGACCCCGACGGCCGCTGGTACATCTGGCGCTTGCGCGAGGACTGGCAGCGAACCACGCTCGCCCGCTACGGCACGCCGGGCCCCAAGTATCTCGCCTACGTCGATCCCGGCCCGCCCGACAAGCGCGTCATCGCCCAGATGAACCACGAGCTCGACGTCATTCACGACGTGGCGCCCGAAGGCATGTTCACGCTCGCCAAGCAGTCGAAGAGCTCGGTCGCCTGGTTCAAGGGCTTCCCCTATGCCCATCCCGACCCGACCCTGCCGGCCTTGATCTTCAATGGCCAGAACGAACTCTTCAAATCCCGCGACGTGCGCTGGGCCTTGGCGCTGCTGATCGACATCAAGGCCGTGTCGATGGCGTCCTATCGCGGTGCGGCGACCATCTCGGCGATCGGTATTCCGCCGACGGGGCGGCATCCCGAGAGCTACCATGAGCCGCTGCAGGACTGGCTCGCCAGCTTCGAGCTCGACACCGGCAAGCACAAGATCAAACCCTACGATCGCGGCATCGGCCAGCAGATCGCCGAGATGTTGCGCCCCTCCATGGGCGATCAGATCCCGAGCGATCCGAAGGCCATTGCCGCGGCCTTCGGTATGGGCTGGTGGAAGGCCGACGCCGGAGCCGCCGCCGAGCTGTTGGAAAAGGCGGGCTTCAAAAAGGTCGGCGCCAATTGGCAGACGCCCGACGGCAAACCCTTCACCGTGCGCGTCGTGGTCGAAGGCGAGGCCCGTCCGGTGATGACGCGGGCGGGCTCGATGATCGTCGAGCAGTGGCGCCGCGCCGGCATCGATGCCAAGGTCGACGTCGCCCAGGGAACGCTGGTGACCAGGCGCGCGGCCGGCGATTTCGACACCCTTATCAGCTGGAGCGTCGAGACCTGGGGCGGCCACCAGGACCTGTCCTTCTTCCTCGACAGCTGGCACTCGCAATTCGTGGCGCCGGCGGGGACACCGCAGCCACCGCGCAACTGGCAGCGGTGGTCGCACCCCGATCTCGACAAGGTGATCGAGGAGATCCGCAAGATCGGCTTCGATGATCCCAGGGGGATCGAGCTCGGCCGCGAGTACGTCAAAATCGCCGTGCGCGAGATGCCGACCATCCCGCTGATGTCCTACAACGTGTTCACGGTGATGGACACCACCTACTGGACGGGTTACCCGACGGCGGCCGACCCCTACACCGACCCGGTTCCCAACTGGGCCAACTCGCGCGCCATGTTCGTCAAGTTGAAGCCCAAGAGTTGAGGCTCGTTGAGGCCTCGGGGGCCGTTATCGCCGATGCGCTTTTATGCGACCTACCTGGCGCAGCGGCTCGGCCAGTTTCTGCTCGTGGTCTTTATCGGCATTAATCTGACTTACCTGATCACGCACCTCACCCCGATCGATCCGGTCGAGCAGTCGATCGCCGCCGTCACCTCCTTCGGCAACACCTCGCCTGAGGCGATCGGCGCCATGCGCCAATCGCTGCGCGAACTGTATGGGCTGACGGGGGCACCGCACGAGCAGTATCTGGCCTTCTGGCGGCGGATCGCCACCGCCGATTTCGGGCCGTCGCTGTCGGCCTTCCCGACGCCGGTGTCGACCCTGATCGCGCGCGCCCTGCCGTGGACGATCGGCCTGCTCGCAACGGCAACCCTGCTCACCTGGGTGCTCGGCAACCTCTTGGGGGGGCTCGCCGGCTACTACCAGAACAAGACGAGCCTCAAGGTCCTCGCCATCATCGCCATGGGCCTGCACCCCGTTCCCTATTACATTGTCGCCTTCGTGCTGCTGGTGACGTTCGGCTACCTGTGGCCGCTGTTGCCCATTGCCGGCGGCAAGGCCATGAACCTCGGCGATCAGCTGAGCCTCGAAATCGTCTTGAGCATCCTCAAGCATTCGATCCTGCCGGCGCTCTCCTTGCTGCTGGTTGGGCTCGGCGGCTGGTTTCTCGGCATGCGCTCGCTGGTCTCCAACATCGTCAGCGAGGACTACGTGGTCTATGCCGAACTCGCCGGCGTCGACCACCGCCGCATCCTGACCTCCTACGTCATGCGCAATGCGCTGCTGCCCCAGGTCACGGGCCTCGCCCTGTCGCTGGGTGCGATCTTCAACGGCGCCATTATTACCGAGCAAGTCTTTGGCTACCCCGGCGTCGGCTCGCTGCTGGTCTCCGGCGTCTATGCCGGGGACTACGGCCTGGTGCTGGGGGTGGCGACGGTGTCGATCATCGGCGTGTCGACGGCGGTGCTGATCATCGATCTCCTCTATCCGCTGCTCGATCCCCGCGTACGGACGGGCTGACCCGATGCTCGCCACCTTGCGCGACCTGATGATCTACAACCCCGAATTCCGGATCGGGGCGATTTTGTTGGGCCTGGTCGCCGGCATGGCGGCCCTGTCGCTGGCCTCGCCCTATGCGCCGCTCGATACCTTTGTGGTCGCCCCGGATTTGCCGCCCTCTTTTGCGCATCCCTTCGGTACCACGTCGCGCGGGCAGGACGTGTTCTGGCAGCTGACTTTCGCCATTCGCAATACGCTGACCTTCGGCATCGTCGTTGCCGTTCTGAGCCGGCTGCTGTCGCTGGCGATCGGGCTGCTGGCCGGCTACAAGGGTGGCTGGGTCGACCGCGTCCTGATGGCGATCAACGACACCTTCATCGCCATTCCCCTGTTTCCGATCCTGGTCCTGTTCTACTTCGTGCTGCGCGATGCCATGTCCTGGGCCGCGCTCGCCATCATCATGGCGCTGTTGGGCTGGGCCTACGATGCGCGTCTGATCCGCGCCCTCGCGCTCAGCCTCAAGACCCGCGAGTTCACCTACACGGGGGTCTTTTCCGGCATGACGACGCGCGAGCTCCTCGTGCGCGAGCACCTGCCCTACGTGATGCCGATCGTGTTTGCCACCACCATGAACAACATGAACTGGTCGATCGGCCTCGAGGTGACGCTGTCGGTCTTGGGCTTCACCGACATCAATTCCCCGACCGTCGGCAGCATGATTTACTGGGCCAATCAGCACACCGCGCTGGTCGCCGGCGTCTGGTGGTGGATTGCCTTTCCCGTCATTTTGCTGGTGGCCCTGTTCATCGGCCTGTTCCTGCTGGCCGTGTCGATGAACGAGCATATCGACCCGCGCAGCCGGCTGCGGCGCATGGGGGCGGAGGGTGGCGCATGACGGCGACCCCGGCCGCCGACAGGGAGCCCAAGCGCGCATCGGCAGGCGCGCCGCGCGAGCCCGTGCTCACGGTCGAAGACCTCAAGGCCTACTACCGCACGCGCCATTTCGGCATCGAGCGGGAGGTCAGGGCGGTCGACGGCGTCTCCTTCGAGGTCCGGGACAACGAGATCTACGGCCTCGCCGGGGAATCGAGCTCCGGCAAATCGACCCTGCTCAAGGCCGTCGCCGCCGCCATGCGTCCGCCACTGCAAGTGGTGGGCGGCACGGTGCGAATGCGGTTCTTGGCTGGCGCCAAGTCCCTGCACCAGGCTTCGAGCGCCGAGCTCGCCCAACTGCGCTGGCGCAGGCTCTCCTACATCATGCAGGGCTCCATGAGCGCCTTGAACCCCGTGCGCCGCGTGCGCCGCTCATTCGAGGACTTTGCCGCGCGGCACTTAGGGGGCACCGGCGCCGCCTTCGAGGCCAAGGTCGTGGCCCACCTCGAGCTGGTTCGGCTGGATAAGGGCGTGCTCGATGCTTACCCCCACGAGCTCTCCGGCGGCATGCGCCAGCGCGTCACCATCGCGCTGGCCACGCTGTGCCGGCCCGACCTGGTGATCGCCGATGAGCCCACCACGGCCCTTGACGTCGTGGTGCAGAAGGACGTGCTCGACATGATCCGGGACGTGCAGCGGCAAGTGGGCTCCTCGCTCCTGCTCGTCACCCACGACCTGGGCGTGCACGCCTATCTCACCGACCGTCTCGCCATCATGTATGGGGGACGGCTGGTCGAAGAGGCGCCGACCGAGACCCTGTTTCGCAGCCCGCAGCACCCCTACAGCAAACATCTGATCGCCAGCCTGCCGCGGATCGGCGAAGAGGCGCCCAAAGTCACCCTTACGGGCGGCCCACCCAATCTCGCCGAACCGCCGCCCGGTTGCCGCTTTCATCCGCGCTGTCCCCTGGTGATGGAGCGCTGCCGGCGCGAGACCCCGGCCCTGACGAGGCTGGCCCCCCACCACCGCGTCGCCTGCTTTGCCGTCGGAGGGCAGGCGTGATGACGCCGCTACTCGAGCTGGCGCACGTGTCCAAGACCTTCGGCGGCCTTCTGCGCCGCCGCCGCGTCGCCGCTGTGCGCGATGTGAGCTTTAGCCTGTCGGGTGAGAGCCCCGAGGTCTTCACGCTGCTGGGGCAATCGGGGAGCGGCAAGACCACGCTCGCCCGCATGATCCTCGGCCTCGAAACGCCGACGGCGGGGAGCCTGCGCCTCAAGGGCCAGGACATCGCCGGGCTGCGCCGGGGTGCGGGCGGGAGGCGCTTGCTGGGCCTGGTGCAGCCGATCTTCCAGAACCCCTTCGAGGCCTTCAACCCCCTGCGCCACGTCGACCACTACCTGTTGCTGACGGCCCAGCGGTTCGGCGGCGCCGGCGAGGGCCTTGCGGCCCAGGCGGCGACGGAGACGGCTCTGCGCCAGGTCGGCCTGTCGCTTGCCGAGGTTGCCCGTCGTTATCCGCACGAGCTCTCCGGTGGCCAACTGCAGCGGCTTGCCATTGCCCGCGCGCTGCTGGCCAAACCGAAACTGATCGTCGCCGACGAGCCCGTCTCCATGGTGGATGCCTCTTTGCGCATGGCAATCGTCAACCTGTTCAAGACTTTGCGGGGCCGGTTCGGCATTTCGATCCTCTACATCACGCACGATCTGGCGACCGCCTACTTGGTCAGCGACCGGATCATGATCATGCGGGACGGAGAGGTCGTCGAAAGCGGCCCGGCCCGGCAGGTCCTCACCCATCCCCAACACGCCTATTCGCGTCAACTCAAGGACGCTGTCCTGGTGCCCCGCTTCACCGCGGCGGCTGGGGACGGCGCCACGACCAAACCCGAGCACGGGCCACAGCATTGAGCCGGGAGAGCCCCAGCATGCGCCACGCCAAAGTCCTTCTCGATCGCGACTTTGCCATCGGGGACACCGATCCCCGGCTGTTCGGGGCCTTTGTCGAGCATTTGGGGCGCTGCGTTTACGGCGGCATCTACGAGCCGGGCCATCCGACCGCCGACGAACACGGCTTTCGCGGCGACGTCCTCGCCCTCATCAAGGAGCTGGGGCCCACGATCGTGCGCTATCCTGGCGGCAACTTCGTCTCCGGCTACAACTGGGAAGACGGCGTCGGCCCGCTCGAGGCGCGCCCGACGCGGCTCGACCTGGCCTGGTTTTCCACCGAGACCAACCGGTTCGGCACCAATGAGTTCATCGACTGGTGTCGCGCGGCTGAGGTCGAGCCCATGCTTGCCGTCAACCTCGGCACGCGCGGTGGCGATGCGGCGCGCAACCTCGTCGAATATTGCAACCATCCCGGCGGCAGCAGCTATGCCGACCTGCGGCGTGCGCACGGCTACCCGAGCCCGCATGGCGTGAAGTTCTGGTGCCTCGGCAACGAAATGGATGGCCCCTGGCAAATGGAGCACAAGACGGCCAGCGAGTACGGCCGCGTCGCCGCCGAGGCCGCCAAGATGATGCGCTGGGTCGACCCGAGCCTGGTGCTGGCCGCCTGCGGCTCGACCTCGCGCAACATGCCAACCTTCGGGCGCTGGGACGATGAGGTGCTCGAGCACACCTTCGAGCTCGTCGATTTCGTCTCGCTCCACACCTACCTCAACAACTACCGGGGCGACAGCGCCGGCTTCCTGGCCGCCCCCGACCTGATGGACATGTTCATCGAGGAGGTCGTTGCCATCGCCGATGCGGTGGCGGCGCGGCGCCGGTCACCCAAACGCTTGGCGCTGAGCTTCGATGAATGGAATGTGTGGTACCGCACGCGGCGCACGCGGCAGGATCGCGTCAAGGAGGGCTGGCCGGTGGCGCCGCCGATCTTAGAGGAAATCTACACCATGGAGGATGCGCTCGCCTTTGGCGGCGCCTGCATTTCGCTGTTGAACCACGCCGATCGGGTCAAGTGCGCTTGCCTTGCCCAGCTCGTCAACGTGATCGCGCCCATCATGACGGAGACGGGCGGCGGCGCCTGGCGGCAGACGATTTTTTATCCCTTCCAGCACATGAGCGGCTATGGCCGGGGGCGCGTGCTCAAATGTCAGGTCGCCAGCGAAACCTACGCCACCTCCTACTACGATCCCCGCGGCAGCCTCGACCAGGTCTTTCCGCTTTCCGCCGTGCCCTACCTCAAACTGGCGGCGGTGGCGACCAGGGACGGTGGGCTCAGCCTGTTTGCCCTCAACCGCGACCTGGCGCGGCCGATGACGGTTAGCATCGAGGCGCGTGGCTTTGAGGACCTGGCCGTCGCCGAGGCCTTGCAGCTCCGCGACGACGACTTGGGCGCGACCAACAGCAAGGCGGCACCCGAGCGCATCAAGCCGGCGGCGCTCGACGGCGTGGCAAGCGAAGGGGGTACGATCAATCTCAGGCTGGCGCCGGCGTCCTGGAACCTGATTGCCTTGGCAGCACGACCCCAGCCGTGATGATCTGAAGTACATACGACCCCCGTGATGGGGCAACGCCGAAACATCGGGAGGACCGACCATGCCGTCCAGTGCCAAACCGATCGGGGGCGTGGTGCCGATCGCGCCGACGCCGTTTCGAGACAACGGCGATCTCGACCTCGACAGCCAGCGCCGGGTGTTCGACTGCATGATCGACCAGGGGGTCGACGGCATCTGCATCCTCGCCAACTACTCCGAGCAGTTTCTGCTCGCCGATGAGGAGCGCAGTGTTCTGCTCGATCTCGCGCTCGCCCACGTGCGGGGGCGGGTGCCGGTGATCGTCACCTGCAGCCACTTCTCAACCCGGATCGCGGCCGAGCGCGCCCGGCGGGCGGCCGCCGGTGGCGCCGACATGCTGATGCTCATGCCGCCCTACCACGGGGCGCTCTTGCGCGCCGACGAGACCGGCACCTTCGAACATTTTGCCAGGGTGGCCGAAGCCGCCCCCGGGCTGCCCATCATGGTGCAGGACGCACCCTTGAGCGGGGTCACCCTGTCGGTGGCGTTCCTGGCCCGGCTGGCCCGCGAGCTGCCGCAGGTCGCCTACTTCAAGATCGAGGTGCCGGGCACGGCCGCCAAGCTCAGGGCCCTCATCGCCGCCGGCGGCGACGCCATCCGGGGGCCCTTCGACGGTGAGGAGGGCATCACCTTGCTGGCCGACCTCGATGCCGGGGCCACGGGGACGATGCCGAGCGCGCTGCTGCCCGATCTCATCAAACCCGTGCTCGCGCACCACCGTGCGGGTCGGCGTGCCGAGGCGGCGGCCGCCTATGCCCGCATCCTGCCGCTGATCAACTACGAGAACCGCCAGTGCGGCCTGAGGGCAACCAAGATCGTGATGGCCGCCGGCGGCGTGATTGCCAGCGAGGCCGTGCGCCATCCGCTCGCGCCGTTGCCGGCGGCGACACGCGCGCCACTGTTGGAGCTCGTTGCCGCGCTCGAGCCGATCGCCGCGCGCTGGGGTAAATGAAGCGGCTCGAAGTTTTCCGCATCGACCGAAAAAGGGGTCTCCCATGACAAGTGCGCACGCCGTCTATCCGTCCCTTGCGGGCCGCGTCGTGTTCGTGAGCGGTGGCGGCAGCGGCATTGGCGCTGCGATCGTTGCCGCCTTCGCCCAGCAAAAGGCCAAGGTTGCCTTTGTCGATATCGATGAGAAAGCCTCGGCCGCGGTGCAAGCGGGCTTGGGGGACACGCCCAGCCATTTCGAGCGCTGTGATGTGCGCGATGTGGCGGCCTTGCGCCGCGCCGTTCAGAACGCGCGTGAGCGTTTGGGGCCCATCACCGTGCTCATCAACAATGCGGCGCGCGATGATCGCCATGCCAGCGAAGAGGTGACGCCCGAGTATTGGGACGAGCGCCTTGCGGTCAATCTCAGGCACCAGTTTTTTGCCGCCCAGGCCGTGCTGCCCGACATGAAGGCCGCCAAGTGGGGTTCGATCATCAATTTCGGCTCCTCGTCGTGGATGACGGGCCAAGGCGGCATGGTCGCCTATACGGCGGCCAAGTCCGCCGTGCTCGGGCTGACGCGTTCGCTGGCGCGCGACTTCGGCGCCTACAACATCAGGGTCAATGCGATTGCGCCGGGCTGGATCCTGACCGAACGCCAGCGCAGCCTCTGGCTGACGCCTGAGAGCAAGGCGCGCCTGATGGAGGCGCAATGTTTAAAGCGCGAGCTCAATGGCGAGGACATCGCCCGCGTCGTGCTGTTTCTTTCCTCCGATGAGGCGGGCGCCATCACCAGCCAGCACTATGTCGTGGACGGCGGGCGTCTCTGAGGGGGGCGTGCACGCGACGCAGCAACCATGAGGGAGCGCCATCCCGGCCGCCAGCGGCTCGGCAGCGCGCCTTGCCGGGGGCGCAGCTATCGGGGTGCGCCCAAGTAGGCGGCGACCACGGCCGGATCGTTGAGGACTTGGGCGGGCGGGCCCGAGGCGAGCGTGCGGCCATAGTCCAGCACATGAATGCGGTCGGCGAGATCGGCGACCATTTGCATGTCGTGCTCGATCCAGATCATCGGCAGGGCCAGCTCGTGCTTGATGCGCAGAATAAAGCGGGCGAGATCATCCCGTTCGTCGCGGGAAAGCCCGGCCGAGGGCTCATCGAGCAGCAACAGGGAGGGTTCGAGCGCCAGCGCCCGCGCCAGGCCCACGAGCTTCTGGGTGCCGAAGGGAAGCGCCCCGGCCTCGGCGTAGCGCACGCTTTCGAGCTCGACGAACTCGATGATGCGCTCAACGTTGACGCGCTGGCGCACCTCCTGGCGGCGCACGCTCGGCAGAAACAGGGCTTCGCTGAGGGGATGGGTGGCAACGCGCATATGCCGCCCGACCATGATGTTGTCGAGCACGCTCAGGTGGGAAAAGAGCTCGCCATGCTGAAAGGTGCGGGCGATGCCGAGGCCGGCAATGACGCGCGGGGACAGCCCGGCAATGTCGCGGCCGCCAAAGCGGATGCGGCCCTCACCACGATAAAGCCCGCTGATGCAATTGAGCACGCTGGTTTTACCGGCACCGTTGGGACCGATCAGCGCCAACAGCTCGGCCGGACCAACGCCAAGCGAAATGCCATCGAGGACGGTGAGCCCACCGAAGGCAAGGTGCAAGGCCTCGATGGCGAGCTCAGCCATACCACCTCCGATTGCGGCGGTATTGCTTGACCTCGCGATAGCTGCGGCGGTGCCCGGAGGTGGATTGCCCGAGGTAGAACTCGGCGACATCGGGGTGCTCGGCGAGGCGGGCGGCGCTGCCGTCGAGCACGATGCGGCCGTTTTCCAAGACATAGCCGTGGTCGATCACGCCCAAGGTGAGAGCCGCGTTCTGCTCGACGATCACCAGCGTCAGGGAAAGCGCGCTACGGATGGCCAGCAGGCGCTGCAAGAGATCGGCGACGACGACGGGGGCGAGGCCCAACGACAATTCATCGACGAGCAGCAGTTTGGGTTGGCAAACAAGCCCGGCGGCGATGGCCAGCATTTGCCGCTCGCCCCCCGACAATAGGCCGGCCGTGCGCTGCCGCAGCGGCGCCAAGCGCGGGAAAAAATCATAGATGAGCCCCTCGCGCCGGCGCTGCTCGGCGCGGCCCGTGCGCGCCGCCACCGGCACCAACAGGTTTTCGGCCACCGTCAGGTTTGGGAACACCTTGCCGCGCTCGGGCACCAGCACGATGCCGGCCCTGGTGCTGAGGTGGGGTGCCGCGTGCGCGATCGGCTGGCCCTCAAAGTGGATGCTGCCATCGGTGATGCGGGCATCGTCGAGGCCGTGGAAGCCCGAAATGGCCCGCAGCAACGTCGATTTGCCGGCGCCGTTACTGCCGAGGATGCCGACGATCTGGCCGGCAGCAACGCTAAGCGAGATACCCTCGAGCGCGGTGATGGCGCGCTGGTAGACGACCTCGAGCTTGTCGACGGCCAGAAGCGGTGCAGGAAGAAGCGGTGCAGGAAGAAGCGGTCCAGGAAGCAGCGGGCCAGGCGCGCGAGCGGTCATCGGCGTGCTCCACCGACGGGCCGGTGCCGGAAGGGCCAGAGCAAAAAATAGGTTTGCAGGCGCCGCCACAGGCCGATCAATCCCTGCGGTTCGAGCACCAGGAACAGGATCATGACGGCGCCGAAGGTCGTGGCGTTGACGGCAAACAGCAGCCCGGCGTAGGCCGAGGCGCCGACAAGCGCGCCGAGGCTCGCCTCGATGGCGTAGGGAAAGAGCGTGACGAAGAGGGCGCCGAGGATGGCGCCGGCCAGCGAGCCCATGCCGCCGATGATGATCATGGCGACGTACTGGATCGACAGAAACAGCGAAAAGGCCTCAACCGAGACAAAGCCGCGGTAATAGGCAAAGAGCGCGCCGGCGACGGCCGTCAGCGCCGAAGAGATCACAAAGGCCAGGAGTTTGTAGCTGGCAACGCCGATGCCGAGCGTTTGCGCCACCGTTTCGTTGGCGCGGATGGCGGCCCAGGCGCGCCCCGAACGAGCGCGCAGGAGATTGGCGCAGAGGAGAAGGGTGGCGACGGCGGCCGCCAGCAAAATCAGGTACCAGGCTTTTGCGTCGGTCACGGCCATGCCGGCCAGCGCCGGCGGATCGACGATGATGCCCGTCGAAAAACCGCGGCGCGCTTCGTATTCGCCGCCCAGATAGGCGACCAAAAAATTGAGGGCCAGTGTGCTCACCGCCAGGTAAAGACCGCGCACGCGCAGCGATGGTAGCCCGAAGACGACGCCCAACAGGGCGCCGACCGCGGCCGCGGCCGGCAGCGTCACGAAGAACGGGGCCTTGAACTCCTTGAACAGGATGCCGACGGTGAAGGCCCCGGCCGCCAGTAGGCCGGCGTGGCCCAGCGAGACCTGGCCCGCATACCCCGTCAGCAGCATCAGGGCTAGCGCGCCGATGACGGCCAAGCAGACTTGGGCTGCCAGATCGATCAGGAAGGGTGAGGCCAGCAGCGGCAGGGCGAGCAAGACCACGAGCACGCCGAGCAGTGCCAAGCGCTCGAGCCGCGTTGGCAACAGGCTCAGGTCCTCACCGTAGTTGGTGCGGAAATAGCCGCTGGCGCGCGGTCGCCTAGACACGATCGAGCTCTTCGCGGGTACCGAGCAGGCCCCAAGGCCGCAACATCAAGACGACGATCAGCACCAAGAACGGGATGACCTCGGAGAGCAGCGGGTCGACGTAGTGGATGAGCACAACCTCCGCGCTGGCGACGATGAAGGAGCCCAGAAGCGCGCCGGCGAGGCTGTCGAGCCCGCCCACCAGGGCGGCGGGAAAGGCCTTGAGGCCGATGATGGCCATGGTCTGGCCGAGGCCGGAATCCAGCGCGATCAGCATGCCGGCGAGCGCCCCCGTGAGGGTGGAGAGCGACCAAGCCAGGGCATAGATGGCATGGAGATTGATGCCGCGCTGGGCCGCCAGCAGCGGGTTCTGCCCGGCCGCGCGCATGCGCATGCCCCAGCGTCCCAGGCGCAAAAAGGCAAACAGGCTAGCGTAGACGGCGAGCGTCGTTGCCACCAACAACGCCGCCCAGAGCGAAATCCGCGCGCCGCCCGGCAGCGCAAACGCCCAGTTGGCAAGGCCGAGCGGCACTGCTGGATAGTGCTGCTGGGCCGACCAGACGATGACGGTGAGGCCGCGCAGGAGAACGCCGAGGGCAACAGTAGTGAGCACCGCGGCCAGCGCCATTTCGCCCGTCAGATTGCGCAGCAGGAACAGATAGACCATGGCTCCCACAGCCACGCTCAAGCCGAGTGCGGCGGCGATGGCCGCCACGGGGTGGCCGGCGAACAGCGATGCCGTCCACAGCAGCAGGTAGGCCGACAGCATCAACAGTTCGCCGTGTGCCAGGTTGAGGACGCGGCTGACGCGGTAGATCAACACGTAGCCGCAGGCGATCAGCGCGTAGATCGCGGTCAAGACGACAATATTGACGGCGAGCTGCACGAGCGGGGAGCCTTGCCGGTTATTTGACGTCGAAGCCGGTCCAGTCCTTCACCTGTTGGATTGCGCCCTTGCCGCTATCCCAGCGGTAGACGCGATAGTATTGGCGGGTGCGAAAGTGGTTGTCCTTGGTCCACTCGATGGGGCCGCCGCGCAGACCCTTGGTGTCGACCTTCAGCGTGCTCATGGCGGCCGCCAGCTTCTCGGGCGTTGCCGGCCAGCCCGTGGCCTTGAGCGCGGCTTCCACCACCATGCCGGCGATCCAACCTTCGCTCAGTTGCTCGACGGGGTAGGTGAGCTTCGCCGACTTGGCAGCCGTGGCGATCTCCTGGTGGATCGGCAGCTGCTCCTGGAACAGGGCGTTGGCTCCGACGACGTAAAAGGAGCCGTCTTTGAGCCGGGCCAATTCGCCTTCCGCCTCGATATGGGCCCAGGCGATGTAGTCGCCCTTCCAGTCGAGCCGGCGCAAGGCTTCGAGCGTGCGCACCTGGGTGACCCAGGGTGCCCAGGAGAAGACCCAGTTTGCCCCGGCATCCCTAAGTTTGGTGGCAAAGGGCGTGTAGTCGGGGGTCGGCGGCGGGATCACCTCCTTGTCGACGACGGTCATGCCGAGGGCGGGCGCCTGCTGCTCGGCAAAGTCCATTTCGGCGCGCGAGAGGGGAATGGCCATGGCGGAAAAGCCGATCTTGACCGGCTCCTTGGCCGTTTCCTTGACAAAGGCGAGGGTTGCCCGGCTGTCATAGGTTGAGGCGAAGGCCGTCGTGCAGAACTGCAGGGGATCGGCGGGGGGATAGACCTCCTTGGGGCACACCGAACTTGCAAACAGCACGGGCACGCCCGCCCGCTTCGCCTCGGCGACCACCGGCGCGAAGGTCGAGGACAGGCTGGCGTTCAGCAACAACAGGACGTTGTCCTGCGTCAGCAGCTTCTTGGCGTTGGCGGTCGCCTTGCCGGGCTCGGCGGAGTCGTCCTGCAGAATGAGGTTGATCTTCTTGCCGGCAATGCCGCCGGCGGCGTTGACGCCATCGACATAGAGGCGGAGCGCATCCGCCGCCGGGGCATAGGTCGAGGCGGGCGGACCCGTCAAAGCCCCGGTCAGGCCGATGGTATAGGCGTCTTGGGCGGCGGCGGGCGCCGCCAGCAGCAGTGCGGCCAGGCTCGCACCTTGCAGTCTCAGAAGCATGTTTGGTCCTCCCACGCGTGACAAAGGCATTTCGTTGGTTGGCAAATCTCAAGCGGTCAGGCCGGCGGTTGCTGCGGCCAAGGCCTTTTCCTCCTCGTCATCGTACATGTCCTCCACCAGGTCCTTGAACCGCGCGACCATCTGGGCGCGCTTGACCTTGCGGGTTGGCGTCACCGGCTCGCCTTCCTCTTCGGGATCGAGCACTTTTGGCAGGATCCGAAACGCCTTGATCTGCTCGACGCGGGAGAGCCGGGCGTTGGCATCCTCGATGGCGCCGGCAATCAGGGCGGTGATGCGGGGAGCCTGCACCAGGCTGGTAAAGCCGCGGTAGGCCACGTCGTTGCTGCGCGCCCACTCGGCCACCACCTCGAAGTCGATCTCGATCAGGGCGGTCAGGTATTTGCGGCCGTGCCCCAGCACGATCGCCTCGGCGATGAAGGGGTTGGCGCGCAGCAGGTTTTCGATGAAGGACGGCGCAATCGTTTTGCCGCCGGAGGTGACCAGGAAGTCGCGGGCCCGGTCGATCAGTTTCAGGCGGCCCGATTGCCATTCGCCGACGTCGCCGGTGCGCATCCAGCCGTCGGTGTCCCGGATGGCCTCGGCCTCGCCGGGCTTGCCCCAATAGGCCTCGAAGAGATCGGCGGAGCGCACGAGGATCTCGCCGTCGGCGGCAAGTTTCACCTCGACGCCGTCGGCAACCGTGCCGACGTCGCCGGGTCGCGCGAACGGCCCGCGCTGTGCGGCGATGATACCGCCGGCGGTCTCCGTTTGTCCGTACATCTCCACGACATTGATGCCCAGCATTTGCCAAAGGGTTGCCGTTTCGGGGGGCAGCGGCGCACCGCCGCAGACCAGGAGCTCGAGCTCATCGAAGCCGATCTTGTTGAGGATGGGCCGAAACGTGACCTGTCGCCAAAACCAGGCGCAGATCCAATCCCGCGGCTTTCGCCTTTCCTCCCAGCGCCGCCGCGTTTGCCCACGGGCAAAGGTCATGGCGCGCTGGTAGGCGAAGCGCTTCAGGCCGCTGCTGCCGGCGATGCCAACCAGGATCTCGGCGGCGCGCTTTTGCAGATAGCGCGGCACCGTGAAGAACACCGTCGGGGCCGTTTCGAACAGCGTCTCCGTGAGGTTCTCGACGCGTTCGCCGATGTGGGGGACGAGCTCGGTGATGAGGGGGAGGGTGACGGCGATATCGCGGCCGAGCACGTGGCAGAGCGGCAGGTAGGCCACCGTGCGGTGCGG
>DATMZT010000182.1:0-22224 GCA_035573335.1 Hyphomicrobiaceae bacterium | reverse complement strand
GCTGCTCGGCCGCCTGCTCAAGAGCCCCGGCTTTTCCCGCACGGCCGTGATCATCAACGAGTTCGGCGAAATCGGGCTCGATCACGACCTCATCGAAACGAGCGACGAGAGCTTTGTTGCCCTGCAAACGGGCTGTCTGTGCTGCGCCGTGCGCGACGATCTGGTACTCACGCTCGAGGACTTGTTGCGGCGGCGCGCGGCGGGGACGGCGCCGCCGTTCGAACGCGTCGTCATCGAGACCAGTGGCCTTGCCGACCCGGCGCCGATCCTACATGCGCTGATGATGGGGTCTGCCCTTGCCGGACAACTCGTCGTCGCCGGCGTGGTCACGACCGTCGATGCAGTCAACGGCTGGCGCACGCTCGACCGCCACCAGGAGGCTATCAAGCAGGTCGCGGTGGCGGACCGCTTGCTACTGACCAAGGCCGATTTGCTCGAAATGCCAGCGACCGCGTTGACCGCGCGGTTGGCCGCCCTCAATCCGGCGGCTCAACTTCTGTCGGCAAGCTTCGGCGATGTCGAAGCCAATGCGCTGTTCGACCTTGCCTGCGGCGCCAAGGCCCCGGCCGAGCTGGCGCGCTGGCTGGCGGCCTCGGCGCCCGACGAGGCGCGGCAAACCGGCCACGTGCATGATGCCGAGATCACCTGCGTTGCCATCGTGCGCGAGACGCCGATGCGCGCCGTCGGCCTGACCCTGCTGCTCGAAGTCTTGGCCGAACACTGCGGCGGCGACCTGCTTCGCCTCAAGGGTCTCGTCAATATCGCCGAATGCCCGGAGCGCCCGGCGGTTATTCACGGGGTGCAACACGTGTTCCATCCGCCGGCCTGGCTCGCCCGCTGGCCTTCGCAAGATCGTCGCAGCCGTCTCGTCCTTATCGGTCGCAACGTGCGGCAGGCTTGGATCGAGGCGCTGCTGCGGGCGCTGGAAATGGAAGTTGCCGAACGGCACGGCGTGGCAGGTAAGCTTGCAGCAACAGGCGAGGAATGAGAGGGTGGTTCAGGCAAGCGCCGCCACCGGATCGGGCTTCGGCTCCGGCTCGATGAAGCCCCCCTCCGCCACCAGTCGCGCAAACAGGCCGTTGGCCGCCACCAGCTCCCTGAAGTTGCCCCGTTCGATGATGCGACCGCCGTCAAGCACCAGGATCAGGTCGGCATCGGCAACCGTCGACAGCCGGTGCGCAATAATGAAGGTTGTGCGACCCTTGCGCACGCGGTCCATCGCGCGTTTGATTCTCGCCTCGGTCTCCACGTCGAGCGCGCTGGTGGCTTCATCGAGGATGAGAATTGGCGCGTTCTTGAGGATCGCCCGGGCGATGGCGATGCGCTGGCGCTCACCCCCGGAAAGGGAAGCTCCGCGCTCGCCGATCACGAAGCCATAACCGCCGGGCTTTCTGGCGATGAAATCGTGGGCCTCGGCCAGCCTCGCAGCCTGCTCGACCTCCGCATCGGTCGCCTCGGAGCGTCCAATGCGGATATTTTCGCCAATTGAGCGGTTGAACAGTCCGGCGTCCTGGAACACCACGGCGATGCTGTGTCGCAGCGAGTTCAAGGTGACGGCATCGATGTCCTGGCCGTCGATCAAGATGCGGCCCTGATCGGGGCTGCGGAGGCGCTGCAGCAAGGCCAGCGTCGTGGTCTTACCGGCGCCTGTCGGCCCAACCAGCGCCACCGTTTGGCCGGCCGGGGCCACGAAGGAGACGCCGAAAACGCCCTGGTCGCTGTTGCGGAAGCGGAATGTCACGTGCTCGTAGGCGATGTTGCCGGCAGCAATCTTGAGCGGTTTGGCCTGCGGATGCTCAACCACGCCCTCGGTGGCATCAATGAGTTCGAAGAAGCTGCGCAGCGTCGGTGCGTACTGAAAAATACGCACGGCAAAGCCAGACAGCAAGTCGAGCTTGGTGATGAGCAGATTGGCAAACGCCACGAACGCCACGATCTCGCCGACGGTGATTTCGCCGCGCTGCACCAGCAGGGCGCCCACCGCGAAGATGGCGACCATCGTGATGGTTGCCGCCGCCCGGGTGAGCACGGTCAATAGCCCCCACCAGGTCAGGACCGGGTACTGGGCGGCGAGCAGCTCGCTCATGACGGTGCGCATGGCTTGCATCTCGGCGGCGAGCCGCGCGTAGCTCTGCACCACCGTAACATTGCCGAGCACGTCGCCGACGCGGCCGTAAACGTTGTTATGATACTGCTCGACCGTCGCCTGCCCGTTGCTGGTGCGGCGCACGACGATGAGATTGAAAATGAGATACAGGACCGCCAGCAGCATCAAGATCATCGCCATGCTCTTGTTGATGGTGATTGCCGTCGGCACGAGCACGGCGATTCCCACCACGGCCGTTAGTTGCTCACGCAAAAACGATAGCCAGTTCCAGAACAGGGCATCGGTGCCGGCAAGAATGGTACGCACGACCGCGCCGGAACCTTTTTCCGCGTGATAGCTGATGGGAAGAATGATGGCCCGCTCGAAGGCCAGGCCAAGGGCGCTGAGGCGTTGGCGATGCGCCAGTCGATCGGCCACGACGGCCACCACTACGCTGGCGACGATGCCGAACAATCCGAGAGCGGCCCACAGCCCGATGGTCGGGAAGGCTTCCTGTCCGCGGGACAGGGCATCGACCACGCGGCCGAACAGCACCGGCTCGGCCAATTGCACCGCGGCAACGGCAACGCCGGAGAGCGCCACCCACACGGTAAGGCCACGTTCCGTCGCCAGCAGCGACAGCGCACGGCGATAGACTTGCAGGATCGTCATCTCGGGGCCGCGTGCTTTCTGATGATCCGGAGGCTCTTGAAGGTGCCTGCCGCCTGGAACGAACGCTCGCTCAGCTCCTTGGCGACCTGCTCGGCTTTGTCGTAGGCGAAGGAGCCGGTGTAGAACAAGATTTCGCCTCCCGCTTTGACCTTGTCGGCAAGGATGAGGGCCATCCCAAGATCGGTGAGTGCACCGTAGGCGTCGTTCTCGGTGGTCCGGTACTCCCCAAGGTGAAATAGACTGACATAGTCGAATTCGGGAAGGAGGCGCCCATCGAGCTGGTAAATATCGCCGAAGTAGGCCTTGTAGCTGTGTCCTAGGCGCGGGTTCTCGATCAAAAGCTCGATGTAGGCCTGATACTCGTGCGGCGAAGCCGTGATGCCGAGCACCGCATTGTCGGACCCGTTCTGTGCCGTCCTCAGCCCGACGATGTGATGGTTGCCGGTCCCGAAATGAAAGATCGAGACGCCTTTGGCGCCCTTCGCATCCAGATAATCGAGGAAGTGCAGATCGCACGGGCACTGCGCCTCATCGAGACTCCAGGTCGTATTCCAAAAGTTCAAGGTGCTCATCGTTCACCGCCTCGCGCGCGTTGCTGCAATTGCCTACCGTGCGACCACCATGCTTGGCGTTCCCATGGGGCACAGAATCGACTTATCCCCGTTCCGTTCCAGGCAGAGCTGGCGTTCGTGCAGCGCCGGTGACGCGGGGCGCTGCGCCAGACTAACGATGATTGCGTCGGGCAGCTCCGCCCGCAAGTGCGCAAAGAGCGTGGTTTGTGTGCCCTCGTCGAGCGCGGAGAGGGCATCATCCAAAATGGCAGCTTTGGGGCGATGAATGGCGAGTCGCGCGATCCCGAGGCGCTGGCGTTCGCCGTTGGAAAGCACCTGATCCCAGCGCGTCACCTCGGCGAGCCGTGGCACCAGAGCGCCGAGGCCCACCTTTTCTAGGGCGGCAGCGAGCCTGTCGTCGCTGACCTCGAGGGCGGGGTCGGGATAGAGCAGGATCCCCCTGAGGGAGCCCAACGGCAGATAGGTCTTTTGCGGTGCGATCATGATATCTCCGCGCTCGGGCACGCTGACGGCACCACAGGCAGTTGGCCACAGCCCGGCCAACACGCGCACCAGGGTCGACTTGCCGGTGCTCGACTCGCCATAGATGTGCACTGCTTCTCCGCGTGCTGCAGCAAAGCCGTTGCCGGACAGCAGCGGTCGATCGCGACCATCGGCGATCGCGAAGTCTGTGATACGGATGGCGGGACCGTGCGCTGGCGCCACTCCCGTTGCCGCCTCCGCATCTCTCGCCGCGCAGGCATCGACGATATCCATGACGCGTCGCGCCGAGGCGTACCACTCAGCCACCCGATTGTAGTTGTCGACCACCCAGGAAATGGCGATTTGCACCTCGACGAAGGCCGCCGCCAGCTGCGTCACCTGCCCGAGCGTTAGCTCGCCGGACAAATACTTAGGCGCCAGGAACAACAACGGCACGATGGGTTTCATCGGCCCGCAGGCGTTGGTGATCCAGGTGAGATGGCCGTGCTGCCACACGATCGCTAGCCAGCGTGCCACCACGGTGTCGTAGAAGCGGCCGAGGATCGCCTGCTCGTAGCGACCACCGTTCATCAGGGCAACGCTCTCGGCATTGTCACGAATACGCATCATGGCAAAGCGAAAGTAGCCCTCCGCTTCGTTCTTGCGGCCGACGTAGCCGACCAGCGGCGCGCCGACCCACAGCATCAGGCCGGAGGCCAGTGTGCCGTAGGCGACTGCAACCCAAACCATGTAGGCGGGTACCGTGAGCGTGCCCCAGGGCCCCAGAGCAACGACGATAGAACCGCCCACGGTCCAAAGAATGCTTATGAACGCCGTGGCACCGGCGATGGCAAGCACCAGCCCGATGCCAAGGTCGACGAGCGGTTCGGTGGCCCAGCGCGTGTCGTCCGAGATGCGGTATTCGGGATTTGGGGGCTCCCTGCCGCTGACGTTGAGGTGGTAGAAGCGCCGCTCGCCGAGCCAACGATCGACGAGGTGCTCAACAATCCAGGCACGCCAGCGCACTTGCAGGGTTTCGCGCGCCAGCACGATCAATACGCCTATGGCGGCCATGGCCGCGATGATGACAGCGAACACGAATGCGGCCTGCGTCACGCTTTCGACATCCCGCCGCTCGAGGGCATCGAAGAACCAACGGTTCCACTGGTTGAGCGCGACCGTGGCAGCCGTCGACAGCAGAAGCGCGACGGCAAGACCGATGGTCAGGGTCCAGGCTCGGATCGCATTTTCGCCGCGCCAGTAGCCGCCGCCAAAGCGCGCGAACGCCCCGATCACGCGAGGGTCGAGCCGGAAGCCCGGGGCATCAGGAGCTTGAAAGTGAGCTGCGGTCATTGCGGGTCACACGCGTCATAGAGTTGTCGGGGGCGCGCACAAAACCATGCCGCCACCGCTTGCCGGATCTCACGGCAAGGCTGAAGGCGGCATGAACGAACCAACATGGCATGCTTAGAGCAGGATCGCTTCACAGAGAATCTCCTTGGCGCGATAGTGTGATGGAGGGGCTCGGCGCGGGCCTCAGCTTCAATTCTGGAGTAGCGACGCCAGCTTTTGCCGCAACTCCGCCCAGCCTCCCTGCAGGGGACGAAAGGTGAATTTGACCTCGTGGTGGCCCGGTGGCACGGCGACCGCGCGGAAGAGCACGTTGGCGCGCAAAAGTTCCGCCGACCTTCCGTCCAGGTCCGCATACCACCAAGGCTGCCAGACATCGTTGAGCACCGCCCAGCCGCCGTCCGGGCTGTCCACCTCCAGGATCACTTCGGTGTTCTGATAGGAGACAATGCTGACCTGGCCGCGACGACGTGGACCCTGTTGGGCCGTTGCGCGCTCAAGCAGGACCGTGGAGGACAGGTCAACCGCCGGCCAATGGCCGTCACGCAGCATTTGCGCGAAATCGGCAGCGCGCGCCTGCGTGGCGAAGCGGACGCGGTCCACGGCGCCCGGATTCTCATAGATATAGCCGTCACTCGTACGCGCTAATAGGGCGAGGTCACCGGGTCTCAAAGTATGATCGATCTGTTCGATCGGCACAGGGCTGGCGATGAAGCGCAAGCCCAAGAGGTTGGCAAGGGTGGAGCGATAGGAGGGGAACAGGGGCGAGAATTTGCGCTGCTCGGGCAGCCCCACATGATCGTCGGCACCGACCGCCTTGCTGTAGAGCGCCAGGCGAAGGGGATTGTAACCCAGCGTGTTCTCAAGATTGTGGGTCAGGCTCGCATTCGGCCAATGGAAGCCGAGGCCGACAAGCTCGACCCGGTCGCGCCGGCGGTCGTTCTCAACGACGCTGCCCTTGAGAATGCTGATGGTGGTGTTGCTCGTGCGCGGCTCGAGCACGTCATAGGTCGTTGGCGGTAGGGCCGACGAGCTGCTTGGTCCATTGTTGTAGGCAAGATCGAGGGTCGTCACCGCGGCCAGGAGCGCCGCCGCGACAGCGGGCTTGGAGGCGAGCAGGGGCTTCGCCAGCCGTAGGGCAAGGCTGGCGACGGCGAAGGCCGTAACGGCCAGCGCCAACGGCAGCAACAATCGCGGTGTGCGGTCGAGCCAAGTCGCCAGCGCGATCGCCGCCGCGCACGCCGCCGCGAACAGGCCAGCCATGATCCGGATCACTCGTGGATCAAAGCCGATGCCGGGCGCCGAAAACAGCCGATGCGCGCCATAGCCAGCAAGGATTGCGCCGAGTCCGCCAATGAGGAAGGCCGCATCGGCGGGGCGACGAAACAGCTGAACGCCCGGAACGAATTCGTAGATGATCTTGAACACCGGAGTGTACCAGCCCAAGGCGTACAGCAGAGCCAGGCCGGCCGCACAGGTAAAGAACCGAATCTCGCACCGCCAAAGATCGCCGCGCAGCGCCGTCCATACCAGCAGCAGCAGCGGCAACGCGCCGATGTACAGCACGCCCATGTTCTGGGCAATGAAAAGGCCGGTACCTTGCCAGGCGAAGCTTGGCGGACCCCAATAGTCCTCCATGCGGCCGGCCGCGGCGAACACGTCAGGTGCGACCAACGTGAGCAGCAGCGCCGGGTGCAGGGAGCCGCGGCCGGCGCCGACGTAGTCGATGGCCGGGCGGTTCGAATCCTCGGCGAAAAGCGCGGTCAACAGGATCGGACCGGCGGCGAGCGCCAGCGCGGCGATCGCGGCTCCGCTCAGCGGCAGTAAGGTTGCACGCATGGCACCGCCTGGCTGTGGTGCGGCCACAATGCGCCAGAGCACAAAGGCAACAAGCAGATAGATGGCAAGCAAGGCCACTTGATCGCGGCCGAGCACGATGGCGCCCGTCACGATGCCGGCGGCGATGCCCCACAGCAGCGAGTGGCGCGCCAGTGCTCGATCGTAGGTCAGCACGGCCAGCGGCAGGTAGGCGAGGCTCAGTACCTGGCCGGTGTGCTGAATGCGCCAGGCCATCGCGGCGCCGTAGCAAAAGGCCAGGGCGGCGAGCAAGCCTCCGGCCCAATGCCAATTCTGATCGCGAAACCATAAAATCAGTGCGGCGCCGCTGAGAATGAGCATGGCCAATACGGTGGTATCGACGGCCCGGAGGCTAGGCGCACCGTTGACGAGGGCAAGGGCGAGAAACGGTGGGGCAAAGATCATCGACTGAGGATCGGCGATTTGCGGATGGCCGCTGAACACGTAGGGTGCCCAAAACGGAGACTGGCCTTCGGCAAGGCTTTGCGCCAGGAACTGGATCTGCGGTTGGAAATGCGCCTTGGCATCCCAGGGAATCGTGACGCGACCGGAGAGCCACGGCCAGCCGATCACCAGCGCGGCAAGCAGCAGGAGCGCCAACGCCAGGCGCGTCTCCTCCTTGCGGTTTGGCCTGCGATCGCGAGGTTCGCGTTGCCGTCGCGCTGACGGGGGCGTCCTCAACTCCGTTTTTCCTGAATGCATGCTCTCGTTGCACCATCACAGGCAGCGACGCGGGGTCGTCTCTGTGCTCCACCCGGGGCGGGGTATAACGCCCGAGTTGGGCAAAGAGAGGCCCTTGCGGGACGCCGGCAGGGGTGACCTCCCGTCGCCATTTTCGTAGCCGATTGATGCGCAATCCTCCACGGGGGGGTGGGCCCAGTCGCGAGGGGCGCTGTTTTTTTTGCATTTTTCCGCCTCGGACCCCTCGGCCCCGGAGCCGAGGAGCTGTTGCCCGAGCCGACGCGGCAGCCAACTCTCTGCCCCCCTCAGGCCAGATATGGTATGCGAATGCAATTTCCGCACTGGGAAAAGCGAGGCCAGGAATGGAGGACAACAGGGCCCCGACGGGCCGTGCCGCGACCTACAGCAAAGCGGCGCGTCGCTTTCACTGGTGGACGGTGACGCTCGTTGCTATCCAAGCGCCGGTCGGCTTCTACATGGTTTATCGCGGCCAGACCCTGAATATTTGGGATGGGGTCACGAACAACCTCTACAATGCCCACAAGCTGATGGGGATTGTGATCTTTTTCCTGGTGCTGGCGCGCCTCGGCTATCGCTTGAGGCAGGGTGCTCCCGCCGACGAGCCCAGCCTTGAGACCTGGCAGAAGGGGGCTTCGCATGCGACGCACTGGAGCCTCTATCTGCTTTTGCTGCTGGTGCCGATCGGCGGATATCTGGGCATCTCGCTCTATCCAGCCCTTGACGTGTTCGGCATCCCTTTGCCGAGTATCGTTACGGCGAACCAGGCGGCGGCGGCGCGAGTTTTTTTCCTGCACTGGGTCGGCGCCACCCTCATCGTGCTCTTGGTCGGCGCGCACGTGGGTGCTGCGCTCTACCACTATTTTATTCGCAAGGATGGCGTATTGCAGCGGATGTGGGTAGGAGCCGGCCGGCGCGTCTAGTCAGATCACTTCGTCGGTCTTGTCGTCGGTCTCCCCGTAACGGCGCATAATCGCCGGCTTGGTGCCGGCGTAAAGCTTGGCGATGTTGGGCGCGATCTTGGCGTTCTCACGTTCGAACAGGGAATTTCCCGCAAGGTCGCTCTCGGCGATGAAGGGCCCGAAGTTCTCCACTTGCAACACCCAAATCGCCTGGGCGAGCCCCAACTCCTGCGTCCAATGTGTGGCCAAGACCCGCTTGATGCCGCGGCCAAGCAGCGCCCCCGTGCCGTAGCCGACCGTGGTAAGGTAGACGGCGTTGTTGGGCACAAACGAGCGTCGGTAGATCTCGCTCGTCATACCCCCCTTGCCGATAATGATGTTGCAGCCCGAGAGTTCGAACCAGCCATCGAGCCATTTGGCGAACCGAAAAGAGGCCGTGGCGGTCACCGCGCCGACCGTGGCGCTACCGTCGGGGTTGAGCGCGGCGGCGGGTGAGCAATGGAAGTTCGCCGACCCGAGGTCGGCGGCCGCCGCCGGCAGGCCGGCTTTGTCTTCCACGGCCTTCTTGTAGACACCCTCGCGGGCCGTATAGATGCGGCCGCTCAGGTAGGCGACCGTGCCAATCTCGAGAGCGCGCAAGTCCGCGGTCGAGACGGGTAGGTCGAGGCGAACGGTTTTGAGCCGGGATGCTGCGGACATGCTCACCTTTGCGGGTCACCGTTGCTATCCTAGCCGCCGCTTAGCAAAAAGTGGATAGCATTCCTTGCGATCGACAGCACCGCGCCGTGGGCGTTCTGATGCCCCGTCGGCTCCGGGGCTGGCGGTGACGCCTTGCGGCCGAACGGCTCCAGCCAGGGTGGGCGCGGCGCGGGTGCGCTCGGGGCTTGCCCCGTCGCCACCCGTGTCGGGGCGTGCGCGCAACGCCCGACCCCTCTGACGCGCCCGTCCTTGCGGCTTGGCGAGGTTCGCGCACCGACACCGCCTGGGCGCCGGCGCTGCGCCCCGGTCCATTGGGGCACCCGCCCTCGCGGGCCGCCGCCTTTACTCATTGCCGGCGGCCGGTTGTGGTGGCCTCGGGTCAGTTGAACGTGATCACGCCGCGCGCGACCGCTCCCGTCAGCAAGAGCCGGAAACCTTCGTTGATGTCATCGAATGCGTAGGTGCGGCTGATCAAGGTCTCGAGGTCGATGCGCTTGTCGATGTCCAGATCGGCCAGCATGGCAAAGTCGAGGGCCGGACGAATTGAGCCGTAATAGGTGCCGGTCAGTTTCTTTTCGCCATAGACCATGGCCGACGGCGAGATCGCGGCCCGCGCCGAAAAAGCCGGAATGCCGACGAGGACGGCATGGCCGGCCGCGGCGATAGCGTCGACCACCAGGGCTGCCGTCTGTTCGCCGCCAATGGCGTCGAAGGCGTAGTCGGCACCGAAACCCGCGGTCAATTCCTGTACTCGCTTTAGGACATCCTCGTGCTTGGCGTTGATGGTATGCGTCGCACCGAACTGGCGGGCGTAGGCTAGCTTATTGTCGAGCAGGTCGCAGGCGATGATGACCTTGGCCCCGGCGAGTTTGGCCCCCTGTACGATGTTGAGCCCGACACCGCCGCAGCCGACCACCAATACCGAGGAGCCCGCCTCCACGTTGGCATGGCGGATCACGGCGCCGACGCCGGTGGCGACGCTGCAGCCGATGATGGCGGCGTGCGTCCACGGCAAGTCTTTACGCACCGCCACGACCTGCTCGGCCGGGCAGACGACGTATTCGGAAAAAGTTCCGATGCGGGCCATCTGGTTGACGGGTTCGCCGTTGAGTTTCACGCGCGCGCTGCCGTCATGCATGCGCCAGCGCGGGGTGTCGTTGTGTCCGCAGCACAAGACGGTGCGTCCGGTGGAACAGTAGCGGCAATGGCCGCAGTGCGGACGGAATGAGAAGATGACATGGTCACCCCGCTTGACATTGCTGACGCCGGGACCGAGCTCGGCGACGATGCCCGCGGCCTCATGGCCGAGCACCATCGGCAAGGGGAGCGGCCAGTCGCCATTCATGATGTGCCAATCGCTCATGCACACCCCCGCAGCCTTGACTTGCACGCGCGCCTCGCCGGCCCTGGGACCCTCCTGCTCCAGATCCAGGATTTGCAGCGGCTGGTTGACCTCGGTCAGGACGGCAGCTCGCATCGCTCTTCTCCTCAGCTTGAATCGCAAGAAAACGCAACGAAGCGCCCGCGTCCTTGGGCCAACCTTAATCGGTCGGTGTCAGGCGCCGCCGCCTCGCCGATGGCTAGGGCGGTTTGGCGGAGACCCCGCGTGCAACGGGCCTGGCGAAAAAGGCGCGCGCGGCCGTTGCGTAGCCGGCCTGGCGCGGCGAACCGGGCTCGGGCATCGGCTTGCACACCTGCCATCGCCAACGGCGTTCGAGCGCGTCATTCGACCGCGCTGGCATGGGCGGGCTCCTGCCATTCGACGCCGGTTCGGCGCATGTAATCGGTGAACCATTGCGGGTCGCTCCGGAACTCGGCGCGGCCGTCGGGATACACGCGCGCGGTGGCGCGGCGCGAGGACAGGCAGAACATGTGCACGCTCATCGGCATGCCGCCGGTGTGGCAATAGCCGACCTCAATGTGGCAATCGACCACCATGGACGAGCCCATGAAACCCATGGCACCCATGCCTATGGTGTTGCCGAGCTCTTTGAGCTCATCTTCGAGCGCGGCGATCTTTGCGTCGGGGTTGCGCGAGCCGACACTGCGCAGGCAAGCGGCCTGTTTGCCGAGCACCATCGAAATGTCCTTTGAGCCGCCGAGGCCTACGCCAACGATGGCGGGCTGGCAGGCGAGCCCGCGCCGGCCGAATGCGATCAACGTATCAAGGTAGAAGCGTTTGATGCCCTCAATGCCATCGCCCGGGAAGAGCATGCGGTAGTCGGAGCCGAACAGACCACCTTTATGCACGGTGGTAAGGTCGATCCAGTCGCCATCCGGATGGAATGCGTATTCGATTTCCGGTGCGCCGATCCCGCAGTTATTATTGTGATCGGTGCGCCAAAGCGGGTGCACGCGATTGGGTCTGAGCGGCACGTCGTGCGTAGCCTTGGCGGTGGCCCGGCGCAGCGCCGCCTCCAGGGCAATCGGGCCACCCTCAATGCGTGCGTCGTTGCCGAATTTGACATACCAGCGGGGCACACCGGTGTCGCCGCACATGGCGCGCCGGTCTTCCTTGGCGGCTTCGTAGTTTTCCAGCATGGCCTGAATGACGAAGGCGGAGAGCTCGCCCTTCTCCGTGTCGGCGCAGCGGCGCAGTCCGGCCAGGTAGTCCTCGGGGATCTCGATGGCGGCCTTTGCCATCAAGGCCTCAGCGGTTCTTTGCACGGGAGCAATGGGTATCATCGGCAGACCTCGCCGGGCGTTGCGAACGATATGTCCCTTCCCCCGACGGGGAAGCAAGAAAAAATGGACCGTGCCGCCAAGTGGCGAGACGGGCGGCGCTTCACGCCGCCGCTGGCCCCCGAGCGCGCCATCATTCCCTTCAAGGCGCCGCCCGCTGCAGCAAGCTCTCGCCCGGCCTGACGATCGTGAACTCGACCGGCTCCGCGGCGATGGCAAGAGCCTCGTCGCGCTGGCGCACCACAGTGAAGGTTGAGCTCGCGAGATCGCCCGCTTCCGGGAAGTCTTCGCGAAAATGTGCGCCGCGACTATTCTCGCGCTTGAGCGCGGCCGCCACAATCGCTTTCGATACCTCGATCAGGGAACGCAGGTTTAGCCAATCGTGCCAGGCCAGATTGAAAGGGCGCTCGCCGTCGGCCAAGCCGCTTGCCAATAGTTCGCGCTCCAGCGTATCGATCGTCGACATGCCCCGCCGTAACCCGGCGCCGTCGCGGATGACACCGACATCGTCCCACATGACATCGAGTAGCCGTTCACGGAGTTGATTGAGATCGCCGCGGGGGCGGGTGAAGGGATACTGAGCGCGCGCCAATTCAAATCGCAATACCGCTTCGTCGGGCGGGCGCTCGGCCCGGTTGCGCGCAATCCAATTGGCCATGGTGTCTCCGGCAATACCGCCGAACACCGTTGAGTTGGCAACACCATTGCCGCCCAGGCGGTTGGCACCGTGCGCGCCGCCCGCGTCCTCGCCAGCCACGAACAGACCCGGCAATTCGGTGGCGGTGTCGACCTCGCAAACCAAGCCGCCCATCAGGTAATGCGCGGTCGGTACGACTTCGACCAGCCCGCCCGCCAGGTCGAAGCCGCAATCGGCGCAGCGCTCGACCATGCCCTTGAATTGCTTGGCGACCTGGTCCTGGCCGAGGTGGCCCATCTTGATATAGACGCCGCCGTGCGGCGTGGTGCGCCCGGCACGCATCTCCTCATAGATGCAGCGCGATACGAAATCCCGCGTCGCCCGTTCGGCGCGCGGGTCGCGCGCCTGCATGAAGCGTTCGCCTCTACCATTGATGAGATGCCCGCCGGCGCCGCGGAGGCCTTCCTCGAGCACGGTTCCGGTCATGCGCGTGTCGGGGCCCGCAAGCAGACCCGTCGGATGGAACTGTACCATCTCCATGTCGCGCAGCGGCAGACCTAGGCGCAGCGCCATGGCAAGGCCGTCCATGCTCTTGTCGCCGGAAGGCGTGTGGTAGCGATACATGGTTGGGCCGCCGCCGGTTGCCAGCAGCACGGCCTTGGCGGCCACATAGCGAAAGGTGCCCGAACGCATATCAATCAGCAAGACGCCGGCCAGCGCCTGCCGGCCGGCCGCTGGAATGAGCGCTACTGCGCGATGCTCTTCGAGGCGCTGGATCGGCCGCGCCCAAACCTGCTCCATCAACCGGTTGATGATCTCGATCCCGGTAAGATCACCCTTGTGCACGGTGCGATCGAAGGTCTGGCCGGCGAATGCCTTGCCATGCAGCGTCCCGTCAGGGTTGCGATCGAAGAAACAGCCGACCTCATTTTCCAGCTCCTGCACGCGCTCGACGGCCTTGCTCACGAGCGTCCAGGCCATATTCTGGTTGGGCAGCCACTTGCCACCCTCGATGGTATCCATGAAGTGACGCTCGATGGAGTCGCCTGGATTGAGCGCGACGTTGTAGCCGCCTTGGACCATGCGCGTGCAGCCGCACTTCCCGACGAGGCCTTTGCTGGCGATGGTAATGCCGAGCTCCGGGTTGGCTTGATGGGCGTGCAAAGCCGCAAAGAGACCGGCACCGCCGGATCCCAAGATCAACACGTCGGTTGCGAACCGTTCGAGCATGATCCCTTTCACCGCAGTTAGGCGGCGCGGACAAGAAAGATGAGCGCCAGCATCGAGGCGGTCAGCAGCGCCCCCGCCACCAGCCGTTTGTGGCCGGCAAACCAGGGCAGGTTCTCAAGCAGCAGGATGCGGATGCCACCGAGCAAATGCAGCGTAAGCAGGAACACGAGACCCGTCTCGGCGAGCTTGACCGCGGGATTGGCCGTCCAGCGCAGCAAGCCATCAAGCGCCGCTTCGCTTTTGAGGACCAGCGCGAACACCAGGAAGTGGAGGGGCAGAAAGGCGGCCAGCGCCAGGCCCGAGAGGCGATGCAGCAAGGCGGCGAGCCACAAGGTATTGTGGCGATGGCCGCTGGTATTGGGGGCATGCTGCGGCTGTCCCCGGTTGCCATTCATGCCAAAACCACCGCAGCTACCGCGGTCAGACCGAGCGCAACCAGCAGCAGGCCGCAAGCCCACATCAGCGCCTGGAGCGCGTCGTCGCGCCAGCGCGTCCATTCGCTGGCAATGACGCGCACGCCGATGGCAGCATGAGTGGCGGCTGCCACAACGATAGCGGCATAGAAGGTACCCCAAAGCAGGCTGCCGCGCGTCCGAGCCAGGATGTCGGCGGCGCTCAACCCGCGGCTACTGGCATAGAAGATGACGCCAAGATGAATCAACAGCAGGGGCGCCATGAAAGCGGCGCTGGCGCGCTGGAGGACATAAAGGCGCACGTTCACTCGAGCTCTCCCCTGAGGTAGGCCTGCATGGTGTGGCGCTTGAGGCCGGCGATGGAGGCGGTCGGGTTCAATGCGGTTGGGCAGTGCTGCTGGCAACTTTGATGCGAATGGCAGGTATGGCAGCCCCCGGCGGCGGCAACGGCAGCGAGCCGCTGCCGATTGCCCGTGTCGCGCACGTCGTTTACCAACGTCCAGGCCCGGTTGAGCGCGGCTGGCCCCAGGTAGTCCGCGTTCCAGCGCACCGTATCGCATGCGGCATAGCACACCGCGCAGTTGATACATTCGATGGCGGCGTCTGCGGCCAGGCGCGCCGCCGTCGTTGGCATGATGCGCTCGATCGCGTCTTCCCGCGTCAGGCGCGGTGCGAACACCGCCTTGGCTTTCTGCCACTTCTCGAAGAAGGGCTGCAGGTCGCACGCCAAGTCTTTGATGATCGGGAGATTGGCGAGCGGCCCGATTTCGAGCCTGCCATCATTGACAACCTTTGCCGTATGCGTCCGACAGGTCCAACGCGGTCGGCCGTTCACCGTCATGGCGCAGCTGCCGCACATGCCCACGCGACAGGCAAACCGGTAGGCCAGCGTGGGATCGACGTTGCGTTGCACCCAAGTTACGACGTCGAGGACGGTCTGATTGTCACGCTGCGGCACGCGGTACACCTGATAGCTGCCGTCCGCCCTGCCGCGCCACAGCGATACTGCGATTTCGCCCATGGTCGTTATCTTACCCAAACCCGCACGCGTTGCACGGCGTTGTTGCCGAACCCGCCCGAGTCCCAGCGTGGCTCGAGCGGTTGGGTTTCACCGTTGGCGTCGGTAGCCCGGCAGGCCAACTCGTATTCGCCCGCTTGGGCTTGCCACAGATACCGCCAGGCTTGCCAGGCAAATTTGCCTTGCGGCGGATCGAGGCTGGCCGGCTGCCAACGGCCGTTGATGGCAACCTCCAGGTGCGCGATTGGGACGCCGCCGCCGGACCAGGCTCGACCGAAAACCTCGGTGGTGCCCGCATCGAGCAGGCGATGGCGGGAATACCAGTCGGGAATACCGGGTGGCACCAGCAGCGCTTTGACGCGCATGTGCGTGACCGGCGTGCCAGGCAGGCCGGGCGCGGGGCGGTAGTGATAGCCGACGGCTTGCTGAAATCCCAGGTAGGGCCGAGGCAGGGCTTCAATGCGAGTTAGCCATTTGATATTACCCATGCCGTACCAGCCTGGCACGATCAGACGCAATGGATAGCCGTGCTGGGGCGGCAGCGGCTGGCCGTTCATCGCCCAAGCCAGCAGCACATCCTCGCTGAGCGCCAGCTCACGCTTGAGACTGCGGCCAAAACTGTGCTCGACGCCCCGATCGAAGCCGCGGTCGGCGCCGATAAATGCGATCTCGATTACATCATCACCCAGTTGCGCGCGCTCAAGCACATGCTTGAGGGCAGTGCCGGTCCATTCGGCGGTTCCCACCGCCTCGTGCAGCCAGGGCATGCTGGGGTAGCGCGGCGTCAATAGCCCGCGGCCATTGCCGGCGCATTCCATGGTCACGCGCAGCGTGCGTGCCGGCAGCGCTTTGAGGTCGGCGAGCGACCACGACATCGGCCTTAAGACGTGACCTTGTAGGGCGAGTTGCCAGCTATCGTCCGCAACGTAGGGAACGTCGAAGTGATTGAGCAGATAATGCAAGCCCACGGGTGTCACGTCGTGACGCAGGGCTTCCAACAAAACGCCCGCGTTGCGATTGGCGAGCCGCACCTCATCGACGGCAAACGCCGCCTCAACATGCTCTCGTCGCTTGGCTTCCGTGAATGGATTGGGCTCGACCATGGCCGCCATTATAACCGCGATTCTTCCTATCGCGATTCTTCCTGTCAGGTGGTTTCGCTATGGCACCGCAGAGGCTGCCGTCGCCCGCCAGGCGCGCCCCGCAGGCTCACTTCAATCCCGCGAGTTCCCCATGCGTCAAGGCGAAGACCTCGCCCTGGCTGGTGGCGGTGTCGAGCCAGAGGAATGGCAGCCGAGGGAATTGCTGCTCCAGAAGCGCGCGGCCACTGCCGACCTCGACCACCAGGATGCCCGCGGCCGAAAGATGATCGCCAGCCTCGGCAAGGATTCGTCGCACGAATGTCAAGCCGTCGACGCCGCCGGCGTGCGCCAGCCTAGGCTCGGCCGCGTGCTCCGGTGGGAAGGCGGCAATGGCATCGTCGCGCACGTAGGGGGGATTGGCCAAAATGAGGTCATAGCGCCGGCCCGAGAGAGCCGCGAACAGGTCGGATTGCAGCAGGTTGATGCGCCCCTCGAGCCCATAGTCGCCCACATTGCGCCGGGCGACGTCAAGGGCGGTGGCGGAGACGTCGCTGGCATCGATGCCAGCGTTTGGAAAGGCGATCGCTGCCAAGATCGCCAAGCAACCGGACCCGGTACAGATATCGAGCGCGCGTCCGATTGCATCGGGGTCCGGCACAACATCGGCAAAGCGTGCCGCCAGCAGTTCACCGATGTAGGAGCGGGGCACGATAACGCGCTCGTCCACATAGAAGGAATGCCCCTGGATCCAGGCTTCGTTGGTCAGATAGGACGCGGGCTTGCGTGTGCTAACCCGGGTTTCAATGACCTTCGCCAGAGCCTGGCGCTCGGATGATAGCAATTGCGCGTCGAGCCACGGTTCAAGCTGATCGATCGGCAGATGCAAAGTATGCAAAATGAGATAAGCGGCTTCGTCCACGGCGTTGGTTGTGCCATGACCATAACTGAGATCGGCCGCACGAAAACGGCTGACAGCATAACGCAGCCAGTCGCGTACGGTCTTAAACTGCCGATCTGGTCCGATCTCCACCCTAACCGCCAATGATAATCCGCGCTTCGCGCGTTTGCGCCTTCGCCAATGCCCTTTTTCCAATGAATAGTTTCCGCGCGCAATCTTTCTGTAGAGCGCTTTCGGAGCGTGGCCGCCGGAGTCCGGCGGCGTCATGGCCGCCGGCCCGTCACACCGCCGGATCGAAATCATTGCGACTAAATCTAAGGTCTTGTCTGAAATATGCAATTCATGCTTCCAGCGCCTCCAACCTACTCTTGCCTGCAGGGCGCCGCGGCGCCCGATCCCCGACGCTTTTGGTACTTTGGCGACACCCCGACGAGACCAAAAGAAAGTTCCAACATTCTGTTAGCGGCGGCAGCTAGGAATCAATCGCAACTGCAAATGACGAACGGGCATCACCAATTTTCCACCAGAACTGTCGTGTGAGAAAACGGTTGAGATTTGGAATATTTTAAGCCATTCAATCTAACTGGTGCGACAGCGACGGACTTCAAGGGAATATACAATTATGGCCAAAGACCTGGACAGAATGTCCTTCAAAGAGCTGCAGGAACTCGAGTTGAAGTTGAAGAAAGCCAAAGCGAGCGCGGAGGATCGGACACGCGCTGAGGTTCGCAGCAAAGTGGAAGCGCTGATCGCCAGCGCGGGTTTTAAGGTGAGCGATATCTTCGGCGGGCGCGGCGGAAAAGGGCGCACCGTGGCTGCCAAGTATGCCAATCCCGATGATCCGTCCGAAACTTGGACCGGGCGTGGCCGCAAACCCAGGTGGCTTGCCGCCAAACTAAAGAGCGGCGATCGCATGGAGAAATTCTTGATCAAATAGATGCCGCGGCGGCTGGCAATCGTGGCGGTCGTTGGCAAAAGCTGCCGCGATGCGCCGTCGTCGGCGGGTAAGACCCACGCCCAGGTTAGGGGGCCAAGCAAGCGGCGGCGCCGGCTCCTAGTGGGCGGCTTCCCAGTTGTCGGCTGCCTTTGCATCAACGTGGATCGGCACACGCAGACGAACTGCGGGTTCGGCCGCCTTTCCCATGACGTGTGCAATGATTTGCAGGGCCCTGTCGACCTCGGCCTCTTTCGCCTCAAAGACCAATTCGTCGTGGACCTGTAGCAGCATTCGCACGGAGGCAAGCCGGGCGGCCTCAAGTGCGCTCGGCATGCGGATCATGGCGCGCCGGATGATATCGGCGGCCGAACCCTGGATTGGGGCATTGATGGCTGCCCGTTCCAGGAAGCCCCGCATCGATGGGTTCTTGGTATTAATCTCGGGGTAGTGCACCCGCCGACCGAAAATAGTTTCAACAAAGCCGCGTTGGCGCGCAAGCGATTTCATACTGTCCATGTAGTCGCGAATCCCAGGGAACCGCTTGAAATAGGTAGCTATATATTCGCCGGCCTCCTGCTTGGAAATACCAAGCTGGGCGGCGAGGCCAAACGCCGAGATGCCGTATATTATTCCAAAATTGATCGCCTTGGCGCGGCGCCGCACGTCGGCGGGCATGCCTCGTACCGGCACACCGAACATTTCCGATGCCGTCATGGCGTGGATATCGAGGCCGTCGCTGAACGCGCGCGTCAGCTGCGGAATATCGGCGATATGGGCAAGCACGCGCAACTCAATCTGACTGTAGTCGGCCGAGATAAGCTTGTGACCGCGCTCGGCGACAAAAGCCGTACGGATTTCCCGCCCCTCCTTGGTGCGGATGGGAATGTTCTGCAGGTTGGGATCGGTGGAGGCCAAGCGGCCGGTCGTCGTCGAAGCCAGCGCGTAGCTCGTGTGGATGCGGCCGGTGTCGGGATTGATGTGCTGCGGCAGTGAGTCGGTATAGGTCGACATCAACTTGGTGAGTTGCCGCCATTCCAGCATCACATTGATGAGCTTGCGCGCATGCTCCGGCAAGTCTTCGCTGGCGGCGAGATCGTCGAGCAGGCCGGCGCGCGTTTCCCATTGCCCGGTCTTGGTCTTGCGGCCACCCGGCAGCTTGAGATTGTCGAAGAGGAATTCACCCAACTGCCGCGCCGACGCCAAGTTAAACTTGTGGCCGGCCAGGGTATAGATCTCCTCCTCGAGGCGGGCGACGCGTTGTGCGAAGGTGGAGCTCAGGCGTGACAGGATGCTTCGGTCAACCTTGACGCCGGCGCGCTCCATCTCGCCCAGGATGTGCACCATCGGTCGCTCCAGCGTCTCGTAGACGGCCGTCATGCGCTCGGCGACCAGCCGAGGCTTGAGCACCATCCACAAGCGCAAGGTGACGTCGGCATCCTCGCCGGCATATTCGGTGGCCTTGTCGAGGGGCACCTGGGCGAAGGTCTTGTCGGACTTTTTGGCCCCGGGCGCGTGCTGCAGCACCTCGCTAAAGGGTATGCACGTATGGCCGAGATGGCGCTCGGCCAATTCATCCATGCCGTGGTTTCCGCGACCGCCGTCGAGGGCATAGGAAAGCAGCAGCGTATCGTCCAGGGGAGCGAGCGCGATGCCATGCTGGGCCAGCACCACGCAATCGTACTTGAGGTTCTGCCCGATCTTGAGGACGGATACATCCTCCAGCAACGGACGCAATACGCTCAAGGCGTCACCGACGTGGACCTGTTTCAGCGCGCCTTCCCCGAAATCGAAGGCGCCGCTGGCGGGCCGATGTCCGATCGGCACGTAACAGGCCTTACCCGGTACCACCGCCATCGAGAAGCCAACGAATTCGGCCCGCATCGGATCGAGACTCGTCGTTTCAATATCGAAGGCGAACCGGCCGGCTGCACGCGCTTCGGCGATCCACCCTTCGAGGCTGGCGAGATCGGTCACGGTTTCGTATCTGTTGCGCTCGATTTTGGCGCTTGCGGCTTGGCGAGCGATCGCGGCCTTTGCGCTTGGCGTCCAAGCGCCGGGCACCATTGGCCTGCCGGTGAGCTTGCTGCGTTCTTGCGCAACCGCCTCCCCGGTGCGGCCCGGGCTCGCGGCCGGCGTGCGTTGCGCCGGCGGAGGGGCGGCCGTACCGAGGCCCTCGGCAATGCGCTTGGTCAGGGTTGCGAATTCCATTTCCCGCAGGAAAGCCAGCAAGCGCTGGGCCTCGGGATCACGGACACCCAGCTGTTCCGGCGCGACCTCGAGCTCGACATCGTCCTTCAGCTTTACCAGATCGTAGGAGAGGCGGGCCTGGATGGCGTACTCCATCAGGCGCTCGCGGCGCTTCGGTTGTTTGATTTCGGCCGCGCGGCTCAACAATGTCTCGAGGTCGCCATATTCATTGATCAGCTCGGCGGCAGTTTTGACGCCAATACCGGGCACGCCGGGTACATTGTCGACCGAATCTCCAGCCAGCGCCTGCACGTCGATGACTCGCTCGGGCGGCACCCCGAAACGCTCGCGTACCTCGTCGGGGCCGATGCTGCGATTTTTCATGGTGTCCAGCATCGAAATGCCGGGGCGCACCAACTGCATGAGGTCCTTGTCGGAGGACACGATCGTGACATCGCCACCACTCTCGATTGTGCGCATGGCGTAGGTGGCAATCAAATCGTCCGCTTCGAAGCCGTATTGTTCGACGCAGGCAATATTGAACGCCTTGACGGCGTCGCGGATCAGCGGAAATTGCGGCACAAGCTCTTCCGGCGCCGGCGGACGGTGCGCCTTGTAGTCCTTGTAGATCTCGTTACGGAAGGTCTTTTCGCTGGCGTCGAAAATGACGACAATATGCGTCGGGCCGCTCGTCTTGCGCGCGTCCTGCAGCAATTTCCACAACATGCCGCAGAAGCCATGCACGGCCCCGACCGGCAGTCCGTCCGATGGGCGCGTGAGCGGAGGCAGGGCGTGGAAAGCCCGGAATATGTAGCCCGAGCCGTCGATCAGGTAGACTTGGCTGCCCTTGATGATGGGCACGGGTTCGCCGGCCGGGACCGAGCAGAGCGCGGCGCGTCGGTGGGACTTGTCATGCCTGGTGGATTGAGTGGCCATGCCGCGCACTATAGTTGGACGGGACGGATTGTCAGCCCAGAAGACGGTGCCGAATGACGCCACACCCGGATGCAGGCTCGCGGCGAGGTTCCGCCGAGATAGCTTTCATGGTCGCCGGGCGTGCGGGAAGCTGTCTACCGACGCAAAATACGGCTTGATATCAAGGAGGGGAGTGCCGTCGACGCAATCGATGCGGCGCACCACAAGCGTGGCCCCGTCGATCCTTACAAGTTCGACGGTCGCGAGCGCGATGGGATTGGGGCGTACCGGTGAACGCAGGGCAAACGTGCCGCGCGGGTGACCCAGATGGGCTGGCACCTGCTGGACAAGGTCGCGCCGCGCCTCGTGCATCCAATAGAGGAGATGAATGTGGCTATAGTGCTCAAGATCCTTCAGCGCGAGCGCGTACCGCGACTCAAGTTCGACTTGGCCAACGGCGTTTGATTGAGCACTGTTCTTCGGGCAATCGTCGCGGGATTTGAAGGGCGTACGAATGCGACCGATGAAATAAACACCTGCATCGTAAGCTTCGGGCAGCGCGACGGCTATCTCGCCCGATCGTATTTGGCTTGCGTCGGCCATTCCGAAACTCCCGCCACCGATCCATCGACACACGGATTGCGGCAAGCTTTTGGGACGTTTGCGGCCGGCGGTCAAATGCGCTATCACCGCCCCAACGCACCCGTAGCTCAGCTGGATAGAGTGTCGCCCTCCGAAGGCGAAGGTCACAGGTTCGAATCCTGTCGGGTGCGCCAGCCCGCAAATTGTCCGGCCCGGACACATGGGTAACAAAACGTACCTAAGACATAGGTGACAACCTGGGCCCGAACGGGTTGTCGATGGGTTGCAAGGTTCTCTGCTCCAAGTCGATATATCCCAGATCATAGTCGATGAAGCTGACGAGC
>DATMZT010000181.1:0-9569 GCA_035573335.1 Hyphomicrobiaceae bacterium | reverse complement strand
GCCTTCGCCTCGTCGAGCGCGGCCGTGATGATCGCGAGAAGGGCTTCCGAGCCGTGTTCAGGAGACACGAGTTCGGCCGGAGGCGTGCTCTTGCGGGCACCCTCAAGTGCGGTTGGCATCTTGTGCTGATGGTCCTTTCGTCATCAAACCTTTGTCGGGTGGGCAACGGCCGGGGCACTTAGGCCCGGGCGGGGCCCTGGACCCCGGATCTAGTCCCCAACGGTGGGACTCAGCCAAGGATAGAGGGCGACAGGAGCAGCTTTCAAGAGGCTTCCGTTTTTGCCGCACGGGACGGCCACCCCGGTCGCTTCTCGCCCCCCGGCACGGCTCGGGCCGGCGCACGATCGGCCTGTGGTGGCTCGGAAACGGTGGCGTCCCCTTTGCGGCTCGCCGTGGCCTGGGAGGTACGTGCACTCGCTGCTTTTGCGGCAGTTGGCTCGGCTATCTGTGGCTTTCGCGCAACAGATTGGCCACGCTGCCGAGCCTTGCCCCGGAGATCGGTGGAGGACACTGGGGAGAGCGGTCCGGTCAAAAAGGTCCACGCCGGCGGCGGTATGGCCACCAAGCCACGCGCCTTGGCTTCGGGGACCTGGCTCGCTGCGAAGGCTTTCGCCGCCTTGGAGGCGAGGGCTTTGAGCCGCCAGCCCGGACGATCCACGACGACGACCGGAACCATCGTCAGGATCTCCCGCCAACGCTGCCAGCGGTGGAAGCCCGCCAAATTGTCGGCGCCCATGATCCAAACAAAGCGTACCAGCGGGCTGCGCCGTTTGAGAAAGGCGAGGGTCCCTGCCGTATAGGCAGCCGGCAGATCGCGCTCGAAGGCGGTGACCACAATGCGCGGATTTTTGGCCATTGCCCGGCACAGCACCAGCCGCTCGGCGAGCGGCGCCAGGTCGCCGCGCGCCTTCAAGGGGTTGCCGGGTGTCACCAACCACCAGATCTGGTCGAGGCCAAGTCGCTTGAGGACGATTTCGCTGATTTGGCGATGGGCAAGGTGTGGTGGATTGAACGATCCACCGAGCAGGCCGATGCGTTGCCCCGGCGCCGTTGATGGCAAGCCCTTGACGTGGCCGAAGCGATCTGGAGCGAATTGAGGCATGAAGGACGTGGGAAGGGCCGCTAGCCAACACGGGTGACGTTAGTGGCAGTCTAGCTTAGGGCGATCGCTGCCCGAAAGGCCCTTCGATGCCTCACGCTTGGGCAGCGTCTGGGGCCGTTTGCCAAAAAACGCAGCAGCGGGTCGTCCTTGGCCTTAGCGAGGGCTAGGACGCGCCGCGGCGCAAAACCGTCGAAGCCAGCAGGCCGGCGGCGACGGCGATAGCCACGGTCGCCAGACCATAAAACATCGGGCGCTGGAAAGCGAAGGCGTGCAGATAGCGCTCCACCCCTTCCCGTTCCAGCGTGAGGCGCACCGAGAACTGGCTCAACAATTGATCGTCGCGAAAGAGGTAGACGCGCGTATCAAAGGGTCCCACCGTTACATTGGCCGGCAATTCGATGGTGGAGCGGAACAAGCTGCGTCCGATGAATGCCACCCCGTACTGATCCTGAACGTAAAGCCCCTGTTTTTGCTTCAAACTGATGATGGCTTCGCGAAATTCCTTCACGTCCTCGGTGGAGAGAGCTTGCGCCTGTCCGAAGGCAGGCGGGAACCGCAAATGCTGGAAACCCATGCCATGGGAGGCGCGAAATTCCTCCGGCGCAATCTCGTCGATCGGCCGCGTGGAGGCGATGGCGTAGTAACTGGGCACCAGATCGAAGGTTGCAGAGGAGGTATTGAGCCAGAGGCCGGCAACGTTGCTCTTGCGCCGAACCACCTGCCGGCTCGGCACCCCTTCGACCACGATCACGATATCGTAGTAGCCGGATTCGGCGCTTGGTTGCTGGCTGTTGTCGACCGCGCCGAAAATGACGATTTCGGTACCGCTGAACGACGATGTCACCGCGACGTTGCGGGCCGAAACATCGGCCTGCACCGATTCCTTGGCCCCGGGCTGTTGCTCGCGCTTGACCTCCTCGACCTTGCTCAGCGGCGTTTCCTTGGCCACGGGGGGCGGCGCGGGCGGTTTTTTGCGCTGGGCCTCCCCCTGGGTGGCAAAGGCAACGATGGCCCCTGCCGCCGCCAGCACGGCCAGCAGCACGGCCCTTGCTTTCTTGCCTGGTTGGGCGGAGGTCAAGCAACTGCTCCCGCTATGGCCGTCACCCGAACGATGCACCGAGCCGGCCCCACCGACGACCGGACCTCACCGGCCGCGGCCTGGCCGTCCACAGCATAGCGCACCATGTGCGACCGCAATTCAAGCCTCACGCCGCAAGAAAAAAATCGCCCTGGGCGCCAACGCCGGCGTGGGGTTCACCCCAACAGGACAGGCTGCAGCCCGTTCTTCGTGCTCGCGCTTGCACGCAAATGTAAGGGCGCGCCGGGCACGGCAAGTTCTCGATCGGCATGCTTGGCGCACCTTGAGAGGCCACCGAGGTATCGCGCGGGCGGCGTCGCGGCAGCGGCCGGCCCGCGGGGAGGTTGCGCCGGCACCGCTAGTCCTTGGCGTGCCAGTGCCAATTGCTGGTGCTCCAATCGTATCGGGCCGGAGCACGCCCGTCCTCGGCAACGTCGAGCGGTTCGTAGGCCGCCTCCGGTAGGGTCTCGCCGAGCGCCCGGGCCCCCTCGCGATAGGCCTTGAGCAGGAGATCGCGATCGGCGTCGGGATCGGTTTGGCCCGCCAGTCCTGCATCGGCCAAGCGTTCCCCGGGCCGCAACGCATCCAAGCGATCGGCGATCTGGCCGACGGCATGATGAATAGACTTGAGGACGCCGACCGCGGCACGCGCATCCTGTCGTCGAGCGGCGAGGCTGGTCTTGAGCAACGCTTCCACGCGGTGTGCCGGGTCCCGTTCCGGGCTTGGATCCGCTGGCGCGAACGTCACTGGTTTGGCGGTCGCGGCCAAGCCCTTGAGCTGTCCGATCATGTCGCGCAGGCGTTCGTCGACGGCATCGAGCCGGCTAAGCTCGGCTCGGGTGTGTTCGACCTGAACCGCTAGGTCGCGGATCAGCGTTTCCACATGAGCCAGGCTCCCCGCCTCCGACGCGCGCATTGCCCGTGTCGAGGCGGGCGCCACTGCCTGCTCGAGCTGGCGAACGCGTTGATCGAGGGGACCCAACCATTGGGCCGGTGCAAGGCCCGGCAAGGCGCGATTTAGGCGGTCGGCGAGATCCGCCAGCCGGGCATCCAATCCGCTTGCGCGCGGCGCTGGCGGCTCGGCCGGCAAGTCGGTCGGCCGCGCCAACCCAGCGCGGCGACCCGATCGATGCTGCTGGTCCTCGAGCGCGGCAACCTCGCATACGCGCGTCAAGGCCTCCGCCGTCTCCGCATCCCAAGGATCGGTCTCGGCCATGGTCGATGGCGCCACCGCGGCAACTGGCCGCGGCGGCCCTGGCGGCAGCCGATCCAGCCAAGGGTCATCGCTTTCCCAGGCGCAACGTAGCCTGGCGATGCCCGTTTTTAGTCCCTCTAGCGCGTCGGCCACGCCCTCGAATAGGCCCAAGCCCTCGCCGCCGAGGGCTGACCGGGTCGCCTCTATCCGAGCAGACAGGCATTCGACCCGACCGGCTAGCTGTTCGAAGGCCTCATTGTGATGCCATGCGGCCTCGCCCGCCTCGGCGGCAGCCGCGCCACCGCGGGGCGGCGAAAAGCTCCCCTCCCCGTGCCACCGGGCACGGGCATCGGCCTGCTGGCTCGGGCCGGGCTTGATCGGCGAAGACTGAGGCATGTGAATATCCCGGGGCAGCAAAAGGCAGGCGCCGCGCGCCTGGCGACCGGCAGGCAATGGAGGAGGCCTTGTTCGTGCCGGCCAAAGGCAGTGCCAGGCGCCCGAACAAACAGCACACGTTCAAAGGCTCCCACCCAGCCTCGCAATCTGCCGTAAAGTTTCGGTTAAGTGCACGCGCGCCGATGCGAAGAAGCCGTTCTTGTGGCGGCGGCGCTCGACCCTCGCCATGCCCGGCGCGCCGGGAGCACGCCCTGAGCCCAGTCGTTGCCGGGGCCGGCAGAACCTGCCTACACTTCGCCGACAACAGCGAAGGAGCGGGTATGGCCTGGCGGATCGGCGTTGATATCGGCGGCACCTTTACAGACGTGGCGCTGATCGACGAGGCGAGCGGCCGCATCGGGGTGGCCAAGGCGCTCACTACGCCGGCCGACTTTACCGAGGGCGTGCTCTCGGCGCTGCGAATGGCCATGCGGCAATACGCAGTCAGCTCAGCCGACGTCGACCTGCTGGCGCATGCCACCACGGTCGTCACCAACGCCATCCTGGAAGAAAAAGGAGCCCGCGCTGCCCTGGTGACCACGCGCGGCTTTCGCGACGTACTGGAGTTGCGCCGCTCCTCGCGCCCGGACCTTTACGACCTCTTCCAGGACGCGCCGGCGACCCTCATTCCGCGGCGTCGGCGACACGAGATCAGCGAACGCATCGGTGCCGATGGCCGCCTCGTCCTACCGCTGGCCGAGGAGGAGATTGCGGGCCTGATCGCGCAGCTGCGCGCCGATCGGGTGGAGGCCATCGCCGTGTCGCTGCTGTTCAGCTTTCTCAACCCGGAGCATGAGGCCCGGCTCGGGCGCCGCCTGCGGCAGGCATTTCCGCACACCCCCATCTACCTGTCGAGCGAAGTCCTCCCGGAAATTCGCGAGTTCGAGCGCACCAGTACCACGGTCGTGTGCGCCTATGTGGGGCCGATCCTGTCCTCCTATCTGACGCGCCTGCAGCACGCGACGCAAGAGCTGGGGCTACCGCGCCTTTATGTCATGGGATCGAACGGTGGCGTGTTCGAAGCCGGCGAGGGTATTGCCATGCCGGCCATCGCCGTGGAGTCGGGACCGGCCGCCGGCGTGGTGGCCGCAGCGCTCGCCGCCCGGCAAACCGGCCGCTTGAACCTCCTGTCCTTCGACATGGGTGGCACCACGGCCAAGGCGAGCCTGATTCGCGATGGACAGTATGAGACAACGCCGGAATATGAGGTCGGCGGCAAGGCGAGCGGCAATCGCACCATGAACGGCACCGGCCACCCGATCCGGGTGCCGGTGATCGACCTTGCCGAGGTTTCTGCCGGTGGCGGTTCGATCGCCTGGGTAGACCGCGCCGGCGCCCTTCGCGTCGGCCCGAAGAGCGCGGGGGCCGTGCCCGGACCCAGCTGCTACGGGCGCGGCGGCACGGAGCCGACGGTGACCGACTGCAATCTGCTATTGGGCTACCTCGACCGCGGCTCCCTGCTCGCCGGTGATCTGCCAATCGACTACGCGGCGGCCGAGCGCGCGGTGGGCGCGAAGCTGGCCGAACCGCTGAAGCTTGAGGCGCGCAGCGCTGCGGCCGCCGTCATCGATGTGGTCAACCATGCCATGGCCGAAGCGCTGAAGATCGTCTCGGTCCAGCGCGGACACGACCCGCGTGAATTTACCCTCGCAGCCTTTGGCGGCGCCGGTCCGATGCATGCCACCGCCCTTGCCGAGGAACTCGGCATGGCCGAAGTCGTCTGCCCGCCGATCCCGGGCGCGTTCTCGGCGCTTGGCCTCGTCGGTTCCGATCTCAAACGCGATTACGTGCGCACGGTCTACACCACGACCGCAACGGCCGAACCGGCCGATCTTGAGACGGCGTTCCAGCGCCTGGAAAAGGAGGGGGCGGCCATGCTCGATCGCGCCCGGGTAGAGGCGCCGCAGCGGCGCTTCGTGCGCAGCGTCGATGCCCGCTATGGGCGACAATCCTACGAGCTCGCCGTGCCGGTGCCGGGGCGCCGGCTCGATGCCGCCGGCCTAGCCGCCGTAGCGGAGGATTTCCACGCGCGCCACCGTCGCACTTACGGCCACGACAACCGCAGCGAACCGGTGCAGCTCGTCAATCTACGGGTTGCCGCGATCGGCAGCATTGCCCCCTTGCACATGCGCCAAGCGCCGGCCGCGCGGGGCACAGACCCGGCGAAGGGACGCCGGCGCGTGTGGTTCGGCGCAGCCGGCCACGAGGCGGCGGTGTTCGATCGAGCGGGCATGCCGGCGGGTTTTACGGCGGTTGGACCGGCGGTGATCGAATCGCTTGAGTCGACCATTCTGCTGCCACCGAGATGGCAGGGCCGCATGGACGAAAACGGCTTCGTCTGGCTCGCACGCGAACACACCCAGGGAGATGGCCGATGAAGGACGCGCCGGCAGTCGGCGATCCCGCCTCATTCGAGATCGTCAAGAATTCATTGTTCAAGATCGCCGAGGAAATGCGCGTCGTTCTGTGCAAGACGGCCTATTCGCCGATCCTGAAGTCGGCCGGCGATTTCTCGTGCGGCGTGTTCGATCGCAGGGGCGACATGGTCGCGCAGGGACCCGACCTGCCGATCCACTTGGGCTCGATGCCCGACGCGGTGCGCGCCGTGGTTGCCGTCTTCGGCGCGGACGCGGCCGAGGGCGACGTCTTCATCCACAATGATCCATACCAGGGCGGCAGCCATCTGCCCGACATCAACGTCGTGCGTCCGGCCTTCCATGACGGCCAATTGCTCGGCTATGCCTGCCTAAGGGCGCACTGGCCCGATGTTGGCTCGGCCACGCCCGGCAGCTACGGCGCGGTCAGCGAGATCTACGGCGAGGGCCTGCGTCTGCCGCCGCTGCGGCTGGTGGCGCGCGGGGTGATGAGCGCGGATCTCGAAAAAATCATTCTTGCCAACGTGCGCACGCCGGATGAACGCAGGGGCGATCTCGGCGCCCAGCTTGCGGCGACCCTGCGTGCAACCGAGCGGCTCAAGGCGCTGGCGATGCGCTACGGCACGCAACGGCTCATTCACTACCTGGCCGAGGTCATGGACTATTCCGAGCGCCTGATGCGCGCAACCCTGCGCGATCTTCCCGACGGCACCGGGTACTTCGAGGACTTCTGCGACGGCGACGGCATCGCCGATGACGCCGATGGCGGCGATGCACCGTTCTGGATCCGGATGCAGGTTGAGAAAATCGGCGACCGCTTGCTCGTCGATTTCGCCGGCTCCGATCCCCAGGTCAAGGGCCCAATGAACGCGCCCCTGTCGGTGACCGCCTCGGGCATTTATTGCGGGCTCAAGATGGCGGTCGATCCCAACAGTCTCATTCCGCCCAATTCCGGGTGCTGGCGCACCATCGAGGTCAGGGCGCCGAAGGGCAGCGTCGTGAACGCCGAGTTCCCCGCCCCCGTCGTCTACGCCAATCACGAGATATCGCATCGGGTGGCCGACATGGTGATGGGAGCGCTGGTTAAATTTTGGCCGAAGCAGGTGATGGCCTGCAGCCAGGGCACCTCCGCGATCATGACGTTTGGTGGCATCGATCCGCGCAGCGGGCGGCGCTATGTCTCCTACGAGACCATCAAAGGCGGGTTCGGCGCGCGGCCGAACAAGGATGGCATTAACACGATCGCCAGCGGCATCTCCAATACCATGAACACGCCGATCGAGTTGCTGGAGATGGCCTTCCCCTTGCGTGTCGAGCAGTACGCGATCGATCCCGATTCGGGCGGAGCCGGGCGCTATCGTGGCGGCTGCGGCGCGCGCCGCGTCTGGCGGCTCATCGAGAATGCCGATGCAACCGGCGCCCTGTGCATGGAGCGCATGTCGTCCCCACCGTTCGGATTGGAGGGCGGCAAAGCCGGCGCGGCAGCCGTGGTGAGCCTCAGCACGCCCGATGGCAGGACGAGGAAGCTGCCGAGCAAGGGGGCATTCCTCGCCCCCGCCGGCTCGGTCATCGACATGCGCACGCCGGGTTCGGGTGGTTTTGGCCTGCCAGCGGAGCGCCAGCGAGCAGCGATCGCGCGTGATCTCCTGGATGGCTACGTCAGCAGCGCTGGCGTGCGGCGCGATTACGGCATCGCCGACCCGGAGGCCTTGCGCGAAGAGGCAAGGCAGCAGGAGGATTAGGGCCGCAAGCGGCCTCGGCTCGCGCACGTTCGCCGTTGCCTCGTCGCGTGGGGGGCGCCCGCCGCCGCTGCGATCGGAGCGTTGGCGTCGCCGCCGGTTGGATGAGGCAAATGCTGGCGCGGCTTTGACGGTCAGCCACGCAGGTGGCAGGCGACCCAATGGCCCGTGCGAGCTTGTTTGAGGAGGGGCTTTTCAGTGCTGCACAGCGGCAGCTGACGGATCGGGCAGCGCGTGTGGAAATGGCAACCGCCCGGCGGACGGATCGGGTTCGGCACGTCGCCCGCGAGCGTGATGCGCTTGCGTTTCACCGTCGGGTCGGGAATTGGCACGGCCGATAGCAGGGCCTCCGTGTAGGGGTGCAAGGGCTCGTTGTATAGATCGTGCGCAGGTGCGATCTCCACCACCCGGCCGAGATACATGACCGCCACGCGCGTGCTGATGTGCTCCACCACCGACAGGTCGTGCGCGATGAACAGGTAGGTGAGGCTGAATTTCTCTTGCAAGTCCTCCAGCAGATTGATGACTTGGGCCTGAATCGAGACGTCGAGGGCCGACACGGGCTCGTCGCAGACGATCAGCTTGGGTTCAACGGCGAGCGCGCGGGCAATGCCGATGCGCTGGCGCTGCCCGCCGGAGAATTCGTGCGGATACCGCCGCATGTGATCGGGCTGCAGACCCACGGTTTCGAGCAACTCGACTATGCGGTGGCGGTACGCCTCTTTCGACTTGGCAAGCTTATGGATGGTCAGAGCCTCATCGATAATGGTGCCGACCGTCATGCGCGGGTTGAGCGAGGCGAATGGATCCTGGAAGATGATTTGCATGTCGCGGCGTAGCGCGCGCAGCTGGTCGCGGCCAAAGGCGGAAACGTTGCGTCCCTCAAACCAAATTTCGCCTGCCGTCGGCTCGATCAGGCGCAGAATACAGCGACCGGTCGTCGATTTGCCGCAGCCAGACTCGCCGACGAGGCCGAGGGTCTCGCCGGCGCCGATCTCGAAACTCACGTGGTCGACAGCGTGCACCCGATCGACCTCGCGCGATAGCACACCGCCGGTGACGGCAAAGTGCTTGACGAGATCCTTCACGCGCAGCAGCGGCTCGGTCATTGCACCGCCTCGGGTTGTTCGAGCACGCAAGCGACCTTGTGGCCCCGCGCCACCTCAAGGAGGGGCGGGCTCGCCTCCCGGCACTTCGCCATTGCGTGGGGGCAGCGCGCGGCGAAACGACAGCCGGGTGGGGGGCGCAAAAGGCTCGGCACGACCCCACCGATGGTCTCGAGCCGGCTCTTGTTGACGGCGGCCCGATCGATACGTGGAATGGAGCGGATCAAGCCGCGCGTGTAGGGATGACGCGGTTGGCCGAATAGCTGTGCAACGGGCGCTTCCTCGATCACCTTGCCGGCGTACATCACCACGACGCGTTGCGCCGTCTCGGCCACCACGCCCATGGCGTGCGTGATCAACATGACCGCCATACCAAAACGCGTTTTCATATCGTGGAGCAATTCCAGGATCTGTGCCTGGATGGTGACGTCGAGGGCCGTGGTCGGTTCATCGGCGATCAGCAGCTTGGGATCGCAGGAAAGCGCCATGGCGATCATGACGCGTTGGCGCATCCCCCCGGAGAATTGATGTGGGTAGTC
>DATMZT010000180.1:0-6489 GCA_035573335.1 Hyphomicrobiaceae bacterium | reverse complement strand
CGGCCGAGGCCGCTTTCTACCGACATAGCGGGGGCAAAATCACCCCGGCCGAGCATGCTGCGATCGCCCGCAGTCAGCATCAGCTCAACCTGATCAAGGCCAAAGCCTGGGCAGACGGCCGCGTGACCCCTTGGGAGCGCGCAAGGATCGCGCTGGCACAGTCACGCCACAACGCGCTCGTCTACCGTGTGAGCCACAACTGATAGCAACGGCTGTATCGGTTTGGCCGGGCGGCCGCCTCACGAGGCGGCCGCTTTCGCTTCGCCGCGCCCGGCGCGTGCAAAAAGGAGCGCTCGTTAGCCTGATGGTAACCCTCAGGCCTTAGCCTGCCCTCGGCTATCAGTTGGGGGTTTGCCATGGGCGTACTGAGCGCGGTTTCGGTCCCGGAAATCAAGGCGCGGGGTAGCATCAAAGATGCAGACGTCTTGAAGCTGCGCCGCAGCTACTACGAGGACGGCTCGATCACCGCGGAGGAAGCCGAAACCATCCTGGCCCTCAACGACGCCTGCCCGATCCAGGATCCGGCTTGGGCCGATTGCTTCATCGAGACCATCACCGACTTCATCGTCGATCAGGCCGAGCCACAGGGCTATCTCACTGCCGAAAACGCCGACTGGCTGATGCGGCGGATCGCCAAGGAAGGGCGAATTGGCAGCAAGACCGAGCTCGAACTGCTGCTCAACGTGCTCGACAAGGCGCGCTGGGTGCCGCAAAGCCTGGTGCGTTTCGCCCTCGACCAGGTGAGGGATGCCATCATCGACAACGCGGGACCGCTGCGTGTCGGCAAGTCCCGCGCGGCGATCAGCGTCAGCGAAGCCGACGTCGATCTGTTGCGCCGTATCCTCTACAGCTTCGGCGGCGACGGTAACATCGCCGTGACGCAGGCGGAAGCCGAGGTGCTGTTCGACATCGATGCGGCAACTGCGGCGGCCGACAACCACCCGAGCTGGAGCGATTTGTTCGTCAAGGCCATCGCCAACTGTGTCCTTGGCGCTAGCGGCTATGCCGCCCCGCCGCGCGCGGTGGCGTTAGCGCGCGATGCCTGGTTGGAGCGGCGCGGCGAGCTCAGCATCGATGAGGTGCTCGCCGGCATGACCGGCGGCCGCAGGAACCTGTTCGGCGGCTATCGCCAGCAGAGCGGGGAGGAGCAGGCGATCGCCCGGCTGACGCAACAAAAAATCGAGATCATCACGCGCGAGACCATCACGCCGACCGAGGTCGGCTGGCTCGCCGACCGCATCGGCCGGGACGGTAAACTCTCGGCCAACGAACGCTCCTTGCTCATGTTCCTCAAGGCCGAAAGTCCGGCAGTCGATCCGCTTATCAGCGACATCCTGCAGCGGGCGGCAACGGTGGCGGCCTGAGATCAGGGCGGCGGCGCCGGGCCGCGTCGACGGCGGCCATAAAGGGCCGCCTTTTATCGATGCGGCGGCGCCCGGTCGCGAAGCTGCGGCTCGGCATCCCCTATCGTGCGGCCGCCCTTTGCCCCTATCATCGGCCCTCGCGAGGGAGTGCCGCCTTCGACGTCGCCGGGATGGTAGCCGTTCATGTTCCAAAAGTTACTGATTGCCAATCGCGGCGAAATTGCCTGCCGTATCATCAAGACTGCGCGCAAGCTCGGCATCAAGACGGTGGCGGTCTACTCGGATGCCGACCGGGATGGCCTGCACGTGCGCATGGCGGATGAGGCGGTGGCCATCGGCCCGCCCCCCGCCGCCCAGTCGTACCTGCTGGTCGATAAGATCGTCGATGCCTGTCGCCGGACCGGCGCCGAGGCGGTGCATCCGGGCTATGGCTTCCTGTCGGAACGCGAGGCCTTTGCCCTCGCCTTGGAGCGGGCAGGGATCGTTTTCATCGGTCCGAACCCCAAGGCGATCGCCGCCATGGGCGACAAGATCGAGAGCAAGAAGGCGGCGGCGCGCGCCAAGGTCTCCACGGTACCTGGCTATCTCGGCGAGATTGCCGATGCCATGCAGGCGGTGCGAATCGCCGCCGAGATCGGCTATCCCGTCATGATCAAGGCTTCGGCGGGCGGCGGCGGCAAAGGCATGCGCGTTGCCTATTCGCCGAAGGAGGCTGAGGAGGGCTTCGCGCTCGCGCGCTCGGAGGCCAAGGCCAGCTTCGGCGATGATCGCGTATTTCTCGAAAAATTCATCGAAAATCCGCGGCACGTCGAGATCCAGGTGCTCGGCGACAAGCATGGCAATATCATCCATCTGGGCGAGCGCGAATGTTCCATCCAGCGGCGCAACCAGAAGGTCGTCGAGGAGGCCCCCTCGCCGCTGCTTGACGCGCGCACGCGCAAGGCCATGGGAGAGCAGGCCGTGGCGCTGGCCAAGGCGGTCGGCTACGACAGCGCCGGCACGGTGGAATTCGTGGCCGGCCAGGATCGCTCGTTTTTCTTCCTGGAGATGAATACGCGCCTGCAGGTCGAGCACCCAGTGACCGAGTTGGTGACGGGCATCGATCTGGTCGAGCAGATGATCCGGGTCGCGGCCGGCGAAAAGCTCGCTTTGCGTCAGGCCGACGTGAAGCTCAGCGGCTGGGCGGTGGAGTCGCGCATCTATGCCGAGGACCCCTATCGCAATTTCCTGCCCTCGATCGGGCGCCTGACGCGCTACCGGCCGCCGCGCGAGGGCACGGACGCAAGGGGCACGATCCGTAACGACACCGGCGTCTACGAGGGCGCCGAGATCTCCATGTTTTATGATCCGATGATCGCCAAGCTCGTCAGCCACGCGGCAACGCGCGAGGACGCCATTTCCCTGCAAGCGGAAGCGTTGGATGGCTTTGTCATCGAAGGCGTCGAACACAATATTCCCTTCCTCGCCGCCCTGATGCAGCACCCGCGCTGGAAGAGCGGTCGGCTATCGACCGGCTTTATCGCCGAAGAGTTCAAAGGCGGCTTCAGGCCGCGCGCGCTCGCCGGCGAAGACTTGGAGGTGCTCGCCGCGGTGGCGGCTGCGATCGATCACCTCGGCAACGCGCGCAGGCGGGAGATCACCGATCAGATGGGGGGGCCGAGCGTGCGTTTCGCCCGGCGCCGGATGGTAAAGATTGGCGCCGAGTGCGTTGCAGCGGAGGTCGAAGGAGGTCTGACAGGGCCGACCAAGGTGACCGTGCCGGCGGCGAGCGGTGGCGGCAACAAAGTTCTCGAACTCGCCTCCGACTGGTGGCCGGGCGAGCCGGTTTGGCAGGGGACGGTGGCGGGCCGCTCCGTGTTCGTACAGGTGCGCGGCATTCTCAATGGCTACGACCTCGCTTACCGGGGCGCGCGCGCCAAGGCTTATGTCTATACCGAGCGCGAGGCCGCCCTTGCCGACCTGATGCTGCAGAAGCTTGCCCCCGATACCTCCAAGCTGCTGATCTGTCCGATGCCGGGCCTGGTCAAAGCCATCCACGTCGCCCAAGGCCAGGAAGTGAAGGCCGGCGATGCCTTGTGTATCGTGGAGGCGATGAAGATGGAAAACGTACTGCGGGCCGAGCGCGAAGGAGTGGTGAAATCCATCAAGGCCCAGCCGGGGGACAGTCTCGCTGTCGACGCGGTGATCATGGAATTTGTCTAATGCCGCCGACGCCCGCAAACGGACTTGCGGACACTTCGGTTTTCATCGACCCTCGCGCGCCAACGGCGCCAGCCGGCTCAAGGACATCTAGCCCCATGCGCAGCTTTCACTTCCCCGGGCGTTCAGCGGTTTACGGGCGGCGGGCGATGTGCGCCACCTCCCATCCCGCGGCCAGCCTGACGGCGATGGAGATCCTGCGCCAGGGGGGCAATGCGGTCGACGCGGCGATTGCCACGGCCGCGGTGTTGGCGGTGGTGGAGTGCCCGATGACCGGCATCGGCGGCGACTGTTTTGCGCTTGTCGCCAAGCCGGGCGCGAAGGTGCCGCTCGCGCTCAATGCCGCCGGCCGCGCACCCGAGGCCGCGAGCGCCGATTGGTATGCCAAAAAGGGCATTGGCCGCATCGAAACCAGCAGCGTGCATGCCGTCACCGTGCCCGGTGCCGTCGACGGCTGGTGTCGCTTGTGTGAGGATCACGGCAGCATGCCGCTGGCACGCCTGCTCGAGCCCGCCATCGCCTTGGCCGAGCAGGGTTTTGCCGTGTCCCCACGGGTCAGCGTCGATTGGGCGCGCGCCGCCGCGAAACTGGCCCGACACCGGGCTGCGGCTAAGCACTTCCTGCCCGCAGGGCGCCCGCCGCCGGTCGGCGAGGTGATGCGCTTCCCGGCGCTGGCGGCAACCCTGAAGCGCATCGCCAAGGAGGGCCGGGCGGGCTTTTATGCGGGCGAAGTCGCCCGCGACATGGTGGCGACGCTCAAAGACCTCGGCGGGTTGCACACGCTTGAGGATTTTGCCGCGCAGTCGGCAAGCTACGTCGAGCCGATCTCGACGCGCTACCACAGCATAGACCTGTTCGAGCTGCCGCCGAGCAATCACGGCGTGGTTGCCCTGATCCTGCTCAAGATGCTTGAGCGCTTGGGTCGGATCGGCGACAGCGTCTCGATTGAGCGCTACCACGTGCTGATGGAGGCGGCGCGCCTGGCCTATGCCATGCGCGACAGCTTTGTGGCCGACCCCGAAGCGGCCCAGGTGCCGCTGCGCCATCTTCTCGATGAGCGCGTGATCGACGGCCTGGTGGCACGTATCGACCGCAAGCGGCGCCGGCCGGAGCTTGGGCCAATGCCGCAGCCCTCGGGTTCCGACACGGTTTGCTTTTCCATTGTGGACGAGAAGGGCATGGCGATTTCCTTCATCAACTCGCTGTTTGCCGACTTCGGCTCAGGCATCGTGACGGATCGCACGGGTGTAAACTTCCACAACCGCGGTGAGGGCTTCGTACTCGAGCCAGGTCACCCCAATGCCATCGCCCCGCGCAAGCGCCCGCTGCACACGCTAATTCCCGCCATGGGCTTCAAGGCAGGGGCGCTGGCGCTCGCGTTCGGCGTCATGGGCGCGCACTTCCAGCCGATGGGCCATGTCTACGTGATGAGCAACCTGTTCGACTACGGCATGGACCTACAGGAGGCCGTCGACTGCCCGCGGGTGTTCTTCGAGGGCGATGCCCTGGTGGTGGAAGAGGCAGTGCCGGCGGCGGTGGTGGCCGGGCTCGAAGCGTTGGGGCACAAGGTTAAGACGCGCGAGCTGCCGTGGGGTGGCGCGCAGATCGTTGCCCTGGACCGTGCCCAGGGCGTCCTGATCGGCGCCTCCGATCCGCGCAAGGATGGGATGGCGCTGGGCTACTAGCGGCGTGAGGTTGCCATGCCCGAAGAGGCGAGCGATCGGCGCACCGTGCGCGTGCGCCTCGAAGGTCGCGTGCAGGGGGTTGGCTTTCGCTACTGGACGGAGCGCGCGGCCACCGACCTTGGCCTCGATGGCTGGGTCCGTAATCGGCGCGATGGCGGCGTCGAAGCGGTGTTTTCGGGTGACGCGGATGCGGTCGCCCGGATGCTGACGCGCTGCCACCAAGGTCCACCGTCGGCACGCGTCGATTTCGTCAAAGTCTTGGCCGAGCCGCAAGTGCCGCAGCCGGGCTTCGAGGTGCGCTCGACCGTGTGAGGTGGCCTCAGATCAGGCGTTCGGCGGCCCGGCGCAAACCCTTGAGGATCGGCTCGTAGGCCTCCTCGTCGCGGGTCTCGGGATAGACCATGTAGACGGGACAGCTGAAGGCACGCGCGCGGGCCGGGATGCGCAGCCGGCGCCGGCTCAGGTGCTGGCGTACAAGGCGCCGAGGGAAGTAGCCGGACGCCTCGTTGGCCAAGAGAAAATCGAGGCCGAGTGAACCTAAGTCGAGGTGCACGCTGGTATTGCTCAGGTCGGGATAGGCCGCGGCGTGCTCGGCGTGGAACTCCGGCCCCCAATCCATCAACACGTAATCGTTGGAAAGGCGGCGCCGGCCGGAACTGCTCGTGACCAGCACGAATTCTTCATCGAACAGGTGCTCGATGGTGAGCCCGGGCGGCTGGCCGGGCCGGTACATGATGGCAAGATCGAGGGTGCCCTCAAGCAGACGCTGAATCATCACGGCCGAAAGCGAGGCGCTGGCCGAGATGGCGATGTCGGGAATGTTATCCCGGAGCCAGGATATCCACTTCAGAAGAAAGCCGTCCCAGAGCGTGGCTTGTGCGCCGACCGCGAGGTGGTCGCGATGTTGGCCCGACAGCCCCACCTCGAGCTGCGCGTGTTGCCATAGTCGTACCAAAGCCAGTGCGTGCTTCTGGAACTGCTCGCCCGCCGCCGTGAGCGTCGCTCCGTTGCGCGAACGCTCAAACAGCGAGCGGCTGAACTGTTCTTCGAGCACTTTGATGCGGGCGCTGACCGTCGACTGCGTGACGTTCATCTTGCGCGCCGCGTCGATGAAGCTACCGGTCTCCGCGACCATCAGGAAAGTGCGTGCAAGTGCGATGTCCATCGGCTATGCATTCACTGCTGCATGGGTGCTGAAATGTATCTATCGAAATCATCGATAGTCGTCAGCGGAAAAATCC
>DATMZT010000179.1:0-20660 GCA_035573335.1 Hyphomicrobiaceae bacterium | reverse complement strand
TGAGCGGCCGCCAGCGCGCTCAGGTCGGCGGTGCGCGCGGCCTTGGCCGGCCCGCCTTACTCCCCACGCGTCGGCGCCCATGGGCCCCTTCGAGAACCGATGGGTTAGGCGCAGGCCGCCAGCGCCAAGTCCACCAGCGTTGGCGGCGGCAACCGATGTCCCGCGCGAAACGACAAAGGGAGTATGCACACCTCTTGCGATGGAGCCCGGCGAGAGGCCATTCCTAGTAAGATTTGATCGCCGGCCAGGCCGCCCGCGGCCGGCGCTTTCCCCGTTATCCCCAGACCAGCCGCCAAGGCCCGGACCCAAGGCCCAAACGGGCCCTTCAAAAGCGCGGCCGTTCATTTCGCATGCGTAGCCCAATCGGGGCGGTTCTTGAGGGCGTTTGCGTATTTGAGCAAGATTTTCACCAGCCGCTCGGGCTCGAAGGCCTGCTGCGCGAGCGCCATGCCGCGGTCAAAAACCTCCGAGTACCGTTTGATGCGGTCGCCCTCGAGATCGAACCGGCCGATGCCATCGAAGGCCACGCGCGCGCCTTTGGCCTCCGGACGCGTGGACTCGAAACTGAAGCGATAGCTGGCGTAGCCGGTTTGCCCGGCAAGCACGGGATCGTAGAATTCCCAACGAAACTTGCGCCCTCCCTCGGCAAAATGCACCAGCATCTGCTTGATCGCCGCGTGACCGCTGCACGGTCCGAAGAAGTAGTCGTCGTAGGTGCCCTCCGGCGTGAACAGATCGGCCAATCCGTCGCCATCACCGGCCGCCGCCGCGGTGGCAAAGCGGTCGATGAGTTCTGCAAAAGTCATGGGGGGTCTCCCTTGCCTGTAGTTGACCGGGCGAGCATGCTAGCCACGTCTAGAAGAAAAGGAAGGCCGATGCTCCAACTCAGACCCAACTGCGAATGTTGCGACAAGGATTTGCCGGCTGACGCGCCCGACGCCCTCATCTGCTCGTTCGAATGCACGTTCTGCGCCGCGTGTGCGGACCAGCGCCTGCCGGGCGGACGCTGTCCCAATTGCGGTGGTGAGCTGGTGCGCCGTCCGGTGCGGCCACAAGACAAGTTGGCGAAATTTCCCGCTTCCGCCCAGCGCGTGTTGAAACGGCACCGGGGCTGCGAGTCCCGGCCCTAGGCCGGCTCCCCTTGTCGGGGTGCATGTGCCTCACGCAGCCTTGGCGTTGAGAACCCGCCCGGCCACGGCATCGAGCTTTGCCAGCACGGCGGGGTCGCGGGCGTCCGGCGGCGTTATGATGGCAACCTCGAGGGCGCGATCGGAGCCGATGGGACAGGGTGGGTGCTGGCGAGGAAAATCGCGGGCCAAACGCGCGATCAACGCGTGCGCCTTATCGACGTTTTCGTGCAGCACCTTAATGACGGCGGCGACATCGACCTCGGCGTGGTCGGCATGCCAACAATCGTAATCCGTCACCATGGCCACGGTGGCGTAGCAAATCTCCGCCTCACGCGCGAGTTTGGCCTCGGGCATGTTGGTCATGCCGATCACCGAGCAGCCCCAGCTGCGATAAAGATTGCTCTCCGCGCGCGTCGAGAACTGCGGGCCCTCCATCACCAGATAGGTGCCCCCGCGCGTGTAGGAGATGGTTTCGGCCTTGGCCGCCTGCTCGAGGCGGTCAACCAGCCCGGGGCTGACGGGATCGGCCATCGACACATGCGCGACGCAGCCCGGCCCGAAAAAGCTCTTGTTGCGCGCGAAGGTGCGATCGATGAACTGGTCGATGAGCACGAAGTGTCCGGGCGGCAATTCCTCTTTCAGCGAGCCGCAAGCCGAGATCGAGACCAGGTCGGTGACGCCGGCGCGCTTCAAGGCATCGATGTTGGCGCGAAAATTGATGGCCGATGGGGGCAGCTTGTGGCCGCGGCCGTGGCGGGGTAGGAAACGCAGCGGCAAGCCGTCGAACTCGGCGAACAGGATTTGATCGGAGGCTTGGCCCCAGGGTGAGGGGACGGCTTCCCAGTGCACACTCTTCAGGGCGGGCATGTCATAGAGCCCGCTTCCCCCAATGATCCCGAGCACGGTCTTGGTCATGGCTTGCCCCTATGGCTGGCCCTTGTGGCTGGAAGCGTCGACGCAATCGCATGTTATGACAACGCGCCGCGCCTGCCCAGGCTCGGGGCAGGCGCGAGCCATCCCTCCTGCTCTTGTGCTCTCCCCGCGGCCGGGACAGGATCGCGGCCGTTAACATGGTGGAGACGGACATGATCTACGAACTGCGCATCTATAGCTGCCTGCCCGGGCGCCTACCCGCGTTGCTTAAGCGCTTCGAGACGCAGACCCTGCAGATCTGGGAGAAGCACGGCATCAAACAGGCCGGGTTTTGGACCGTACTGATCGGCGATGGCAACAACGATTTGCACTACCTGCTGGCCTGGGAATCGATGGCGGATCGCGAAAAAAAGTGGACCACGTTTCAGGCCGACCCAGCCTGGATCGCTGCGCGCAGCGATAGCGAACGTGACGGGCCCATCCTCACCAATGTCAAAAGCATGTTCTTACAGCCGACGGCCTTCTCAGCCGTAAAATGACGGGCATCGGTGGGCGCGACAACGACGGTTGGATCTAGCCTCGGCTCGAGCCAACCGGGGATTAGTGCACGTCGCGCCAGATGCGGCGCTTGGCGAGACCGAGCAGCAGGGCGGTCAGCACGATATAGGCCACCACCAACACCCCCGTGCGCTTGCGCTCTTCAAGCCTGGGATCGGCGGCCCAGGCCAGAAAGGCCGTAACGTCGCGGGCGTAGTTGTCGACCGTGGCAGGAGTGTTGTCGTCGTACTTCACCATGCCCTCGCCGCCCAGGAACGGATTGGGCATGGCGGTCTGGTGACCAGGGAAGGCAACGTTGTAGTTCATGAAATCGGCGAGCTTGGTGGCGGCCGGGGGCTCCTTGTAGCCCGTCAGGTAGGCGTAGACATAGTCGGCGCCGCCCTCCTGGTAAGCCGCCAGCACATCGCGCAGCATCCGGTCGGGAACCCGATAGAACGGCGTGGCCTCCTCGGCGGCGCGGGCGCGGGCAATAAGGGAAAGGTCCGGAGGCAGGGCGCCGTTAAGGGCAAAGCGGGCCTCTTGGTCGTTTCGGTAAGGGGGCGGGATGTGGTCGGCCAGCGTCGCCGGACGCTTGCCGATTTTGCCTTCTTCATTGGGCTCGGCGTCGACCTGGTAGGTTGCCGCCAGCGACTTGACTGCAGCCTCGGGAAAACTCGGCCCCCCAGGCTGCGCCAGATTGCGGAAGGCGAGACGCCGGACGCCGTGGCAGCGCGAACAAACCTCCGTGTAGACCTTGAAGCCGCGCTGCAACTGCGCATCATCAAAATGGCCGAACACCCCCCCGAAGCTCCAGTGCTGGCGGTGGATCTCAGGGTGCGCCTCCTCTGCCGCGCGCGCCGGCCCAGCGAGCGTCGCGACGAACGCGCCGAGCAAGATGCCGACGCTTGTCAGGCCTGGCCTCAAGGCGAACCGTCCGGTCATGTCGCTCCCCAGCCTAGCGCTTCTCTGGGGCGCTCGGCGCCCCGACAGTGACATGTCCGCCGGACGTGCCGAGTACCGCCTCGCTGATCGAACGCGGCAGCGGCGAGGGCGTCTCGATGACACCGACGATCGGCAGCACGAGCAAGAGATGGATAAAGTAGTAGGCGGTGAAGATGCGCGCCCAAAACACGTAGACACCCTCCGGTGGCTTGGAGCCCAGATAGCCCAGCGCAATCACCGTGATGATGAAGAGCCAAAAAAACCACTTATAAAGCGGGCGGTACTTGGTGGAGCGGACCCGCGAGGTGTCGAGCCAGGGCACGAAGCACAGCAGGATGATCGAGGAGAACATCGCGATCACGCCCAACAACTTGTTCGGGATTGCGCGCAGGATGGCGTAGTAGGGCAAGAAATACCACTCGGGTACGATGTGCGGCGGCGTAGAGAGCGGATTGGCCTCGATGTAATTGTCCGCGTGTCCCAGATAGTCCGGCAGGAAGAATACGAACCAGGTGAACAGGACCATGAACACGGCCAGACCGAACATGTCCTTCATGACGGCGTGCGGCGACATCGGCACCGAGTCGGACTTGGTCTTGATTTCGAGGCCGGTTGGGTTGTTCTGCCCGACCGTGTGCAGCGCCCAAATGTGCAAGATGACGACGCCTACAATGGCGAACGGCAACACGTAGTGCAGGCTGAAGAAACGCGTGAGCGTGGTGCCGGATACCGCAAAGCCACCCCACAGCCACTGCACGATGCGGGTGCCGAGGCCCGGCACGATCGAATCGATTGAGGAAAACAGGTTGGTAATGACGGTCACGGCCCAGAAGCTCATCTGGCCCCAGGGCAAGGAGTAGCCCATGAACGCCGTCGCCATCATCAGCAACAGGATCACCACGCCGAGGATCCACAGCACCTCGCGCGGCGCCTTGTAGGAGCCGTAGTAAAGGCCGCGACCAATGTGGATGTAGACGGCCAGAAAGAACATCGAGGCGCCGACCGCATGCAGATTGCGAATGAGCCAGCCATAGTTCACGTCGCGGCGGATCGCCTCGACACTGTTAAAGGCGTCATTGGCGGAGGGCAGGTAGTGCATCGCCAGCACGATGCCGGTGAGGATCTGCACGCCGAGGAAAAACGCCAGCATCCCTCCCGTGGTCCAAAGGTAGTTGATATTGCGCGGCGTGGGGAAGTCCACGAATTGCGCGTGCATCATGCGCGCGATCGGCAACCGCTCGTCGAGCCATCTCTCGAAGCGCGACTTTGGCTGGTAGGTCGATTCGTGGCCTGCCATCTCGCGCTCCCTTACCCGATCTTAATCTTGCTATCGGACACGAACTCGTAGGTCGGCACCTCGAGGTTGCGCGGGGCGGGACCCCTGCGGATGCGCCCGGCCGTATCGTAGTGGGAACCGTGGCAGGGACAGAACCAACCGCCATAGTCTCCCCGGCTGTCGTTCAGGCTCTGGCCCTTGGGAATGCAGCCCAGGTGCGTACAGATGCCCACCAGCACGATCCAGTTCTCTTTGCCTTTCTTGGTGCGGTTGAGATCGCTTGCCGGCGTGTTTTCCGGCAGGGCGTCATTGCGGGCAGAGCGATCGACCAGGTCGGCGAGCTTGACCTCCTTGGCCGCCTGCACTTCCTGGGAGGTTCGGTTGCGCACGAACACCGGCTTGCCGCGCCAGGAAACCGTGATCGCCTGCCCCTCCTTGACGGGGCTCAAATCGACCTCGATGGACGCCAGCGCCTGCGTGGAGGCATCCGGATTCATTTGCTGGATGAAGGGCCAGAGCGCCACGGCAGCGCCGACGCCGGCAAAAGCCTGGGCGGCGATTACAATGAAGTCGCGCCGGTTGGGCTCTTCCACGGTTCCCGTTGCCAAATCGGCCTCCTTTTGCCCCCTGCCCTCACGCCCGTGAACGATCCGCCGGCCGCAACAAACCTAGCGTCGGATGCCGCCACGCTTGCGCTCAACACCCCGAAAGCTCCGAAGCCGTCGGAAATTTGCGCGGCTCCGAAATCTGCGCGGCAAAGTGTCGGTGATCGCCCCGGCGCTCCCAACAGGACGTTTTGACGCGCGTTCTTTTTGCATTCTTCCCGCGGATGCACAAGGCTGTCGCTGAGCCCCGGTGGGGGCAATTTGGCGCACGCCTGCCGGCGCCGGGACAATGCCAGCCAACGCGGACGCTCAAGCCCCATGCGCCTTGCCCTCTACCAGCCGGACATTCCACAAAATACGGGCACGATCTTGCGCTTGGCCGCCTGCCTCGGCACGCCCGTCGACGTCGTGGGCCCGACCGGCTTCGACATGACGGAGCGAACCTTGCGCCGCGCCGGCCTCGACTACCTAGAGCACGTTCAAATCGCTCGGCACAGGAGCTTTGCCGCCTTTGACAGCGCGCGCCGGCAACGCGGCTCCCGGCTCGTCTTACTGACGACGCATGCCACCTTGGCCCACACCGACTTTGCGTTCTCGCACGAGGACACGCTGCTGGTGGGCCGCGAAAGTGCCGGTGCGCCGCACGAGGTGCACGCGGCGGCGGACGCGCGCGTGCGCGTTCCCTTGCTGGAAGGGCGGCGCTCGCTCAACGTCGCCGTCGCCGCGGCCATGGTGCTTGGCGAGGCGCTGCGACAAACCGGCGGCTTCAATTCAACCGCACGGCCTCCCCCTCGATGACGCGGGCGCCGCCCAGGCGGCCGCGTTTCTCAAGATGGCGACGCAGCAAGGCCAGGTTCTTGAGATTTGCCCGGAACAAGACGTCGAAGGCGTCGCCGATGATCGGCACCACCCCAAACAGCGTATCGATGGTGGTGTTGGCAATCATGCGTCCGATCACCCAGCGCGAAGCACCAAGCTGGCGCGCTTCCCAGATCAGATAGCTCGAGACCAAAGAGGCGATAAGATCGCCGGCGATCGGCACCAGGCCGATGATGGCGTCGAGCCCGACGCGGATCTTGGTGCCGGGTATCACAAAGGCTCCATCCATTAGCTGGGCGAGGGCCTCCAATCTGGCAAGGGATTGCTGGGTTCGCTCGGACTCGAGCGCGTTGCTTCTCGGAGCTGCGCGTTGCATGACCTGTTTTGCCGCAAGCTTGAGGCTGCCTGAGCCACTGATATGGGGTGCCGCCGGCATCAGTGCTACGCCGGCGAGCGCGGCACGCCGAACGCGCTCCAATCGGCCGCCAGGCCTACTCGGCGGCCTCCCGGGCCAGGAAGCCACCGGATTGGCGCGCCCAAAGCGCCGCGTAGAGGCCACCCCGCTGCAGCAGTTCGGCGTGCCTGCCCGTCTCGACGATGCGGCCCTCATCCATCACCACCAGGCGATCCATGGCGGCGATGGTCGACAAGCGATGGGCGATGGCAATCACCGTCTTGCCGGCCATCAGGTTGTAGAGCTGCTCTTGAATGGCGGCTTCCACTTCCGAATCGAGCGCACTTGTCGCCTCATCGAGCACAAGGATGGGAGCATCCTTGAGCAGCACGCGGGCGATGGCGATACGCTGGCGCTGTCCACCGGAGAGTTTTACCCCCCGCTCGCCGACGTGCGCCAAGTAGCCGCCCCGCCCCCTCATGTCCTCTAGGCGGCCGATGAACTCCTCGGCCTGAGCCTTGCGCGCCGCCGCAACCACGGCGACCTCGCCGGCATCTGGTCGACCGTAGAGAATATTGTCGCGCACCGAGCGGTGCAGCAGGGAGGTGTCCTGTGTGACCATACCGATCTGCGCACGCAGGCTGTCCTGGGTCACGGCCGCGATGTCCTGACGGTCAATCAGGATCCGTCCAGCCTCCAGGTCGTAAAAGCGCAAGAGCAGGTTGACGAGCGTCGACTTGCCGGCGCCCGACCGTCCCACCAGCCCGACTTTCTCGCCCGACGCGATCGTCAGCGACAGGTCGTGGATCACCCCGCCGGGCCGGACCGTGCCGGCGCCACTGCTCAGTCCGTAATGAAAGCTGATGTTTTCGAAGCGGATTTCGCCGGCGTGCACCACCAGGGGTTTGCTGTCGGGACCATCCACGACCACGGTGGCGCGGCTGATCGTCTCCATGCCCTCCTGCACCACGCCCATGTTTTCGAAAATGCCGGCGACCACCCACAAAATCCATCCCGACATGGCAACGATGCGCATCACCAGCCCGGTGACGACGGCAATGGCGCCGATGCTGACGAGATCCTGGCTCCAAAGCCAAATGGCCACACCGCTGGCGCCGACGATCAGCACGCCGTTGAGGGCGTAGAGCACGAGCTCCATGGCCGTCTGCACACGCAGCGACGCCTGCCATTTGCCCATCTGCTCCTGCAACGCCGAACGGGCATAGGCGTCCTCGCGCTCAGCGTGGGCGAACAGCTTGACGGTGAGAATGTTGGTGTAGCTGTCGACCATGCGCCCAACCAGCATCGAGCGGGCTTCCGCGGCCTCCGTGGAGCGCTCCTTGATCAACGGCACAAAATACCACAGCGCGACCAGGTAGGCGGCGAGCCAAAGCAGCAAGGGCACGAGCAAGCGCCAATCGGCGGCCGCAAAGATGACGGCGGCGCCCAGCCATTGCACGGCTGCGTACCAAATGGCGTCGATCACTTGCACAACCGAATCGCGCAAGGCGGGTGCACCCTGCATGATTTTGTTGGCGACGCGGCCGGCAAAGTCGTTCTGGAAAAAGCCAAGGCTCTGGCGCAGCACGTAGCGATGCGTCAGCCAGCGCACGCGATTGGTGACCGGCGCCGAGATGATCTGGTTCTTGATGAGGTCGTGGGCCGTCGACACCACAGGTCGAGCTAGCACGGCTACGAACGCCATCCACAGCAGCGTCGTGCCATGCGTGCCGATGAAGGTGGTGGGTGACTGTGCGGCCCGCATCAGGTCGACCAGATCGCCGACAAAGGTCATCAGCGCCACTTCGATCAGCGACCCGAGCAGGCCCGCAACCAGCAGCGCGGCAAACGCCGGCCAGACGGGGCGAATAAAGTAGACATAGTAGGCGAGCAGCGTGCCGGGCGGGCGCTCGGGCGGCGTCGCGGGGAAGGCGTCGATACGGGACTCAAACCAATGGAACATTTGCGGTACCTAAAGATCCGCTCCCAGGCCCGAGCGCATGCTATCGCATGGGGATGACGATTGCACAGGAGGCCGAGAAAACGACTGCGGCTAGATTAAAACGTCTCAAGCAAACCGTGCGGCGCGCGGGGTGTGCGCGCTCCACCGCCGGCGCGGAGCGAGGCGGGCGACCCTCAGCGGTCCAAAGGCGCGATGCGATCGATCATGGCGATGCTCCCGCGAGATGTTGTAGCGTCGAGCGCGGCAGCTCATAGCACAAAGGTCAACCTTGCACCAGACCTAGCGCCAGCTGCATCGCAACTGGAATTGGAAGATGACCTTGGCCGACACTTCGCTCGATGAGCGCCAGCAGCGCGCGCGCCTTTGGTTTGAGACGCTGCGCGACAACCTCACCGGCGCCTTCGAGCGCCTCGAGGCGGAGCTCGCCGCCACGGCACCCTTGGCCGAACAGGCGCCCGGCCATTTCGTGGCGACGCCCTGGACGAGAGCGGACCACAGCGGTGCTGCCGGCGGCGGCGGCCTCATGTCCCTTCTCAAGGGCCGCGTGTTCGAAAAAGCGGGGATCCATACATCGACGGTTTTTGGCGAATTCGCCCCGGAGTTCCGCAAGCAGATCCCCGGCGCCGAACACGATCCGCGGTTCTGGGCCTCGGGCCTGTCGCTCATTGCGCATCCGCAAAACCCGCACGTACCGGCCGCGCACCTGAACACGCGCTTCGTCGTCACCAGCAAATGGTGGTTCGGCGGCGGTGCCGATTTGACGCCCGCGCTCGCGGCGCGACGCACACAAGCGGATGCCGATACGATCGCCTTTCATGGCGCCATGCAGCAAGCTTGCGCCGCGCACAGCCTCGCCGATTACGCCCGCTATAAGGCTTGGTGTGAGGAGTACTTCTATCTGCCGCACCGCCAAGAAATGCGCGGGGTAGGCGGCATCTTCTTCGACTATCTGACGCCCGCGGAGGCCGACGGCGGTTGGGAGGCGGCGCTGGCCTTCACGCAGGATGTCGGCCGCGCCTTTCTGGCAATCTACCCGGAGCTGGTGCGCCGCAATTTTGCCACGCCCTGGAGCCCCGCCGAACGCGAAGCCCAGCTGGTGCGGCGCGGCCGCTACGTCGAATTCAATCTGCTCTACGATCGCGGCACGGTGTTTGGGCTGAAAACCGGCGGCAACGTGGAATCCATCCTCTCCTCGCTCCCGCCCGTGGTCAAATGGCCCTAAGCCGCAACGCCTGCGGCCCCTTTTGCCCGCCGTCGACCCGTGGGCACGGCTGGACAGCGCGCAGGGGCTCCTTTAGATGGCGGCAAGTGTAATTATCCGTTCACCCCGTGCTAGGCTACCGTCAGTCAGAACCGGAAACCTTGGGAAGGAAACAGCAATGCCTCACTCTTTGTCCCGCCGACAGTTTGGCGGGCTGGCCACCGCCAGCGCGGCCATCGCGGCCGCGGCCCCGGCGCTTGCGCAGCAGACCAACGAAATCGTCAAGTGGCGTCTGACGTCGAGTTTTCCTAAGAGCCTCGACACGCTGTTTGGCGCCTCCGCCACCATTGCCAAGGTCGTGGGCGAGATGACGGACGGCAAGTTCACGATCCAGACCTTCGCGGCAGGCGAGATCGTGCCCGGCCTACAGGTGCTCGACGCCGTCTCCAACGGCACCGTGGAATGCGGTCACACCTACACCGGCTACTACATCGGCAAGAACCCGGCGCTGATTTTCGACGGCTCGCTTCCCTTCGGTCTGACGCCGCGCCAGCACAACGCCTGGCTGCTGTTCGGCGACGGCCGCAAGCTGATGGATGAGATCTACGACACCTTCAACGTCGTGGCGCTTCCGGCCGGAAACACCGGCGGGCAGATGTTCGGCTGGTTCCGCAAGGAACTGAAGACGCCGGCCGACTTCCAGGGTCTCAAGATGCGCACCGCCGGTTTTGGCGGCCGGGTGATGGCCAAGCTCGGCGCCGTGCCGCAGCAGATCGCGGGCGGCGATATTTATCCGGCCCTGGAAAAGGGCACCATCGACGCCTGCGAATGGGTTGGACCCTACGATGACGAGAAACTGGGCTTCCACAAGGTGGCGAAATACTACTACACGCCCGGCGTGATGGAGCTCGAGGCCACCAACCAGCTCTTTATTCAAAAGCCGGTGTTTGGCGCCCTGCCGCCGGCCTACCAGTCGGCGCTCAAATACGGCTGCTGGTATGCGCTGGTGGAGATGCTCGCCTCCTACGACGCCAAGAATGCCAAAGCGATTGCGCGGGTGGTGGCGGGCGGCGCGCAGCTGTCGGTGTTGCCCCCGGAAATCATCAAGGCGCTGCGCTCCGCGCTCGAAACCGTTCTGGACGAGGAGGCGGCCAAAAGCGACCAGTTCAAGAAAATCCTGGAGAACTGGCGCCAATTCCGTGCCGATCAGCACCGCTGGTTCGCAATTGCCGATACGCGGGCGGAGTTTGCCGTCTACAGCGGCTGAGCAAAAGGGGCAAAGGCGGGCTCGCCCCGCCGCTGCCCAGCGCCGTCAGCGCATCGCGCCAAGGAACGAGCGCACGTCGGTGTCGCGGCCATAGCGTGCGACCCTGGCGATGTCGCAACGTTGCAGACCAATGTCGGCCAGCATGCGGTCGCTCAGCCCCTGCAGTTGTGCGACCGTGCGGGCAATGCGGCGACGCTCGGCCAGGTAGGCAAAAATGCGTTGCAGCACCTCGAGGCTGGCGGCCAGCGCCCAGGCGATGCCCGTGCGCGCGCGGCGCTGGCCCTGCGCAGGCCGGTTCGGGGCCATCAAGCCGGAGAGGACGGTGGACATGGGGGTGTCTCCTTTCGAGATTTTTTTCAAGCCAAAGTGGGCGTCGCCTGGTGGGTTGGCAGCTGCAAGCTGCCCTCGCCCAGGGCGGCGATCTCGGCGGCGTCGAAGCCCAGGACCACCGAGCGCGCGCTGCTTTGGCGGCCGAGGTAGCGGCGGATGTGGGTCCTCTGCCTGACGCGCGCCGCCGCAAGCGGCAGCGGGCCCGGCGCCGCTGTCGCCAGGGCTACCGTCGCCCCCGGCAAGGCTAGGGTGCTCATGATCGTCTCCATCTTGTTTGCCACCCACACCGTGACGATGGCAGCGGCTTAAGCAGTGCTGGTCAGATGGGGTGGACTCTTGAATTGTTCAAATTTATTGTTTCAATGAATATGATTGGAAATTTAAATAGATGCGCGGCCTCAATCTCGATCACCTGCGCACGCTCAGCGAGGTCGTGGCGCAAGCCAGCTTCACGCGCGCGGCGCGGCGTCTCAACCTGGCCCAGCCGACGGTCTCCTTACAGGTGCGCGAACTCGAAGCTCGGCTTGGCGTGCGCCTGATCGATCGCCTGGGCAAGCGTGCCTTTGCCACCGCCGCCGGTCGCGAGCTGATCGAGCACGCCCGTCGCATTGCGCAAGACGAAGAGCGGCTGCTCGCCGCCATGCGCCGCCATCGCGAGGGTTGGCTTGGTCAAGTGCGCATCGGTTCCAGCACCACGGCGCTGATCTACCACCTACCGCCCTTGCTGCAGCAGTTGCGCGCCGCGCAACCCAAGATCGAGCTGGTGGTGACGACCGGCACCACCAACTCAATCGTCGAGCGCATCATCCGCAACGACATCGATCTGGGCGTCGTCAGCTTGCCGGTGAACGATCGCTTATTGGAGGTCGAGCCGCTGCTCGACGAACCCCTGGTGGCAATCTTCTCCGCCAACGTCCGCGGCTTGCCGGCACGCATCACGCCGCACTATCTGCTTAAACATCCGCTGCTGCTTGAGTTTGCCCGCGCGCATGTGCGCGCCATGATCATCGAGTGGCTTTCGACCGCAGGGGGCGAAGCGCGCCCCGCCATGGAGCTCGACAACCTCGAGGCGGTCAAACGCATGGTGGCGGCGGGTCTTGGCAGCTCGATCGTACCGATCGCCGCCGTGTCCAAGGAAAATGCCCGCAACGATCTGGTGGCGCGTCCGCTCCGGCCGGCCCTGACGCGCACGCTTGCGCTCATTCAGCGGCGCGACAGGGCCAATGATGGCGCCCTGAAGCAGGTGCGGGCGGCCTTGCGGGCCCTCAAGAAGTAACGGGCCTCGCGATCACCCGCCTTGGCAATGACAAGGGGTTAGATCGGCATCGCCGTCTCGGCGAGCCGCGCCCAATAGGAGACGCCGATCGGGATCGCCTCATCGTTGAAGTTGTAGGCGGGATTGTGCAAGCCCGGGCCAATGCCGTTGCCGATCATGATGAAGGCGCCCGGGCGCTTGTTCAGCATGTGCGAAAAGTCCTCCGCCCCCATAATCGGCCGCGTTTGCTTGACGTTGTCGGGACCGACGACCTCCGCGGCGACGCCGACGACGAAGTTCGTCTTTGCTGCCTCGTTGTTGGTGACCGGCACATCCCCCTCGAAATCTGCCTGCGCTGTGGCCCCGAAGCTGGCCGCGGTACCCTCGGCAATGGCGCGGACGCGGGCAAAGGCTTGCGCACGCACGTCCTTACTCAAAGAACGGATGGTGCCCGTTAGGCCGACGCTCTCAGGGATGATGTTGAAGGCGTCGCTGGCGCGCACCATGCAGGTCGAGACCACCACGGCATCGAGCGGGTCGATCGTGCGCGAGGCGATGGTCTGCAGCGCCATGATCGTTTGCGCGGCAATCACCACGGGATCGATGCCCTCGTGCGGCCGGGCCGCATGGGCGCCCTTGCCCTTGATTTCGATGGTAAATTTGTCACACGCCGCCAGCATGGGCCCGGCGCAAATCGCAAACGAGCCCAGCGCGTGATTGGGCGAGGTATGCATGCCGTAGACCTGCTGGATGCCGAAGCGTTCCATCAGGCCGTCCTCGATCATGGCCAAGCCGCCGGTCAAGCCTTCTTCATTGGGCTGAAAGATCACGGCGACGGTGCCATTGAAGTTGCGCGTTTCGCACAAATACCTGGCCGCGCCGAGCAACATCGCGGTGTGACCGTCATGACCGCAGGCGTGCATCTTGCCCGTGGTTTTGGAGGCATAGGGCACCCCGGTCGCCTCCAGGATCGGCAGGGCATCCATGTCGGCACGCAGGCCGACGACGGCACCGGAATCCTGCCGACGGCCCTTGATCAGGGCGACCACGCCGGTCTTGCCAACGCCGGCGACCACGGCGTCGCAGCCGAAGGCCTTGAGCTTCTCGGCGACGATGCCCGCCGTGCGTTCGACGGCAAAACCGATTTCGGGGTGGGCGTGAAAATCGCGGCGCCAAGCCGCAACCTCCTCGCACATGGCGGCAACGCGGTTGATGATCGGCATGCTTTTTCCTGCTCTGGCGGCGTGAAGGCGAGCTGCGGGCGATACCCTAGCCGGTCGCAGGAAAAACGGAAGCGGGTGTCGCAGCCACCGGCGCGGCGGCGGCGGCCCGGGGGCTGCTGCTTGGAAGGGCATTCTGGTAAATTCAAAGCCATATCTATGCTTTGACTTATGCCGACCGGTCGTTGTGTAATTCGCTCGACTGGCGTGGCCGGGGGCCGCTTGCCAGCTTTTGTGCAGAATCCAGTGGAGTAGACGATGGGCCATTTGCGCCGAAGCCTGTTCGCCTTGGCTGCTGCCGCTCTCCTAAGCGGCCTCAGCGTACCGGCGAATGCCCAGAAAACGTTGCGTGCGGTGATGCACTCGGACCTGAAGATCCTCGATCCGATCTGGACGACGGCCTACATCGTTCGCAATCACGGCTACATGGTCTACGACACCTTGTTTGCCGCCGACGAGAAGGGTGAAATCAAGCCGCAGATGGTCGGCCAATACGAGGTCTCGCCGGATCAACTCACGCACACGTTTACCCTGCGCGAGGGTCTCCTATGGCACGACGGCCACCCGGTGACGGCCGAGGACTGCGTCGCCTCGATCAAGCGTTGGGCGGCCAAGGATTCCACCGGCCAGAAACTCATGACATTTGTCGACGGCCTGACGGTCAAGGACGACAAGACCTTTATCATGAAGCTCAAGTCGCCGACCGGCCTGGTTCTACTCGGGTTGGGCAAGCCCTCCTCCAACGTGCCCTTCATGATGCCAAAGCGCGTGGCCGAGACCGACCCAAATACACAGATTTCGGATTTCACCGGCTCGGGTCCCTTCGTCCTCAAGCGTGAGGAATGGAAGCCCGGCGACAAGACGGTCTACGTCAAGTTCGACAAATATAAGCCGCGCTCCGAACCGGCATCGGGCTTTGCCGGTGGCAAGGTGGCGAACGTCGATCGCGTGGAATGGCGCGCGATCTCGGATCACCAACAAGCGATCAACGCGCTGCTTGCGGGCGAAATCGACTTCATTGAAGCGCCGCCGCATGACCTCTTGCCGCTGGCGATCAGCGACAGCAATGTCAAATTCTTCGATTGGAATGTGCTCGGCAACCAATTCACCTTCCGTCCGAACTGGACCGCCAAGCCGTTCGACAATGCAAAGGTTCGCCAAGCCCTGCTTTATGCCTTCAACCAGAAGGATTTCCTCGAGGCGGTGGTCGGCGATCCCAAATACTATAAGGTCTGCAACTCCTATTTCCCCTGTGGCACGGCCTTCTTCACGGAGAAAGGCTTGGACGGCCGCCTCAACTCCGACTTCAAGAAAGCCCAGGAGTTGCTAAAGGAGGCCGGCTACGACGGCACGCCCATCGTGCTCATGCATTCGACCGACCTGCAGATCCTGACCAACCTGGCACCCGTTGCCAAATCGCTGCTAGAGAAAGCCGGCTTCAAGGTCGACATGCAGTCCATGGACTGGCAGACGCTGGTGGCGCGGCGCGCCAAAAAAGACCCGCCGACGGCCGGCGGTTGGCACGCCTTCTTAACCTCCTGGGTATCGATCGATATCACCAATCCGATTTTCACCGGTTTCATGAATTCGGCCTGCGACAAGGCGATGTTCGGTTGGCCGTGCGATCCGGAGATGGAAAAGCTGCGCGATGATTTCGCCCGCGAGACCGATCCCGGCAAGCAGAAGGCCATTGCCGAACAGGTGTCTGTGCGCGAGGGCGAGGTTGTAACGCACATCCCGCTGGGGCAGTGGTATCTGGGCGCCGTCATGCGCAAGAACGTCGACGGCATGCTCAAGGCGCCAGCGCCGGTGTTCTGGAACATCTCGCTCAAGTGAGGCTTATTTCGAGCAGCGGCACCCAACAGCGGGTGCCGCCGCTTCCACGATGCGGCTAGCGATGTTCACCTACGTGCTGCGCAGACTGTTGGCGACGATCCCCGTGATGTTGATCGTTGCGATGTTCGTCTTCCTGATGCTGCGCCTCACACCCTCCGACCCGGCAGCCATCATCGCCGGCGACAATGCCAACACCGAACAAGTGGCCGAGATCCGCAAGCGCCTGGGGCTGGACCAACCGATCCTGACCCAGTTCGTGATCTGGATTGGCAAGACCTTGCAGGGAGACTTCGGCGAGTCGTTCTTCTTCAAGAAGCAGGTGGCGGAGCTGATCTTCGATCGGCTGGAGCCGACCCTTTCGCTGGCATTCTTTACGCTCGTGCTCGCCATCATCATCGCCATCCCATTGGGCGTTGTGGCGGCCTACCGACACGGCAGCTGGCTCGACCGCATCGTCATGGGCTTTTCGGTCTTGGGGTTCTCGGTACCCGTGTTCGTGATCGGCTACGCTCTGATCTACGTCTTCGCCATCGAACTCAACTGGCTTCCGGTGCAGGGGTATCAGCGCCTTGCGCAGGGCATCGGCGGCTGGCTGCAGCGCCTGATCCTGCCGTCGATCACGCTTTCGGTCATCTACGTCGCCCTGATCGCCCGCATCACGCGCACGAGCGTACTGGAAGTGATGAATGAGGACTACATCCGCACCGCGCGCGCCAAGGGCCAGACCGAAGCCAAAGTGCTGATCCGGCACGCCTTGGCCAATGCCGCGGTGCCGATTGTAACCGTGATCGGCCTCGGCGTTGCGCTTCTGATCGGCGGGGTTGTGGTCACCGAATCGGTCTACACGATCCCGGGCCTGGGCAGGCTCACGGTCGATGCCGTGCTCGCGCGCGACTATCCCACCATTCAGGCCGTCATCTTGTTGTTCTCGCTGGCCTACGTCCTGATCAACTTGGCCGTGGACCTGGCCTATACCTTCCTCGATCCGAGGATCCGCTATTGAGCATCGAAGCGCTGCCAGCCGAGCTCATCGAGGGACCGCCGCAGCGGCGCCGCAGCTGGCGGCTGGCCGCGCGCAATCCGAGCGTCATTATTGGAGCGCTGATCGTTGCCATCTTGGCGATGCTCGGCGCCCTGGCGCCGCTGCTTGATACGCTGCCGCCAGCCGAGATCAATCCCGTGTTTCGCAACAAGAAGCCGGGCGCAGAACGCGTCATCCGCGACAGCAACGGGGCGGAACAGAAATACGTGCACCGTTTTGGCACCGATTCGCTCGGTCGCGACGTCTATAGCCGCGTGCTCTATGGTGCGCGCGTGTCGCTGATCATCGGTGTGACGGTGGCCGTCATCAGCGTCGCGGTTGGGCTCGTCATCGGCCTCATCGCCGGCTACATCCGCTGGCTCGACGGCAGCATCATGCGCATCATGGATGGCCTGATGGCGATCCCGGCCATTCTATTGGCAATGGGTGTCGTTTCACTCTCGCGGGCTGGCCTGATCGCCGTGGTCATCGCCATCGTCATCCCCGAGATACCGCGCGTGGTTCGACTGGTCCGCTCCATTGTGTTGTCGATCCGCGAGGAGCCCTACGTGGAGGCCGCCATCACCGTAGGCACTCCGACCCCGTTGCTGCTCGTGCGCCATGTGCTGCCCAACACGGTCGCACCGCTGATCGTGCAGGGAACGTTCATTTGCGCTTCCGCCATCCTGATCGAGGCCATTCTCTCCTTCCTCGGCGTCGGCATCCCGCCGGAGACGCCCACCTGGGGCAACATCATGGCCGAGGGACGCTCGCTGTTCCGCATTTATCCGCACAACATCTTTTATCCGGGACTGTGCCTGGCGTTAGCTGTGCTGGCCATTAATATGCTCGGCGACGGTCTGCGCGATGCGCTCGATCCGCGCTTTGCCAAGCGAGTGTGAGCGGCATGGCAGGCGCGGCTTCCATATTGGCGATCAGCGACCTGACCGTCGGCTTGCCGCGGGGAGCCGATCGTGCCAACGCCGTCGAGAAAGTTTCCCTCAGCGTCGATCCCGGCGAGATCGTTTGCGTGGTCGGCGAATCGGGCTCAGGCAAGTCCGTGACCGCACAGGCCATCATGGGTCTGTTGCCGCGCGAGCTGACGGCCACGTCGGGCAGCATCCTGCTCGAAGGCGAGGACGTGCTAAAGGCCGGCGGCGCCCGTTTGCGGCATCTGCGCGGCACCCGCATGGCCATGATCTTCCAGGAGCCGATGACCGCGCTCAACCCGGTCATGACGGTCGGCGAACAGATCGGCGAGGTGCTCGAGATCCACACCCCGCTCGGGGCCGGCGAGCGTCGCCTGCGCGTGCTCGAAATCATGCAAGCGGTACGTCTGCCCGAACCGGAACGCTTGATCGATGTTTATCCGCATCAGCTATCTGGCGGCCAGCGCCAACGCATCATGATTGCCGCCGCCCTAGTGCTGGATCCTGCCCTCCTCATCGCCGATGAACCGACGACGGCGCTGGACGTCACGACGCAGGCGGAAATCCTCAAACTCGTGCGCGATTTGCAGCAACGGCGAGGCACCGGCGTGCTTTTCATCACGCACGATTTTGGCGTGGTCGCCGAGATCGCGCATCGCGTCGCGGTTATGCAACGGGGCCGCATCGTCGAGATCGGCAGCCGCGAGGAAATCCTGCGCCGGCCACGGGCCGACTATACGCGCATGCTGATCGCCGCGGTGCCTTCCCTCAAGCCGCCGGCGCGCACGCCCAAGACAGGGTCGGTCGCGCTATCGACGCATGGTCTGAGCAAGACCTATGGCAGCCCCGGGTTGCTTGGCTCCGGTCGCGTCGTACGGGCGGCCCAGTCGGTCGACATCGCCGTCCGCAGGGGTGAGACGGTTGGCATCGTCGGCGAGTCCGGATCGGGCAAATCAACGGTGGCGCGCTGCGTGGCGCGCCTGATCGCACCGACCGCCGGCGAGATCCGTATTGGCGAGGTCGACGTGGCGAGGTTGCCCGAGCGCCGGCTGCGCCCGCACCGGCGCAACGTGCAGATCGTCTTTCAGGATCCCTATCGATCTTTAAACCCGCGGCGCACCGTCGGCACTTCGATCATCGAAGGGCCAATCAACTTCGGGTTGCCGCGCCCGCAGGCGCTCGATCGGGCGCGCCGGCTGATGACCCTGGTTGGATTGGCGCAGGACGTGCTCGACCGCTACCCCCACCAGTTCTCCGGCGGCCAGCGCCAACGCATTGCCATTGCGCGCGCATTGGCCATGGAGCCCCAGGTGTTGATCGCCGACGAGGCGGTCTCGGCCCTTGACGTGTCGGTGCAAGCGCAAGTCTTAAAGCTGCTCGATGACGTTCGCCGCCGCTTTGACCTAGCAGTGCTGTTTATCACGCACGATCTGAGGGTGGCGGCGCAGATCTGTGACCGCATTGCCGTCATGCAGCAGGGCGTGATCGTCGAGCAGGGCGTAACGGCCGAAGTGTTCGCTGCGCCGCAGCATCCTTACACCCGGGCCTTGTTCGATGCGGCCCCCGGCAAATACGCCGAGTTCGGCGCGGTGGCGGGCGCCGCGTGAGGCGCGCTTTGCTGCGCGCGCCGCAGCCGCTGCACGGGAAACCCATGCTAGAAGGGACAACTGACAGATCGCGCGAACGAGAGGAACGCCGCCCATGAACCTGGCCGAATACGCGACCTACGATGCGCTAGGCCTCGCCGAGCTGGTCGCCAAAAAACAGGTGAGCCCCAAGGAGCTGGCCGAGACCGCTGCGGCCGCGGCCAACAAGATCGACAGCAAAGTCAAGTCCGTCGTTGAACTCTACGCGGACCGCATCGAGAAACTGGACGAGAGGTCATTGGGCTCGGGCCCCTTCCGCGGCGTACCATTTCTGATCAAAGACGTGTTCGGACACGAGCAGGGCCGCAAAATCGAGTTTGGGTCGCGCCTGTGCGAAGGCATGACGGTGGAGACCGGGACCTACTTCGCCGACATGTTAAAGGCGTCCGGCGTGAACATCCTCGGGCGCTCCGCCGCTCCCGAATATTCGATGTCGGCCACCACCGAGAGCGTGATGTTCGGCAATACTTCCAATCCCTGGAAGCAGGGCTACTCGGCCGGTGGTTCTTCGGGCGGCGCCCAGGCGGCGGTGATGGCCGGGATCGTGCCGATCGCGCACGGTTCCGACATCGGCGGCTCGATCCGGATACCGGCAAGCTTGTGTGGCGGCGTCGGTCTCAAGCCTTCGCGCATGCGCGTGTCGGTGGGACCGGTCGTGGACGAGGGCGGTTGGGGCTATTCCGTCAATCTCGTGCAGGCCAAGTCCGTGCGCGACGTTGCGGCGATGCTCGACTGCGTATCGATCCCTCAGGTCGGCGATCCCTTCATCATTCCACAACCCGAGGCACCCTATGCCACCCTCGCCAAGGCATCTCCGGGCAAACTTCGGGTTGGCATCGTTATCGACGAACTTACCGGCGTAAAGGTTGATGCCGAAGTCGCTGCCGCCGTCGAGGCCACTGGTAATGCGCTGGCGGCCATGGGTCATTCCGTCGATGTGGCCAAGGTCGATATGGGGGGCGTCGAAGTTCTGTCGGCCACCACGGACTTGTTCTTTTTCGGCTTCGATTTGCGCCTTGACGCCTACGGCAAGCGCAGCGGTCACAGGCCAGGGGCGGACACGCTCGAGCCGGCCATCTTCTCAGTCTATCAGGCGGCCAAGGACATCACGCCAGCCCGCTTCATTGCCGCCAACAACGCCGCCAACATTGCTCGCCGCAAGCTTGGCGCCTTTTTCGCAAAATTCGACCTTTGGCTGTCGCCTACGACGGCGCGCGTTGCCGAACCGTGGGGCAAATATCATTTGTCGAAACCGGGCGTCGGCTGGCACAACCTGATTGAGGAGCTTTTCAAGGTCCCGTGCCAATTTACGATCCCGCACAACATCATGGGCACGCCGGCGATGTCGCTGCCGCTGGCGATGCACTCAAGTGGCGTCCCAATCGGCGTGCAAATCGCGGCCAAGCCCGCCGCCGA
>DATMZT010000178.1:0-31677 GCA_035573335.1 Hyphomicrobiaceae bacterium | reverse complement strand
GCTGGCGCCGGCGGAAATCCCCTCAATTTTCACGGGCTGGCGGGGTGCCGCGTTTTGCGCCCCTGCCCGGGCAGCAGGGTGCCAAACCCGCCAAAGCCGCGCCAAACAAGGCGTGGCTTGCGGTGCGTTGCCGATGGCGCGGCGGCCCTGCTTTGCGCAGCCCCGTCCGGCCGGCGCCGGCGCTCAAATCGCGAATGAAAACATGCGCTTAGGCCTTGCGGGGGTGGGGCTGCGATGCGGAGGGAGCGTGACCATGGCGGGGCCATCGGGCAAAGGCTGCCAACGACGCGAGCCTGCGCCAGGCGTGCCGCAAGGTGCAAACGCCGCCGGCGCTGGGGCCCCAACTGGCACCCCCTTCAAGGCCGGACGCGGCAGGCTTATGGGCGGTCGGCCAGCTGTTCGCTGAGACCCGGCACGCTGCCCATAAAATCGCGCTTGCCCAACTCTACGCCATTATGGCGCAAAATTGCGTAGGCGGCCGTGCAATGAAAGTAGAAGTTGGGCAGCACGAAGTGCACGAGATAGGGCTGGCCTTTGAGGATGATGGGCTTCCCGGCCAAGGTGATGGTCACGTCGCGTGCCTCCGAGCCATCGATCTGGCCGGGCTTGAACGAGCGCACATAGTCCAGCGTCTTGGCGATGCGGCTGCGCAAATCGGCGATCGTCTTTTCGTCGTCCTTCCAGCTCGGAACCTCGACGCCCGCGAGCCGTGCCGCCGTGCTCTTGGCGAAATCACAAGCAATTTGCACCTGCCGGCTGAGCGGAAACATGTCGGGCGCCAAGCGCGCGGATAAAAGCACGGCGGGATCGAATTTCTTGGCCCCCGCAAAGAGCTCGGCCTTTGCGAGCACTGCCGCCATGGCGGCGAGACCTTGTAGGAAGGGCGGCACGGCTACCTGGTACATGGAAAGGGTCATTGGCTATGCTCTCTTTCGTTCGGGTCGTGGTGAGGCCTCAGGGGCTAAGTACGCGCCAAATAGTGCGCGCCCTGCAAGTGGCACAGGCTCACCCGCCATTCGATCGGTCGATTGTCGAGCCCGAAGGCCGTGCGATCGATCCGAAGCAGGGGCGCGCCGCCGGCAAGGTTCAAGACGCCGGCGGTCTCGGCGTCTGCCGCGGTCGCCGACAGGCGGTCCTCGGTGCGCACGAGCAGGATGCCGTAGGTTTTCTGGAAGAGGTCATAAAGGGTGTTGGGAAGCGGGTCGAGTCGGGCGAGATCGGGAAAAAGCTCCTGGGGGAGCCTGATGGTTTCGCAAATGAAGGGGGTACCATCGCGGGTGCGGATGCGGCCGATACGGATGACTTCGGCACCCGGCGCAAGATGCAAGGCCATTTGCTCGGGTCCGTCCGCGGGGGCGACGGTGCAGGTGGCTTGCCAACTGTCTGGGGTGATCAGCTCCCCCGCCGCATCGAACATATTGAAGAAGCGGAAGAGCACGTGCGCGGGGGTGTGCTCGACGACGAATGTGCCGCGGCCTTGTTGGCGCATCACCAGACGCTCGGTCGCCAGCGCGCCGATCGCCTTGCGCGCCGTACCTTGGCTCACGCCAAATTCTGCTGCGATCTCGAATTCGCTTGGGATCAGTTGCCCGGGTTTCCAAACCCCGGATCGAATGCGTTCGACGAGCTGCTCGCGGACTTTGGCATAGAGCGGGCGGGCGTCCGTGGGATCGGGGCTCATATCGGGAAACACCTGTTGCCACACCACGAAGTCTTATATAAGTCTAATGGAGCCTCGCATGGCCACCAAACATCGCCCTAAATCAAGCCACAAGGGAAAAAGCGTGCCAGCGCCCCATTTTCTGGTTCACAGCCCCAAGGACAACGTCGGCGTCATCGTCGTGGAAAACTTGAGCGCGGGAACGGAGATGCTGGGCGTCATCACCGAGACCGACAAGACCATTAAGCTCGAGGCCAAAGAGAGCATTCCCATCGGCCACAAGGTCGCGCTAAAGGCGCTAAAAAAGGGCGATACCGTCATCAAGTACGGCGAGGATATCGGCAAGGTGATCGCCGACGTCGCCACCGGCAAGCACGTGCACGTCCAGAACCTGAAGACCAAGCGTTGGTGAAAGACACGTCTCCATGCCGGCCAAGCCCCAGTCCAAGCGCAGCAGAGCCAAGAGCAACTTGAGCTTCCGCGGATGGCGCCGCGAAAACGGTCGCGTCGGCGTACGCAATCACGTGATCGTCTTGCCGCTCGATGACTTGTCGAACGCCGCCTGCGAGGCGGTGGCGAACAACGTCAAGGGCACGCTGGCGCTACCGCACGCCTATGGGCGGCTGCAGTTTGGCGCCGATCTCGATCTGCATTTCCGTACCCTGATCGGCACCGGTAGTAATCCCAACGTGGCCGCCGTCGTGGTGATTGGTATCGAGGATGGCTGGACCAAGCGGATCGTCGATGGCGTTGCCAAGAGCGGCAAGCCCGTCGTCGGCTTCGGCATTGAGGGGCACGGGGATATTGCCACCATCGCCATGGCCTCCCACAAGGCCAAGGACTTGCTGCAGTGGGCCTCGGAGCTCGAACGGGAGGAGTGTGACATTGCCGAGCTGTGGGTGTCGACCAAATGCGGCGAAAGCGACACGACCACGGGGCTCGCCTCCTGCCCGACGGTGGGCAACATGTACGACAAGCTGGTCCCCAAGGGCATCTACGGCTGCTTCGGCGAGACCTCCGAGATCACCGGTGCCGAGCACATTGCCCGCAGCCGCGCGATCAACAACAAGATCGGCGACAAGTGGATGCAGACCTTCCAGGCCTATCAGGCAGAGGTGATCGAAGCCCACAAGGTTGACGATCTGTCCGAGAGCCAGCCGACCAAGGGCAACATCGCCGGTGGCCTTACCACCATCGAGGAGAAGGCGCTGGGCAACCTCGAGAAGATCGGGCGTAAGTGCCGATATATCGAGGTGCTGGAGCCCGCCCAAGCACCCGGCGCAGGCCCGGGGCTCTACTACATGGACACGTCCTCGGCGGCCGCCGAATGCGTGACGCTGATGGCCGCCGGCGGCTATGTCGTGCACACCTTTCCAACGGGGCAAGGCAACATCATCGGCAACCCAATTGTGCCGGTGATCAAAATCAGCGGCAACCCCAAGACGGTGCGCACGATGGCAGAGCACATCGACTTGGATGTCTCGGGCATCTTGCGGCGCGAGCTGACCCTTGAGACGGCGGGCGATGCCCTGATCGATATGGTGATCCGCACGGCCAATGGCCGCCTGACCGCCGCCGAAGCGCTCGGGCATCGCGAATTCGTCATGACCAAGCTCTACCGTAGCGCCTGAGCGGCGGCCGGCGCCCCTAGCCCAGGTATCGCTGCTGGCACCTGCGGCTCGGCAGCATCACCGCCAAGCTTGCAGCACCGCATCGCCCGGCCTGTTAGGCGGGCGGTGACGCTTCGGGCCGCTTGAGGGCGTAGTCGGGATGCCAGACGCCCGGGTCGACCTGGGTAAATAGCCCCGTCTTCATCCCCGCCAGGGTCCGCGCCATTTGGCGGCGCAGGTAGGGCACCTGGCCCATCAGCGGGAAGGCGACGTCGCGCAGGCGGGCGGCCCAGCGGCTGTCGGACTGGAAGAAGGGCGTGAGCCAGCGGCTCGCCAGCGCATAAAAACGGCCGTGACGCCTGCGCGTCGTGGCGTAAAGGCCGAGCGCTGCCTCAATCGAGGTGGTCTGGCGCAGGCTGTCGGCGAGGGTCGCAGCATCGATCAGGGCAAGATTGGCACCTTGGCCGAGTTGCGGGGAAAGCGCCCGTCCGGCATCGCCAATAAAGACGATGCGCGGTCCTCGGCGCCGACCCAATTGCATGTCGGCGTAGCTGGCAAAGGTCATATCGTCGAGCGAATTGATCTGTGCCAGCAACGGCTCGGCGTCGGGGCACACCTCCGTTACCCGGTCTTTCCAAGGCCCGAGGCCGGCCGCCTGCCAGCGAGCGCGATCGCGCACTTGCAGGCTCCAAAACAGCGCGATCAGCCGCCGTGTATCGCCGGGCGCGCGGCCAATGGGCAGCATGCCGACCATGCTGTGGCAGCCTTGGTAGCGTTGCACGAGCCGATCCTTGTGCGGCCAGTCGGCAGGTTCCGGCAGGCTGCCCCAGACGGCGCCGTAGGGGTAGGGCCGGTCGCGCCGGATTGCGGCGTCGGTGGCTCTGAGCGGCGAGCGCACGCCGGTGGCGTCGACGACGAGGTCGAAGACGCCATGTTCATTGTGCCGCCGGTCGATCAGGATGCGGCCTTCGGCCGTGCAGCGGCTGCAGGCGATTTCGGTTGCGGTGCTGAGCGCAATGCCGAGGCGCACGACCTCGGCGTGGAGCAAAGAGAACAGCGCGCCGCGATGAATGCCGAGGCCGAACACGTGCGTTCCGAGTTCGCGGTAGCTGAGGTCAAGGATGCGAAGGCCCCTGCTGGTGTCGCCGTAAATGCTCTTGATGGCCTGCCCGTAGTCAAGCGCGGCGCCGTCGAGCCCCAACCTGGCAAGACAGGCAAGACCGGTGGGCTGCAGCAGCAGGCCGGCGCCGAGCGGCTTGGGCTCCTCGAAGCGCTCAAAGAGCTGCACCAGGTGCCCATCGCGGGCAAGAAAGGCGGCAACGGCCAGCCCAGCGGTGCCGGCGCCGGCAATGGCGATCCTGATCGGCCGCATCCCCCGCGTTGCCTCCACGCACGCGCCCCCAACCCAGGCTTGGCCAGGCCAGCTGGCGCCTTGCGCGCTTGAGCCTCAGTACACCCGGGGCTTGGGCGGGAAGTAGTTGACTTCGTTGGTCAAGGTGTAGGTGTGTACGGGGCGGTAGTCGATGCGCACCGTTTGCGTAGCATCGTCGGCCCAGGTCAGGGTGTGTTTCATCCAGTGCTCGTCGTCCCGCTCGGGATAGTCCTCGCGGGCATGGCCGCCCCGGCTCTCCGTGCGGTTCTCGGCGGCCGCCACGGTGACCGCGGCCTGGGCGATCAAATTGTCGAATTCCAGGGTTTCGACCAAATCCGAATTCCAGATCAGCGAGCGATCCGAGACGCGAATATCGCTGACCCCCTTCCAGACATCGGTGATCTTCGCCAGACCTTCCTTGAGTACGGGGCCGTCCCGGAAGACGGAGCAGTTCATTTGCATGATGCGCTGCATTTTCAGGCGCAGCGCCGCCGTCGGGGTGCCGCCGTCGGCATGCCGGAAGCGATCCAGGCGCGCGAGGGCCAGTTCGCCGGCGCCGCCGGGAAGATCGGGCTGCGCGCCGCCGGGCTCGATGGTTTTGGCGCACTGGAGGCCCGCGGCGCGGCCAAACACCACCAGGTCGATCAGCGAGTTGCTGCCCAGTCGATTGGCCCCATGCACGGAGACGCAGGCGGCTTCGCCGAGCGCCATTAGGCCCGGTACGACGTAGTCGGGATTGCCGCCTTTAAGCGTCAGCATCTCGCCGTGGTAGTTGGTGGGAATGCCGCCCATGTTGTAATGCACGGTGGGCAGGACCGGGATCGGCTCGCGACGCAAATCGACGCCGGCGAAGACCTTGGCGCTTTCGGTGATGCCGGGCAGCCGTTCGTGCAAGATCTTGGGGTCCAAGTGGTCCAAATGCAGGAAGATGTGATCCTTTTCCGGCCCCACGCCGCGGCCGTCCCGGATCTCGATGGTCATGGCACGCGAGACTACGTCGCGGGAGGCGAGGTCCTTCACGTGCGGAGCGTAGCGCTCCATAAAGCGCTCGCCGTTGGCGTTGGTGAGGTAACCGCCCTCGCCGCGCGCGCCTTCGGTGATCAGCACGCCGGCACCGTAGACGCCGGTCGGGTGGAATTGGACAAATTCCATGTCCTCGAGCGGCAGGCCGGCGCGCAGGACCATGGCATTGCCGTCGCCCGTGCAGGTATGGGCCGACGTGCAGGTGAAGTAGGCGCGGCCGTAGCCTCCGGTAGCGAGGATGGTCTTCTTGGCGCGGAAGCGGTGCAGCGTTCCATCGTCGAGCTTCAGGGCGACGACACCACGACAGCCGCCGTCTTGGTCCATGATCAGATCGATGGCGAAATACTCGATGAAGAACTCCGCCGCGTGCCGCAGTGACTGTCCATAAAGGGTGTGCAGCATGGCATGCCCGGTACGGTCGGCCGCCGCCGCCGTACGCTGTGCCGGCGGACCTTCGCCGAATTGTGTGGTCATGCCGCCGAAGGGACGCTGGTAGATGCGGCCATCCTCGGTGCGGCTGAAGGGCACGCCATAGTGCTCTAGCTCGTAAACCGCCTCGGGCGCGTTACGGCACAGATATTCGATGGCATCTTGGTCACCCAACCAGTCGGCACCCTTGACGGTGTCGTACATGTGCCAGCGCCAGTTGTCCTCGCCCATGTTGCCAAGCGCCGCTGCAATGCCGCCCTGCGCCGCCACCGTGTGGCTGCGCGTCGGGAAAACCTTGCTGATGCAGGCGGTTTTTAGCCCGGCTACGGCGCAACCGAGCGTTGCCCTGAGGCCAGCACCGCCGGCGCCGACGATGACGACGTCGTAGATGTGATCGGTCAGCGGATAGGCCCGGCCGTTGACGGCGGGTTTGGCGATACCGTTGCTTTTGTCGCGGGTGCTGTCGGGCATCGCTCAGGCTCCGAAGCTCAATTTCAGCACCGCATAGGCACAGGCGAGGCCTATCAGCGCCGCAAAAAACGTGTTGAGCAACAAGGCCGCGACCTTGTAACCGTCGGCGTGGACATAGTCTTCGATGATGCTCTGCATACCGAGCCGCATATGGATCACACCGGAAAGGATCAGCAGCAGCAGCGGGATGGCGTTCTGCGGCTGCGCCAGCGTGCCTCTGACGGTAGGATAGTCTGCACCGGCGAGGCGCACGATCAGATAAATCGCAAACGACACCAAAAACACGTTCGCCACCGCGGTGACGCGCTGTTTCCAGAAGTGATCCGTGCCTGCCCTGGCCGGACCCAAGCCACGGGCTCGGGCGAGAGGTGTCCGGTAGCTCGACATCTTATAGCTCTCCTCTAACTGTCAGGCCGACCATCCATAGCACCAGTGTCAGCACCACCGAGCCGATGATGGTAAACCAGGAGAGCGCGTTGACTTGGCCGATGCTGAAGCCTCGGCCCGTATCCCAAACAAAGTGGCGCAGCCCGCCCAGCATGTGGTGCAGCAGAGCCCAGCTGTAACCGAACAGCACGAGCTTACCGAACGGGTGTGCAAAAAAGGCGTTGATCAGCTCAAATTGCGCTTCGCCGCCGGCGGCGGCGAGCAACCAGGCCGCGAGCAAGAGCGTGCCAAAGTAGAGGGCGCCGCCCGTGATCCGGTGGAGGATCGACATCACCATATTTATGAGCGGTCGATACACCGAAAGGTGCGGCGATAGGGGGCGTGAGGCGCGCTCACCGGTCTCGGCCATGCTCAAAGTTGCTCCCGCGTGGCTGCAACACAGGCTCGGCTTTTAGCCTGCTGCAGCGGGGGCGGCAATCTGCTCAAACATCACATGGGCCGTGGCGGCAACGAAAGCAATGCACGCAGGTCTGGTATACCAGAGGCGAGCCCAGGCAGAGACGGCCTCAACGCGGCAGGACCAGCCAGAGATCGAGATCGAGAACCACGCCCTCGGCATCCTCGCCGCTTGCCGTTTTCAAGGGGAAATCCGCGCAGGCTCGGTTTTTGAGCGCAACGAGGCGCGTGCGGACGGCGCCGACATCGTGACGAAGAGGGATCTCGGCCGTTTCCAGAACCTCGGACCAAGCATAGATGGTATCGCCGGCGAAGGTGGGCGCCACGTGTCGCCCGCCATTGATGGCGGCGATGTGGAAGGCGTTGGCAAGGCCGTTGAAGGAGAGCGCGCGGGCGAGCGACATGATGATGCCGCCGTAGACGAGCCGCCGCTTGAATTGCCCCTGCGCCTGCGCGTGTTGATTGAAATGCACCCTGGCCGTGTTCTGGTAGAGCCGGGTGGCGATCTGATGCTCCGCCTCCTCCAGTGTCATGGCATCGGCGTGATCGATTTTCTCGCCGACGACGTAGTCGGCCCAGCGATACGGGCTACCCGCGAGCTGGTCGTCATAACCGGAGGCAGCGAGCCGCGGCAGATGCGGCGCCAGAACGGCGGGATCGACGCGGCTGGCGAGCCGAGGCACGACCGGGGCGGGTGCCGGTGCTGAAGGGTCGCGCTTGCGTACCATGACCCAGCGCACGAATTGGAGGACCGGCGCCCCGCTCTGCTTGCGGCCCGTCGTGCGCACGTAGACGACACCGGACGTTCGACTGGAATTCTCTTTGAGGCCGATCACTTCCGAAGCGGCAGCGAGCGTGTCGCCGGGATAAACAGGTTCCAGAAAGCGGCAGTCGGCATAACCGAGATTGGCAACGGCATTGAGCGAGATATCGGCAACGCTCTTGCCGAATACGACATGAAAAACGATGAGGTCGTCCACCGGCGCGCGCGGATAGCCGATCGCTTGCGCAAAGGGTTCGGACGATTGCACCGCAAAGCGGGCGCCATAAAGCCCAGCGTAGAGGGCGACGTCGCCGAGCGTGATGGTCCGCGGGCTGGCATGCGCAAACACCTGCCCGACCCGAAAGTCCTCGAAGAAGTTACCGATCCTGCCCTTGGTTGTGGTCATGGGGTGGTGCCCAGCGCAGCAATGGCCTCGGCAATGGCGACGGTGCGCTGGGCCATCTTGGCGTGCAGCAGCTCGACCATGCGGCCCTCCACCGTGATGACGCCCTTGCCCTCGTTCTCCGGCCGCTCGAAGGCGGCGATGATCTGGCGCGCGAAGGCGAGGTCAGCCGCGGCCGGTGCGAACACCCGATTGGCATCGGCCACCTGCTCGGGATGAATCAAGGTCTTACCGTCGAAGCCGAGGGCGCGACCCTCGCGGCACTCGCGAGAAAAGCCATCGGCATCCCTAAAATCGTTGTAAACGCCGTCGAGCACATCCAGTCCATAGGCACGGGCCGCCGCCACCGTCGCCGACAGCCAGTAGAGGGCCGGCTGGCGGTCGGCGGTGAGATCGGCGCGGGTCTCCTTGACGAGGTCGTTCGTGCCGAGCACGAAGCAATCAAGCCGGGCTCCGGGTTGCCCGGAAGTCGCGGCAATCTCCTTCAGATTGAGAATGGCGAGCGGCGTCTCGATCATCGCCCACAGGCGAGTTTTAAAGCTGGCACCAGCGCGCGTCAGGGTTTGCGTGACAGCCAGCACGTCTCCCGCGCTCGAGGTCTTGGGCAGCAAAATGGCGTCGGGTGCGGCCTCGAGCGCCGCCGCCAGGTCCGCCTGGCCCCAGGCGGTCTCGAGCGCATTGATGCGGATGACGAGCTCGCGCCGCCCATAGCCGCCACCTTTGACGGCGGCGCAGACCTGGCCGCGTGCCATCTCCTTGGCCGCTGGCGCCACGGCGTCCTCCAGATCGAGAATGAGAGCGTCGGCGGGGATCGACTTGGCCTTCTCCAGCGCCCGCGCGTTGGAGCCGGGCATATAAAGGGCGCTGCGGCGCGGGCGAATTTGCATCGGCATTTTTTCCGGTGTGGGCCGCGGCTAGGGTAGGCAAAGCTCGCGGTGACCGCCAGCGTGAACGTCGCCGGCGGCAACCTTGGCAGCGAGCAAACATGCTATGAGGTCGCATGGGACGCATCCTTGCCATCTCCTCGCAGGTCGCGCGCGGCCACGTGGGTCTCGCCGCCACCGTCCCCGCCCTGCAAAGCCTGGGTCACGAGGTCTGGGCTTTGCCCAGCGTCATTCTCGCCAGCCGGCCGGGGTTGGGTCAGCTCGTGCGCTACGCCCTGCCCGCTGTCGATCTCGCCGCCCTGCTGGCGGGCTTGGAGGCCGACGGCTGCTGGGTTCAGCTTGACGCCGTCTTCACGGGCTATTTTCCCTCCCCGCAGTCCGTCTCCGCGGCGGCGGCGGCGATCGGGCGCGTGCGGCAGGCCAAGCCGGGCGTGCTGGTGTGCGTCGATCCGATTCTGGGCGATGAGGGCCGCCTCTATGTCTCGGCCGAGACGGCCGCCGCGATACGCGATGAACTCTTGCCGCTGGCAACGCTGGCAACGCCGAACCTCTTCGAGCTGGCCTGGCTGACGGGTGGTGCGCCCGTGAGCCGCGAGCAGGTGCCGGCGGCCGCGCGCCGGCTGGCGGTCCCAACCGTTGCCGTGACATCGGCCGAGCTGACGCAGACTAAGGTTGCCACGGTGTTGCTGACGCCAAGCGGCACCACGCTGCGCACGACGCCGAGGCGCGCCGCGATTCCCAATGGTGCGGGCGACCTATTTGCAGGCCTCCTGCTCGGCCAACTCCTTGCTGGCGACGCGGCGGAGGATGCCTTCGCCAAGAGCCTCAGCGCGCTCGACGTCGTGCTCACGGCCAGCGAGCACAGGCAGACGTTGCAACTGGCTGCCTTGCGGGCGCTCCCAGCATGACGGGGGCGCGGCAGCGGCGCGACGGTGCGCTTGCCTTCATTCAGCACGAAGCCGCCGGCGGCTTGCTACTGGTCGGCGCCGCGATCGCCGCCGTACTGGTCGCCAATTCGCCGCTGCAGGGGTTGTATCGGAGCTTCCTCAGCGCGCCGATCGGCCTCAGCCTTGCCGGCATCGCATTGGAAAAACCGGTGCTGCTGTGGATCAACGACGGCCTGATGGCGATGTTCTTTTTCCTCGTCGGCCTCGAGATCAAGCGCGAGCTCCTCGTGGGCGAGCTCTCCAGCCTCGGCAAAGCCGCCTTGCCCGGCATCGCCGCCGCGGGCGGCATGGCAATGCCGGCGCTCATTTACATCGCAATCAATGCGGGTGATTGGGTCGCCTTGCGGGGTTGGGCGATTCCGGCGGCCACCGACATTGCCTTTGCGGTCGGCGTGCTGGCATTGCTCGGCGATAGGGTGCCCTCGTCGCTCAAGATCTTCCTGCTGGCGCTCGCCATCCTCGATGATTTGGGCAGCATTGTCATTATCGCCGCGTTCTATACGGGCAATCTGCATTGGAGCGCGCTCTTGGCCGCCGCCGCCGCCGCGGGCGCGCTTGCCATCCTGAACCGCGCCGGCGTGACGCGGCTGGCGCCCTATTTGCTCATTGGCCTGTCGATCTGGGTGTGTGTCTTGAAGTCGGGCGTTCACGCCACACTGGCGGGGGTGGTGGTCGCCGCGGCCATCCCCCTCGCCAAGGAGGACGGCGCCTCCCTGCTCGAGCGTCTCGAAGAGCGGTTGCACCCCTGGATTGCCTTGGCGATCCTGCCACTGTTCGCCTTTGCCAATGCCGGGGTCTCGCTCGAGGGACTGACGCTTGCCAAACTGCTGGCTCCCCTGCCGCTCGGCATCTTTGCGGGCCTCGTGATCGGCAAACCGCTGGGCATTCTCGCCGCCAGCTGGCTTGCTCTGGCGGGCGGCTTGGCGCAGAAGCCCACGGGCGCTACGTGGCAACAGCTTCTGGGTGTTGGCATGCTCGGCGGGGTCGGCTTTACCATGAGCCTATTCATCGGCACGCTGGCCTTCCCCGATCCCGCCCACGCCGGGCAACTGCGCCTCGGCGTGCTCACCGCTTCCCTGTGCTCGGCCGTTGCCGGGTATCTGGTATTGCGCTTCAGCGCGCCTGCGCGGCCCTGATCGCGGGAATGAGCTTTGCTTCCAGGCTCTCGGCGCTGATCGGCCCGACGTGCTTGTAGACGATCTCGCCCCTGCCGTTGATGATGAACGTTTCCGGCATGCCATAGACACCCCATTCGATCGCACCACGGCCGTCGGCATCGACCCCCACGGCCGCGAAAGGGTTGCCATAGCGGCCAAGGAAGCGACGCGCTTGCGACGTCTCGTCCTTGTAGTTGACGCCAAAGATGGGCGTGCCTGTCCGTTGCTTGAGCGTGCTGAGGACCGGGTGCTCCTGCACGCACGGTACGCACCAGGAGGCCCAAAAATTGACGACGGTCACTTTGCCGGAGGCAAGCTCGGCAGCGGAAAAGCCGCCGACGGGCTCTTTGCCGTCCTTGAGCCCGTCCAGCGCCGCAAAGCTGATCTCGGGCACGCGCTTGCCGATCAGCGCCGAGGGTAATTTGGATGGGTCGCCTGAGCGCAGCGCAAAGGCAAACAGCAGCGCCAGGATCGCGAAGATGGCGAGTGGCCACAGCAGCGGGCGTGGGCCTCGCCGGCGGTCATTGGCGTGTCGCGCGAGGTCTTCAACCATGGCTCGTTTGCCTTGCTCGAGTTGGTCTCAGCGCCGGCTTCGCGTGCCACCGGAGCCGCGCGCCTCGATGTCTTCGATCAGGCGCCGCTGCCGGCGACCGTCCGCGACCAGCCAGCCGATTAGGGCTGCCAGCGTCACGGCAACGACGCCATAGGCCGACCAGATGTAAGCGGCGTGCAGGCCTAAATCCATGGCGTCATTCGGCTGGCTGCTGCGACAGGTCGGCGGCACTTGCGGCGGCGATCCGGCGCAGGGCCTTCAGGCGCCGGCGCAGGATCTCGTTGCGCATGGCCTTGAGCTGCAACGCCACGAACAGCACCGTCATGCCGAGGGCCATGATCAGCAACGGCCAAAGCAGCGAAGCATGGATGGTCGGCGCACCGAGCCGCGTTACGCTGGCCGGTTGATGGAGCGAATTCCATTCGACCGAGAACTTTATCACCGGCAGGATGGCGATGCCGACAAGACTGAGCACGGCCGTCAGCTTGGCGGCAAGCGCCTCGTCCTCGATGGAGGAACGCAACGCGATCAGTCCGAGATAGAGAAAGAACAAGATCAGCACGGAGGTGAGGCGAGGATCCCACACCCAAAAGGTTCCCCACATGGGCTTGCCCCAAAGCGATCCGGTGGCGAGCGCAAGAAAGGTAAACGTGGCCCCGAGCGGCGCTGCCGCCTTTGCGGAGACGTCGGCCAGTGGGTGGCGAAAGACCAACAGTCCGAAGCTCGACAGGGCGATCAGCGCATAGACCAGCATCGACAGCCACGCAGCCGGCACATGGATGTACATGATCTTCACCGTTTGACCCTGCTGGTAGTCCGGCGGAGAGCCGAAAAATGCCAGGTAGAGACCGATGCCGATCAGGGCGGCGGCGAGGCCCCAGCACCACGGCAGCAGGCGCGCCGACAGCGCCATAAAATTGCTGGGATTGGCCAGCCGCTGGGTCAGGCTTTGCATGGTTAGCATCTAAGCCTTTGTCGCCGCCAGCGCAATTCGTTGCCGCACGATCACTGCAACTGAAATCGGAGCGCCCCGGCCGCGGCCGGCGGCGCCAGCACCATGGCGGCGAGGGAGACGGCGGTCAAAAGCAGAAACGAGGCAGCGAAGCTGTCGGCCTCCGACAGCGCCGCGCCGATGGCCTCGATCCCGAACATCAGGGTTGGCACAAACAGGGGCAGCAGCAGCAGCCCGATCAGCAGGCCGCCGCGGCGCGTGCGCACCGTTAAGGCCGCGCCGATGGCGCCGAGGAAGCTGACGGCGGGGGTGCCGGCGAGCATGGTTGCCACCAGCACGCCGTAGGCATCCGGCCGAAGGTTAAGCAAGAGGCCGAGCACCGGTGCCAAGGCGATCAGCGGCAACGCCGTCGTCAGCCAGTGGGCAAAGGCCTTGCCCGCAACGACGGCCTCGAGCGGCAGCGTGCCCGTGGCCAGAATGTCGAGCGAGCCATCCTCGAAATCGGCTTCGAACAGACGGCCGAGCGAGAGCAGGGCGGAGAGCAGAAATGCAACCCAAAGCACGGCCGGGGCAATGCGCGCGATCAGGTTGAGATCGGGACCCAGCGCCAGCGGCAGCAGCACGACGACGACCAGGTAGAAGCCAAGCGCCACCCCGAGCGTGCCGCCTTCCTTCCACGCGATCAGGACGTCGCGGCGCACAAGTTCCCAAAATGCGCTCATGCGGCGCGCGCCGCGGGCGGGAGGCGCAAAGTGCGCTCATTGGGCCAATCGAGCGGCTGATGCGTGGCGGCAATGACGAGGCCGCCGCCGGCGAGCCGAGCCGCGACCGCGGCAGTGAGGGCAGCCTGGGCTTCCCGGTCGAGCGCCGCCGCCGGCTCGTCGAGGAGCCAAATTAAGCGCGGCGCCAGCAGCAGACGGGCGAGCGCCAGGCGGCGTTTTTGACCCGCCGAGAGGTAGGCGGCCGGGATGTCTTTGAGGGCCACGAGGCCGAAGGTTGCAAGCGCGACATCGACGGCTCCGGTGCCGCCAAGATAACGCTGCCAGAAGCGGGTGTTCTCTTCAACGGTCAGGCTCGATTTTACGGCATTGAGATGGCCCACGTAGTGACACAGCTCGCCCACGCTTTGCTCGGATTTGCCGCCCTCCAGCCATAGGCGCCCCGCGGTCGCCGGCAGCAGCCCGGCAAGGGTGCGCAGGAGCGTGGTCTTGCCAGCACCGTTCGGGCCGAGCAAGAGCAGGCTCGAACCCGGCTCGACCGTGAAGGAAAGGTCGGCAAGGATCGCGCGGCCGTCCCGCCGCACGGACAGTTTGTCGACGATCAGTTTCATAAGGGCTTCCCCGGCCCGAACGCACATATTAGAACCATTTTATATAGGGCCCTGGTTTGCCTCCAGGCCAGGTCAGAAACGCGCTTTCAACAGTCGCGGACCCGCAGATAGGAGATGCCCGCTCATGAGCACCGTTAGTCTCGACAGCTTCAAGTGCCGCAAGACCCTGAAGGTCGGCTCCAAGTCCTTCGAGTATTTTTCACTTCCCGCCGCGGAGCAGAACGGGCTGGCGGGGTTGTCTCGACTGCCGTTCTCCCTCAAGGTGCTGATCGAGAATCTCCTGCGCCACGAAGATGGTCGCTCGGTGAGGGCCGAGGACATTCGCGCCGTGCTCGAATGGCTCAAGACGAAAAGCTCCAACGTTGAGATTGCCTATCGGCCCTCCCGCGTGCTGATGCAGGACTTCACCGGCGTTCCCGCGGTCGTCGATCTTGCCGCCATGCGCGATGCCATGAAAGCGCTGGGCGGCGATCCCTCCAAGATTAATCCGCTGGTGCCCGTCGATCTTGTGATCGATCATTCCGTTCAGGTCGATTTCTTTGGCTCGGCCGATGCCTTCGCAAAGAACGTCGAGATCGAGTATGAGCGCAACAAGGAGCGGTATGAGTTCTTGCGCTGGGGCGCGGGGGCCTTCAACAACTTCCGCGTGGTGCCGCCGGGCACCGGCATTTGCCACCAGGTCAATCTGGAATATCTGGCGCAAAGCGTGTGGATCACGCCCGGCCGGACCGAAATGGCCTTTCCCGACACCTGCGTTGGGACCGACAGCCATACCACGATGGTCAATGCGCTGGGCGTGCTCGGCTGGGGCGTCGGCGGCATCGAGGCGGAAGCGGCTATGCTTGGCCAGCCCGTCGCCATGGTCATCCCCGAGGTGATCGGATTTGGCTTCAAGGGTAGGTTGAAGGAGGGGGTCACCGCCACCGATCTCGTGCTTACCTGCACGCAGATGCTGCGCAAGCGCGGCGTCGTGGAGAAGTTCGTGGAGTACTTCGGCCAGGGCCTCGACCACCTTTCGGTCGAGGACCGCGCGACCATCGCCAACATGGCGCCGGAGTATGGCGCCACTTGCGGCTTCTTCCCGATCGATGCCGATACCATCAAATACCTAAAGGCGACGGGACGCAGCCCCGAGCGCGTCGCTCTGGTCGAGGCTTACTGCAAGGCGCAGGGCCTATGGCGCGAGGGCGACATTGCGCCCGTGTTCACCGACGTCCTGGAGTTGGACCTCGACACCGTCGAGCCCTCGCTGGCCGGACCAAAGCGGCCACAGGACCGGGTGGCGCTGGCGCGCGCCAAGTCCGAGTTCGCGCAAGCCTTACCCGATATCGTCAAGGGTGCAGATCCCAAGCTGCGCGTCGAGGTGAAGGGGGCCGGTTACGACCTTGGCCACGGCGACGTCGTCATTGCCGCCATCACCTCGTGCACCAATACCTCCAATCCCTCCGTGCTGGTGGCGGCGGGACTGCTGGCGCGCAATGCCCGCGCCAAAGGCCTAAGACCCGCACCTTGGGTGAAAACCTCGCTGGCGCCTGGCTCGCAGGTCGTGACCGACTACCTTGCCAAGGCCGGGCTGCAGGACGACCTCGATGCCTTGGGGTTCAACCTGGCGGGCTACGGCTGCACCACCTGCATCGGCAACTCGGGCCCGCTGGCGGAGAATATTTCGGCGGCCATCCACGCCGGCGATCTGGTGGCGGCCGCGGTGCTTTCCGGCAATCGCAATTTCGAAGGCCGCGTCAATGCCGATGTGAAGGCCAACTATTTGGCTTCGCCGCCATTGGTCGTTGCCTTTGCCCTGGCCGGCACACTCAACCGCGATCTTACCTCCGAGCCGCTCGGCACGGGAAGCGATGGGCGTCCCGTGTATTTAAAAGAGCTTTGGCCGAGCTCCGCCGAAATCGCCGAGATCATTCGCACTTGCGTGACGCCGCAGATGTTTGCCCAGCGCTACGGCGCCGTCTTCGAAGGCGACGCGAAATGGCGCGCCATGGGCAAGGCGCGGCCGACGCTGACCTATAAATGGAACTCCGGTTCCACCTACGTGCAGCATCCGCCCTATTTCGAGAACATGGCGGCCAATCCGCCGCCGATCAGCGACGTGGTCGATGCCCGCGTGCTCGGGTTGTTCCTCGACAGCATCACCACCGACCACATCTCGCCGGCCGGCTCGATCAAACGCGATGGTCCCGCCGGCCTGTACCTGATCGAGCATCAGGTGCGCCCGACCGAATTTAACTCCTACGGTGCCCGGCGCGGCAATCACGACGTGATGATGCGCGGCACCTTCGCCAACATCCGTATCAAGAACATGTTGCTCGGCGGCAAAGAGGGCGGCCTGACGATCCACTATCCTTCCGGCGAGCAGATGTCGATCTACGACGCCGCCATGCGCTACAAGGCGGAGGACGTGCCCCTGGTCGTGTTCGCGGGCAAGGAATACGGCACCGGTTCAAGCCGGGATTGGGCGGCAAAAGGCACGCGCCTGCTCGGCATCCGCGCCGTAATCGCGCGTTCGTTCGAGCGCATTCACCGATCCAATCTGGTTGGCATGGGCGTGCTGCCGCTCGTGCTCGAGGAAGGCCAGTCGTGGCAAGGATTGGGACTAACCGGCAACGAAAAGATCAGTATTGCCGGGGTGGCAAACCTCAAACCCCGGCAAAAACTGCTGACAACCATAACCTCCGCCGATGGCACGTCCCGCCAGCTCGACGTGTTATGCCGCATCGATACCGAGGAAGAGCTCAGCTATTACCGGCACGGCGGCATTCTGCCGTTCGTCTTGCGCAACCTGGTAAACGCCGCCTAAATCAATCCGTTGACTGAGCGTGGTCCAGGTGGAAATCCTTGGCCAAGCTCACCCATTCGTGACTCGCTATTGAAGGAACAAATGCCGATAGTGCAAGAGACGGGGTTGCTCGAAAAAGGATTACACTTCCTCATGCGATGTCTTGCGCTCCTGGGCCTGGCCATTGGTTTTGCCGGCGGGACGGGTATCGCTCAGCCGCAGGGAGCCAACCCAACGCCAGGCGCTGCGGGGCCGCCGGCACCGGCGGTGGTGGAATTGTATACCAGCCAAGGCTGCTCCTCGTGTCCGGCGGCCGATGCGCTGCTGGCGCAGCTAGCGGACCGGGGCGAATTGGTGGCGCTGTCGCTGTCGGTCGACTACTGGGACTACCTGGGTTGGCGCGATACGCTGGCGAATTCGAAGTTCACGGAACGTCAGCGCGCCTACGCCAAGGCGCGCGGTGACGGGGCAATCTATACGCCGCAAATCATCGTCAATGGTATTGCCCACGTCAACGGCAGCGATGAGGGGCAAATTTTGCAGGCCATCGACAAGACCAGCAAGGCGGTCGCGGCCCAGCGCGTGCCCATTCGCCTGTCGGAGGACAAGGGCAAGCTGGTCGTGGAAGCCGGCGCGGCGCCGCCGGGCACCCAAGTGAAGGACGCCACGCTTTGGCTCGCCGTCATATCGCCGAAGGTGGAAGTGTCGATCGGGCGCGGCGAGAACCAGGGCAAGAAGATCACCTACACGAACGTGGTGCGCGAGCTGATGCCGATCGGCTCCTGGAGCGGCAAGGCCTTGACCGTCGAGCTGCAACGCCAAGCGATCCTGCGACCGGGCGCCGACCGCTGCGCCGTCCTCTTGCAGCAGGGACATGCCGGCCCGATCGTCGGCGCCGCCCTGATGAACCATTTTTGAAAAGCTAATCAGACCGGAAAAAATATCGGCCAGCTGACGCCGGCCGTTGCAGTTTGTCGTTTTTTCCTGGTGCCTCGTTGCTTTTTTTAATTTGGCTCGATCCGCCGACGAGGCCCGGGGGGCTGGGGGGCTAGTGTCCGTGGCCTCGCCGTGGATCGAGCCGAGAGGCGATGCTGTAAGATGGCGAATCATTGCGGCAGATGATTGTCCAGGCCCCGCCCAAATACGGCAGAGCCCGTGTGCAATTTTGACAATACCGAGATTTTTTGCGCGCGCGGCGCACCCGATAATTTCTCTACTTTTTCTCTGCGTCGCGACGAAAAGCTCAAGGCAAGCAAATCACAGGGCCGAGCGGATCACAGGGCCAAGCAGATCAGAAAAAAACCAAGCCGCACAAGATCGCATCACCGGCCGTGGGCTCGGCCCGCGGCGACAACGTGCGCTTGCGGGCTGGCAGGATTTCGCCAGCGCGACCAAAAGGATGCGCTGGCCGCGCCAACAGGACGACTGGCGCCGCGCCTCCGTCTCATGTGCGCGCCCTTGGCGGCTAAGCCCCCTCAGGTCTGGCCCGTGCCGTAGAGAAGATCGGGACGCGATCCGACGATCTGCGCGTCGGGTTTGGCAACCAGCGCCTCCCTCTTGCCGTCGTAGTCCAACCTATAAAGCACGCTGCGTACCGCCTCCAAGCGGGTGCAGCGCTTGTCGTTGGCGCGAATCACCGTCCATGGCGAAGCGGCGGTGTGGGTGAAGCGAAACATATCTTCCTTGGCCTTGGTGTAGTCGTCCCACTTGGCCATCGCCGCCAGATCGATCTGGGTAATTTTCCAGCGGCGCAGAGGGTCATGCCGGCGACGGTGAAAGCGCTTCAGTTGCAGTTGTCGACCGATGTCGAGATAAAATTTGAACAGGTGGATGCCCTCGCGCGTCGGCATGCCCCGTTGGGGTGGCTCGCGCAAAAAGTCGGCCAACTGGTTGGCCGAACAAAAACCCCATCACCCGTTCGACGCCGGCGCGGTTGTACCAGGAACGGTCGACAGGACGATGCTGCCGACGGCCGGCAAATGCGGCACGTAGCGCTGGAAATACCATTGCCCAGCCTCGACCTCGGTCGGCTTGCTGAGCGCCACCGTCTGGGCGCGAGGCGGATTGAGGTGTGCCATGAAGCGCTTAATGGCCGAGCCCTTGCCGGCAGCGTCGCGGCCCTCAAACCACACGAGCAGGCGTTCGCCGCGCGTCTGCAATGAGGCATGCAGCTTGATCAATTCAATCTGCAGCAGCTCGAGCTCGCTCTCGTAGACCTTCTTTGCAAGCTTCTCATGCTAGGGAAACCCACCGCTCGTCAGTGCCGCCGCGTCGATCTCGCGCGGCAGGTGCGGGTCGTTAAGGTCGAAGGCGGGCACCCCACGCGCCCGCCTCGATGGGCACCTGAACCGGCTTGCTCACACCGTCACCTCACAATTTTCTGCCGCCGGCCGACTGTCCGGCAATTCCGATGGACAAAGCAATCGATCCGCTGCAGCAAGGTTGAGCTTTGTGCTAGGTTGGGCGCAACAACAACTTTTCAGATGCACCGAGTGCACGATCAGATCGCGCGCAGATGGCAAGGTGTGCGGCGGCAAATTGCCGACGCCTCCGCCTTGGGCCGTCTGGCGGCGCGCAAGCGTGAGCTGATCCTGGCTGCCCTGCTCACCGCCTTCTTTTTGACCGGTGCCTTGTCGGCCATGCAAGCGGTGGTTGGCTTGGCCCTGGTTGCGATCTGGGCGGCCTTTTGGCCGGCCGAGGACCCGCGCGGCGGCAGCAAGCCGCGCGGTCTATCGACATCCGACGACAGGTTGTGGCGCGCCGTCGTCAATGCCGTGCCGGAACCTGCAATCGTGCTCGGCGATGCTGGTCAGATCTTGCATGCCAACCGCATGGCCGGCGACCTATTCGGCACCCGCCGCCGAGGCGGACACATCACCACGATGGTGCGCGACCCCGAGTTGTTGGCCGCGGTGGAGCAGGCGCTCGCCACTCGGGAATCCCGTGTCGTTGAGCTACACGCCCGGGTGCCGCTCGAGCGGCGATTGCTGATGATGCTGGCGCCGCTGGATCAAACCGGATCAGAGACCGCTCCCACCCTACTGATTTCGATCCGTGATCTGACTGAGCAGGATCGGCTGGCGCGCATGCGCGCCGACTTCGTCGCCAATGCCAGCCACGAATTGCGCACGCCGCTCGCCTCATTGCGCGGCTTTGTCGAAACCCTGCAGGGCGCGGCTAAGGATGACACCAAGGCGCGCGATCGCTTCCTCGGGGTCATGAGCGAGCAGGCCCAACGCATGACCCGCCTCATCGACGACCTGCTGTCGCTCAGCCGCGTCGAAATGCGCGAACACCTGACGCCGGCGGAGCAGGTCGATCTCAACGAGGCGGCCAGCCACGTCATCCAGACCCTGCAGCCGATTGCCGGTGCCGCCGGGGCGAGCATCGAGTTGAGGGAGTTTCCGACCCCGGCCAGCATCCGCGGCGATCGCGACGAAATCGTCCAACTCCTGCAAAATCTCATTCAGAACGCCTTGAAGTACGGCAAGCCGGGAGGGCGTATCGGCGTCGAGATTGCCCATGAGCCGAAAGCAGGCGGTCGCGGCGCCCGCTTTGTCTTGTCGGTTACAGACGATGGCCCAGGCATTGCACCTGAGCACCTGCCGCGGCTGACCGAGCGTTTCTATAGGATCAGCGTCGCGGCAAGCCGCGAGAAAGGCGGAACCGGTCTCGGGCTTGCCATCGTCAAGCACATTCTCAATCGGCATCGCGGCGAGCTGATCATCACATCCAAGCTCGGCTTCGGCTCGACGTTTGCGGCGATCCTGCCGGCCGCAAGCGATTGACGCGCGCGCCGGGATCGGACCAGCGGCGGACCCAATCCTTCGAGCGCCAAACCCAAGCCAAGCCCAGCGCGTGCAGCGGGCCGACCAAGGCCGCAGCCCGCGCCCTGCCGCGGCAGGCAAACCCCCGGCGCCAACCCGTCATGTCATTGTCGCCCGCTGCCGGCTTTGTAGGTCCGCCCGCCCGCGCCAACGTCCCCGGGGCCGCAGAAGGACGCGCTGGTCGATGCAACTGGGGAATGCGACTATCAACAGGTTGTAGCGCCGCGTGTGGCGAGCCTGCCACGTCTTCCAACCTTGCTGTTCGATTCGCGGGTCACGGCCTTGAGATGTCCGTTAACCCCATAGTAATCTTCCCGGGCTGCCGATGAGCGATCGCTCGCGTTCAACAGGCGATGGCCAAGTTCGGTCGGCAGGTACGCGTAGTCGCACACCGTTGTGTGCGGGCCATTGAGCAGTACGCGTCAGTACTTCCAGGTTCAGCGTCACCATCAGTCTCGCGTTGATCGTCGGCCGGTCTGGCTGCTGGCGTTCGAGTGCTCTCCTTTGCGCACCCGATCGTCTTTCCAGGCTCGTCCGGAGTAGGCCGGAATCTGCGCAAGTCGCGTCGGGTTCAGCCGTTGCGCACACGGGAGAAACCAGGGCATGGCCTGGAACGATGAACGCGTCGAACTCTTGAAAAAGCTGTGGGCCGACGGCCTCAGCGCCAGCCAGATTGCGGGGCGTCTCGGCGGCGTCACCCGCAATGCCGTGATCGGCAAGGTGCATCGCCTGGGCCTGTCGGGTCGCGCCACCACCTCGCGCATGAAGTCGCATCGGCCACGCGCCCGCGCGCAATCGGCCAAGCGCCTCATGAAGCCGCGGTTTGCCAACATCGGCAACCCCGCGCTGCGCAACCTCTACCTGGGCGACACCGAACCCTACACGCCGCCGGCCGAGGAACTCGAGATCCCCGCCAATGAGCGCAAATACATTCAGACCCTGACCGAAATCTCCTGCCGCTGGCCAATCGGTGATCCCCAGCATGCGGACTTCCACTTCTGCGGCAAGGGCAAGGTAACAGGCTTACCCTACTGCGAATTTCACGCCCGGCGCGCCTTCCAGCCGCCGCAGCCGCGCCGCCGCGATCGCGAGGTGCCGGTGCCAATGCTGGTGGTCGCCCCGGGCAGCGTGGAGCCCGTTGCGGCGCCCCGCGAGCCCGCCGGGCAACCAGCCACAAGCAAATTGAAGGTTGCCGTCTAGACATTTGTTTGCCCCCGACGAGGGGTTTGCCGCAAGCAGCGGGGAGAGGGCCAGGAGCGCCAAGGCGGCTCCCGGCCCTCGTTTTTTGCCGGCAGCGCGCGGCCTGGGCTCGCACGGCATTGACACCGCCTGCCGCCAGCCTCATAAAAGCGCCATGACCTATGCGTTCCAACGCAACCGACGTCTTGGTGCTCGCGCGTTCGCGCGGCTGCGATGACGAACCGTTGCCGGATCGTCAAACAGCGCCGCGCCTAAGCGCGGCTTTTTTCGTTGTCTGTCACGAGATAGGTCTCTGTCATGTCAAGCACCGCCCACCAATCCGCCAAGCATTCCCCGAGCAAACCGTCCGCCGCGACCTCGTCCCCCTCCGCCGCCGTGATGCCGACCTACGCCCGCCAAAACGTGGTGTTCGAGCGGGGTGAGGGCGCCTGGCTGATCTCGACAAGCGGCGAGCGCTATCTGGATTTTGCCAGCGGCGTGGCCGTGAACGCCTTGGGTCACACGCACCCGAAGTTGATTGCCGCGCTCACCGAGCAGGCGCACAAGCTGTGGCACTCTTCCAACCTTTATCGCGTCGCCGGCCAGGAACGGCTGGCCGAGCGCCTGTGCGCGGCGACCTTCGCCGACAAGGTCTTCTTTTGTAACTCAGGCGCGGAAGCCTGCGAGGGTGCCATCAAGCTTGCCCGCCGCTATCACTTCGCCAATGGCGCCCCGGAGCGCTGGCGGATCATCACCTTCAAGGGGGCCTTTCACGGGCGTACACTCGCCACCATTGCCGCGGCCGGCAACGAAAAGCACTTGGAGGGTTTCGGTCAGCCTGCCGATGGATTCGATCTCATTGCGCTCGGCGATCTGGAGGCGGTTGCAAAAGCCATCGGCCCCCACACGGCCGGGATCATGGTCGAGCCGGTGCAAGGCGAAGGCGGGGTCCGCGTCGTGGACCTGCAGTTTTTGCAGGCGCTGCGCCAACTCGCCGACAAGCATGGCCTGTTGCTGATCCTGGATGAGGTTCAAAGCGGCATGGGTCGGACGGGCAAGCTGTTTGCCCACGAATGGTCCGGCGTGACGCCGGACGTAATGGCCATCGCCAAGGGCATCGGTGGCGGCTTTCCGGTTGGGGCTTTTTTGGCCAGCAACGAGGCCGCCAAGGGTATGGTGGCCGGAACCCATGGCTCGACCTTCGGGGGCAATCCGCTTGCCATGGCGGTCGGCAACACCGTGCTCGATGCCATCCTCGAGCCGGGCTTCCTCGACCACGTGCAGACCGTCGCCCTGCGCTTTAAGCAGGAGCTGGCCCGGATCAAGGACGAGTTTCCGAACCTTGTCGAGGAGGTGCGCGGCAGCGGGCTGCTGACCGGGATCAAGGTCAAGCCGCCCTACGGCGACGTCGTCAATGCCTGCAGCGCCGAAAAGCTCTTGACGGTAGGCGCCGGTGACAATGTCGTGCGCCTGCTGCCGCCGCTCAACGTGACGGAGGCGGAGATCATGGAAGGCACGCGCAGGTTCGGCGCCGCCTTGCGCCGCCTCGCCAAGCCGGCGCCTTGAGCGCGCGCGCTCTTGAGAGACGTCGCCATGTCGATGGCACCCCGGCACTTTCTGGATATCGATCGCGTCGATGCCGGCACGCTGAGGCGTATCGTCGACATGGGTCACGCCATGAAAAAGGCGGGAAAGCGCGTGCCGGCGAAACTTAAGCCTGCCGGCATCGCCGAGGCCGTGCTGATGCTGATTTTCGAGAAGCCTTCCACGCGCACGCGCGTATCCTTCGACGTTGCCATGCGTCAGCTTGGCGGACAAACCATCGCGCTCAACCACACGGACTTGCAGGTCGGGCGCGGCGAGCCCATATCGGATACGGCCAAGGTCATTTCCCGCTACGTCGATGCGATCATGATCCGGGCCAACAAGCACGAGACGTTGATGGAATTTGCCGAGCACGCGTCGGTGCCCGTAGTCAATGGCCTCACCGATCGCACGCATCCCTGCCAGATCATCGCGGATATTATGACATTCGAGGAAGCGCGCGGGCCTATCAAAGGTCGCAAGGTGGCCTGGACGGGAGATGGCAACAACGTTGCTGCCTCCTGGATCCAGGCGGCCGCCCGCTTCGACTTCAAGCTCGCGCTTGCCTGTCCGCCGCAGCTCAACCCGGAACGGTCGGTGCTCGAGTGGGCGCGCCAAGCGGGTGGTGACGTTTACCTAACTGAGGACCCCCAGGACGCCGTCGCGGGCGCCGATTGCGTCGTCACCGACACCTGGGTGTCGATGGGCCAGCAGCACGAGGCCTCGCGACGCAAGCAGTTGCTCGGGCCCTATGCGGTCGACGAGAGCTTGCTGCGCCAGGCCCACAAGGATGCGATTTTCATGCATTGCCTGCCCGCCTATCGCGGGCTTGAAGTGGACGCCAGCGTCATCGACGGGGCGCAGTCGGTGGTGTGGGAGGAGGCTGAGAACCGTCTGCACGCACAAAAGGCGATCCTGGCCTGGTGCCTTGGGGTCAATTGATGCCCGATGCCGGCAGAACACCCTCCTCGCTGCCCGCCGACGACCTCGTGCTGCCCTTTCGCACGGTGAAGTCGGATGTGATCGGGCGCGTGGTGCGCTTGGGCCCCGCCATCGATACCGTGCTGTCGGGCCACAGCTATCCGGAGCCGGTTAGCTATGCGCTTGGCGAGGCGCTGGTGCTCACCGCCATGCTCGGCAGCGCGCTGAAGACCCAGGGCAAGTTTATCCTGCAGACCAAGACCGACGGTGCCCTCGACTTTCTCGTCGCCGATTACGTTTCGCCGGGCAACGTGCGTGGCTATGCCAATTACGACAAGAAGGACGCGGTGCTCGCCAAGGCGCAGGGGCGTGGCGACCAGGGCGCCCTTTTGGGCTCCGGTCACGTCGCCATGACCATCGACCCCACCGGTGACAAGAATACCTATCAGGGCATCGTGGCCATCGAGCGCGAGCCGTTGGTGCAAGTGGCGCATACCTATTTTCGCCAGTCCGAACAGCTGCCCACCTTCATTCGGCTGGCCGTCGCCCGCCACTACGGGCCCGCCGGCCCCCAGTTGGCGCCGGCCTGGCGCTGGCGCGCCGGCGGCTTGCTGATCCAGAAGTTGCCGCAGGCAGGCGGCAAGCGCAGCCCGTCGAGCGATGAGGCGCGCGATGCTTCCCTTGAGGGGGAGGACGATGAGGATTGGAACCGCACGCGCCATCTGGCCGCGACCGTGGAAGACCACGAAATGCTCGATCCGACGCTCTCGCCGGAGCGTTTGCTTTATCGGCTGTTCCACGAGGAGGGCGTTCGCGTGACGCCATCGACCCCCGTGGCGGCCGTGTGCCGCTGCTCGCGCGAGCGCATCCAGCTGTTTCTCGAGCGTTTCGGGCCCGACGAGCTGGCCGACATGCGCGAAGCGGACGGTGCTATTAGCGTCACCTGCGAGTTCTGCTCGCGCAAATATCGCTTTGGGGCAGGTGAGATCGGTTAGGCCCGGCAGGCGCAACCCGGTCTTGGGGTTGCCAACCGCGCCCGTCCGCCCGCGGCGCCTTGGCGCTTAGAAGGCCACCTTATCGCCGCCCTTGAGTTCCAGGATCTCTCTGGCCTCATCGCTGGAGGCGACCTCGAGGCCCAGCCCGGCGATGATTTGGCGTACCTTGGTGACTTGCTCGGCGTTACTGCGGGCGAGCTGGCCGGGGCCGATCCATAGCGAATCTTCCATGCCGACGCGGACATTGCCACCGATCGCGAGCGACATGGCCGCAATCGACATCTGGTTGCGGCCGGCGCCCAACACGCTCCAATGATATTGATCGCCGAACAGACGATCGGCCGTGCGCTTCATGTGCAAGACGTCCTCCGGATGCGGGCCGATGCCACCCAAAATGCCAAACACCGATTGGATGAAGAACGGCGGCTTGACGACGCCGCGGTCGGCGAAGTGGCGCAAGGTATACAGATGACCGATATCGTAGCACTCGATCTCGAAGCGCGAGCCGTTGTTGGCGCAGGTGGTGAGGATGTACTCGATATCGGCAAACGTGTTCTTGAACATCCCCGCCTTGGAGGCCTCAAGGTAAGGCTTCTCCCAGTCGTATTTGAATTCCTTCTGCCGCTGCAACATGGGAAACAGGCCGAAATTCATGGTGCCCATATTGAGGCTGGCAATCTCCGGCTTGAAGACGGCCGCGGGCCGCACGCGCTCCTCGATCGTCATGCTGGGGGCGCCGCCGGTGGTGATGTTAACAACGCAGCCCGAGCGTTGTTTGATGACCTTGAGGAAGGGTTGGAAGGCGTCTGGCGATTGATCCGGCCGACCGTCCTTGGGATTGCGGGCATGCAGATGCACGACGGCGGCGCCGGCCTCCGCGGCGGCAACGGCGGCATCGGCGATTTCCTCAGCCGTGATCGGCAGATGCGGTGACATTGAGGGCGTGTGAATAGAACCCGTGACGGCACAGGTAATGATCACTTTGCGGGGCTTGGCCATGGATCTTGTCTCCTCGCTCTTACCCAATTGCACCTTGCCGAAAGGCGACGCCATGCTGAGCCGGAAGCGCACGCTTGCGCAAGTCTAGTCGTGCAGTGCCGCTACGGAGGCGGCGCGGAGCCGCACATTTGCGCCGCTGATACTCTCCACGAGCGCCGCCAGCGCCTCGGCCTCGGCCTTGCCGCTGGTCATCACTTCCGCATTGGCCTTGGCGTAAAGCGGCGTGCGGCTCTCCAGGATCGCCTTGAGATCATCGATCGCCTGAGGGCCATCCGCCATCGGACGCAAGTCGCCCTGCGCCAGCACTCGGCTCATGTGCTCATCGGGGGTTGCACTGAGCCACACCACAAAGCAAGTCGAGAGCAAGAGATCATAGGTGGCCGGTTCCGTCACCAGGCTGCCGCCGGTGGCGATCATCGCCCGCTCGAAGCGCGCCACAATGGTCTCGAGACACTGGCGCTCCAGACGGCGAAACATGCCCTGCCCGTGCATGGAAAAGATTTCGGACAACTCCATGCCGCTCGCCCGCTCCACTTCTCGGTCGAGCTCGACAAAAGGCATGTTGAGCTGTTCTGCGGCGCGTCGGCCAAGCGTGGTCTTCCCAGCACCGCGCAGCCCTACGAGGGCAATGCGCCCGTCGCTGGTCTTGCCGTGCGCCTCGAAGCGCTGCTGGATCAGATGCCGGGCTTGGGCGAGCTCACCGGGCGACAGCCGCTCGAGCTGGTGCATGGCGAGCCTGAGTTCGAGCGGCAGCTCCGGGCGCTCGCTGACGAGCGCCGCCATTTCCAGACCCAGCGCTTCGGCGATCTGTCGCAACACCAGCAGGGAGGCATTGCCGGCGCCGCGCTCCAATTCGGCGAGGTAGCGCTCGGAGACACCGGAGGCCTTCGAAAGGCTCTTGCGCGACATGCCCCGCCGCGCCCGGCCGATGCGGACGCGCTCGCCAACGTGCTTGAGGTAGGCCTCCTCGACGGGAGCCGTACCGCGCCGGCCTTCGGGGCCAATCTCAGGGATTGTCGCCATCGTCTCGTCTATCGCCGGGGGCGGGTGCTAACGATCGTTTCTGCATTATACTACACCTTTCGTCGGGCGCCGACGGGTGGCAGCCCCCTGTAATTCGGCAACGCTTGCAGTATGATGCAGAAAAAACGTGCCGCCAGCTTGGCGGATTGGCAGTCGGCGAGACGCGACCGCCGATGGGAGGACCAATGAGCTACCCGCGCCTTTACAATGCCGCCGTCGACATGGTCGACCGCAACGTCGCCGAGGGACGCGGCGACAAGACCGTCTTTATCGATCCCCATGAACGGTTGACCTACGGCGCGCTTGCCGCCCGGTGCAACCAAATGGCCAACCTGCTCGCCACCTACGGCGTTCCGCGCGAGTCGCGCGTCGCCCTGCTGCTCTTCGATACCGTCGATTTTCCCGTCGTGTTCTGGGGCGCCATCAAGGCCGGCGTTATCCCGGTGGCGCTCAATACGCTGCTGACGAGCGAACAGTATGCCTACATTCTCGCCGACAACCGCGCCAAGGCGCTGTTCATTTCGGCGCCGCTGCTGCCGGTCATCAAGCCGATTCTGGGGCAGCTCCCCTGCCTCAAGCACATCTTCGTCTGCGGCGGTGAAACACCTTCGTTCGCCCTGGCCTTCCGCGCTGAGCTCGATCTACAGGCGAAAGCATGCAAGGCCGCCGATACCTGCTGTGACGAGACCGCATTCTGGCTCTACTCGTCAGGTTCCACCGGCATGCCGAAGGGCGTGCGTCACGTGCACTCGAGCCTCATGGAAACGGCGCGCCTGTGCGGCCAGCAGTGTCTCGGCATGCGCGAAGACGATCTGGTTTACTCCGCCGCCAAGCTGTTCTTTGCCTACGGCCTGGGCAATGCCATGTCGTTTCCCATGTCGGTCGGTGCTAGCACCGTACTGGTGCCCGATCGCCCGACGCCGGAGTTGGTGTTCCGCACGCTCGAGCAGCATCAGCCGACGTTCTTCTTTGGGGTGCCGACGCTCTATGCGGCGATGCTCGCCTATCCGGAGGGCACGCCCGAAAAGTGCGCGCAGCGTCTGCGCGTGTGCGTCTCGGCCGGCGAGGCGCTGCCCGCCGAGGTGGGAAGGGCATTCCGCACCAAGTTCGGGGTCGACCTTTATGACGGCGTCGGTTCCACCGAGATGTTGCACCAGTACGTCTGCAACAGCGCCGCCGGTCTCAAGTACGGGACCTCCGGTAAACCGGTGCCGGGCTACGAGATCCGCCTTGTCGATGAGCAAGGGAGCGAGATCGGCGATGGCGAGGTGGGTGAGATGCTCGTGCGCGGCGCCACCCATTCGGAGGGCTACTGGAACCAGCGCGAAAAGAGCCGCGCCACCTTCGAAGGCGGCTGGACCCGCACAGGCGACAAGTACATCCGCGACGCCGAGGGCTTCTTTACCTACCAGGGGCGTACCGACGACATGTTCAAGGTCTCGGGGATCTGGGTATCGCCCTTCGAAGTGGAGAGCGCACTCGTGGGTCACGCCGCGGTGATGGAAGCCGCGGTCGTGCCCAAGGCAGACGGCGACGGCCTGCTGAAGCCCAAGGCCTTTATTGTGCTAAAACCCGGCAAGGTCGCGGCTAATGGTCTTGAGGACGAGCTGAAGGAGCTGGTGAAGACGCAGGCCGGACCGTGGAAGTATCCGCGCTGGATCGATTTTGTCGACACGCTTCCCAAGACCGCCACCGGCAAAATCCAGCGCTTCAAGCTGCGCTAGGCCCAAGGCGCGGCAGCACTTTTGTCGGAGCGGCCAGCGAACCGCGCCGGCAGTCGCAAAATGCGCGGGCGATGTTGCGCTCGGCAACGTGCGCGACGCAAAGAAGTCTCAAAGGTTCTCTCCACCCGGGCCCGACGCAAGCCCGGCGCGCTGCGGCTCCGGCCGGCGCTCAGCGCCCCGGCTGGTAGATACACAACAACGCGTAGATGCCGAGGGCAACCTCGCCCGAGATGCCAAGCGCCGCCGGCGGATCCTCGAGCTCGCGCATGACGCGATCGGCATCGGCGCGGCGCAGGCACTCGACCAGCACCACCCCGGCGGCGAGCCGATCCTTGCCGCGGCTCTTCATTTCGGCGGTGTCGGGGTTGGTCTGCTGCGCCGCTCTGGTCCAGAGCTCAACGCGCGCGATGCCCACTTGCAACGCCAACTGCGTGACCCAGTCAGCCGCGGCCGCGGTCGGCAGCATGGCTTCGTCTGCCCGCAGGATGACGGCGTGCGCGCCGATCAGGTCCCCTGCCGCCGCACGAACGTCGCAGACCGTGCGCACCATGTTGCGGAACGATGTCATCGCCTGCCGTGTCCAGGGCGTCGGGTCGTTGAGCCGGCCGAGATAGACGTCCGAGTTGAGCACGGCCGGCTCGTCCACCTCGTAAAAGGCACAAAACTGCCGGTCGCCACCGGTCAACAGCTGGTAGCGCCGGCCGAAGCGAAAGCCCGGCACGCCGACGCGCTCCTGTAGGTGCTCGCGGGTGTACCAGGTCTCAAAATGCTGGCGCCCTTCCGGCGCGCAATCGTTGAAAACGGCGAGAATGCCGGGCATGGCGTGAGGCGTCCCCTGCTGCAAATGGAACAATGCCGTTTCTGGTCTTGATCTCAGGCCGCGTCGCGGCCGGCATCCTTTGCCAACAGCCCTGCATCGATCAGACCCTGGCGGATGCGGGCGATTTCGGCGCGCTGGAGCTTGACCAGCGGCGGCCGCACATAGGCGCGCGGGATGCGGCCGAGCAGCACCAGCGCCTCCTTCATGCGGTTGTGCATGTCGACGAACGGATCGGCGTAGAAGGCACGCATCAAGGGTTCGATGCGGTCGTTGAGGCGCTTGGCCGCGGCCAGATCATTGTCTTTGATGGCCTTGAAGAGGGCGCTCTGCAGGTCGGGGATAACGCTGCCGCTGCCCGACAAGAGGCCGTTGCAGCCGAGCACCAGCGAAGCGAACAGCCAGGCGCTATGGGTCGAGAGCACATTCACCGGCCGCGCCAGGCTTTGCAGGGTGCGTACGTGCCACTCATGCGCTGGCGCGTTGCCGATCCAGTCCTTGATGGCGCGGATCGAGGGTACTTCCTCGCACATCTTCAAGAGCGTATCGGGCGGATAGCCTTGACCGGTGGCGAGCGGATACTGGAAGGCGATCAGCGGTAGCTCCGTCGCCTCGGCAATGCGCTTGAAGTGCGCGATCGCCATGGCCGCTGACTGGCCAAGCGTGAAGGGGGCGGGCGGAAACACCAGCAGCGCCGAGGCCCCGCCCGCTTGCGCCATGCGGGCGAGGCGAGCGGCCTCGAGACTGCCGTCAGCCCAGATGCCGTTGATCAGCGGCAGCCGGGCACCGATTTCGTCTTGCGCGATTTCGAGGACGCGACGTTGCTCCTCGAAGCTACAGGAGGCCACCTCGGTCGAATGCGCATTGATGGTGATGGCGGTAATGCCGGCGGTAGCCGCCACGTCGCGCAAATGCTTGCGGAAGCTTGCTTCGTCGATCGCCAGCTCGGCGTCGAAAGGCAGCAGCACCGCCGGAATGACGCCATGGGGAATGTAGGATTTGTGGCGGGGCATGTTCCACCTCTTGGCTCGCTTGCTGCACTGTGCGATCAGCCCGCCCTCGGGTCAAGCGACGAGGCGGCCGCGCCTCACTGGTTCATCCCCAAGCCGCCGTCGATATAGATTGTCTCGCCCGTGAGATAGGAGATGTCCGAGGTAAAGAGCATTGCTACCAGCCGGCCGATCTCCGCAGGCGTGCCGGCCCGGCCGACGGGGATGCGTTGCTTGATCCAGCGTTGGGTGGCATCGCCCGCGCGGAATTTGGCATTGAGTTCGGTGGCGATGTAGCCCGGCGCCACGTCGATGACGCGGATGTTGTCGGCCGCCCATTCCACCGCCAGACAGCGCGTAATGGCGCCGACCGCCGCCTTCGAGGCGCAGTAGGCCACCGCCTTGGCCACGCCGAGCTTGTCATAATAGGAGCC
>DATMZT010000177.1:0-8347 GCA_035573335.1 Hyphomicrobiaceae bacterium | reverse complement strand
CTTCTCCGAGGCCATGGCGCGCGAGTTGCACGGCCCGCTCGGCAACCGCCGCTACCAGGAATACGCCCACCACATCTGCGAAAGCGGAGGGCGACTGCTCAAATCATCGGAGGATGCGCTGGCGGTTACCGAAGCCATGACAGCCTTGATGACCGATCGCACGCGCGGGCACCGGGAGCGCGTCGCCTTGAGCGCGCTCATCAGCGAAGCCGCAGAGGGCGTCGAAGCCGGCGCCGGGCTCAAGCTCAGCGGCTGCGACGGCTTCGCCGTCAGCTGTGAGCGCCGCGCCACCGTCCAGGCCTTGCAGCATCTCCTGCGCCACGCCGCCCAGGCCCGACCGGGGATCGACAGCTTCGAGATCCTTGCCCGAGCGGGTCCAGGCGGCGGGCTTGAACTTTGTGCCCCGGGGCTGGGCGGCACCGACGCGGCCGGCGGCGCCACCTTGCACGTCATCCTGGCGCGCCTGCTGCTCAAGTCGCAGGGTGCAAGCCTAGAGTGCTCGACCGGCGCGCGCGGCTGGTCGGCCCTCGTTCGCTTTCCGTTGCAGGGCTAGATGTTTGGTCCCAGGCGGGGGAGCGCACAACGACACGCTGCGGGCGCCGCCTCGACGACAGCGGCCCCTGTGGGTCGGCCGCCTATTTCGTCTGCTGGTTGTGGCCATTCACCTGCCGATCGGGCTCGTCGAGCAGATTCTGGCCGGACGGCCGGCGTTGCTCGCGCCAGGCGGGAAAGGCGCGACGCTCCTCAGGCGTCAACTCAACGGCGATCTTGAGATCGAGATCCAGCACGGCGGCGCGGGCGCGGTTGTAGGCCTCGGCCAGCCGGCCCTGCGCGGCCGCGAACTTCTCGCCATCGAATGGCTCGGTGGCAATCGCGTGCATCACCTCCTCGCGGGCGGCGCGAATGTCGCGACGAAATGGCCGAATCTGTTGACGCTGCTCGGCCGTCGCCGTCCAAATCAGATCGCGCCGCTCCAGGGGCAGGGAGGCGGCGTAGCCCAAGAGGTTGGGGGTGACGCCCCGGATCGGCGGCTGATGCGCCCGAACCCTCCAGATCGAGCCCGCCACCAGGCCAACGACGATGAGGTTGAACGCCAAGGAGGCAATCAGCAGCAGCATGCTCCAACGCGGCAGCTGCCAAGCACCCTTCCCCGCCCTGATACCAGTGTCGCTCATAGCAAGTCCTCATCAAACGGGTCGAGCGCCTGCGTCGAGTTGCTGTTACCGATCGCAATGCCGGTGAACTCCTCCAATGCCGGTATGACCGGCTGCGGTACGGCCGAGGCGCCGAGGAAAATGCCAAGCATCAGGCAGGCGGCCAACAAACCGGCGGCGCGGCCCGCCGGACTACCGTTGAACCAGCGCCGTCGATCGGGCAGCCGGATCACCGAAGCCGCGGCTGCGCCCGTCGTCGGTTTCGAAGCCCCGTCGCTCGCGCTCGCCACGGCATCGCCGGTGCGCACCATGCGCGGGGAGCGCTGGGCCGCGACAACGATGCGCTCGGCGAGTGCGGCCTCGCTGGCAAGGGAGGGAAGCGGGGCGCGTTCCAGGATGCGGTCGAGCGCCTCCGCCTCGAGCAGCAGCCGGCAGGCCGCCGGATCGCGTGCCGTCAACTGTCCCGCGCTCGCCCGCGCTTCCACCGGCCAGCGCGTGCGGTCACTCCCGTAGATCTCGAGCAACCGCTCGAATTCTGGAAGTGTCATGGTGTTGCCCAAGCTTATCATCTCAGCACCTGTTTTTTTGCATCCGTCCTAGACCTCGTTTTCGGGCATGAGGCTTTGCCACTCGTCCTTTAGTGACATCTTCAGCGAGCGGCGCGCGCGAGCTAACAGCGATTCGACGGCCTCGTCCGAAATTCCCAACACCTGGCCAACCTCGATTTGGCTCATGCCCTCGTAGTGAAACAGCGTCAGCGCCAGGCGCTGGCGTTCGGGCAACGCCTTGAGCGCCAGATCCACGCGCCCCTTCAACTCGCGTTCGCTCAGGTGCCGCACCTGGCCGGCAGGTTCCGCCTGCTCGGGCAGTTCGTCGACCACCGAGGTGCTGCGGCCGGCGCGTACCCGATCGATGCAGAGGTTGGAGGCAACCCGCCGCAGCCAAGGGCGTACGCCGCCAGGGCCCAGCTCCAGCCCCGCGGCATTGCGCCAAAGCCTCAGCATCGTCTCCTGTGCCACGTCCTCGGCCTCTGCGTCGTCCTTCAACATGCGCCTGGCAATGGCTAGAACGGTCGGTAAATGCCGGTCGACCAGACCACGAAAGGCCGGCGCTTCGCCGGCCGCCACCCGCGCCAGCAAGGACGCTTCTGCCTCGGCCTCTTCCGGCTCGGACCGCAGGACCGGGCCCGGCTCACTCTTGCGCGCTAGCACGCTCATGCCTCGCCAGCTGCCACCCCGAAGGCGACGCTTCCCAGGGGATCGAACCTCTTGCCCCCAGCAGCAGCCTACCTTAATTCGCAGGGGCCGATCGAGGGGGCGCAGGCTCACCCTTGAGTGCCTTAAACGCGGGGAGCGTAGGGGTTCCGTCGCACCCAAGCCCTTGAGCGGCAAGCCCATGCTTGCCGCCGCTACCCCACCTCGGGGCCACCGCGAGACGGGGCCGGATCGCCTTTTTGCTGTCGCCCGGCCTAGACCACCAACTGGTCGAACAGGGCGGCAATGCTGAGCTCACGGGCTGCCAATTCGGCCTCAAGCCTCGGAAAATCCGGGGCATCGCCGGCCCGGGCCAGCAGCAGTTTCAGGCCGTCCGGAGCCGTTTTCGGCGTGAACGGTCCGTCCTGGCAAAGGCGCAACACCTGCGTCAGATTGTTGAGGAGGCGGGCCGCCGGCAGCAGCGCATCGGCGGCCGGCAGCGGCAGGCAGCCGGCGCGTTCGAGGTTGCTTAGCGCCTGCCGGGTATTTTGGCTGAGTACGTCGGGCTGCTCGGCGGCATGCACGAGTTGCAGGTACTGGGCGATGAACTCCAGATCGACCAGACCGCCGCGGACCTGCTTGAGATCCCAGAGGTCCTTGCTGCCTTTTTCGCGCTCGATGCGGGAGCGCATGCTGCGCACGTCGGCGGCAATCTTGGTCCGATCGCGCGGCCGCTTGAGGATATCGGCGATGGCGGCCTCTACCACAACCTTGAGCTGGGGTGCGCCAGCAACCACGCGCGCCCGCGTCAAGGCCAAGTGCTCCCAAGTCCAGGCCTCGCCGGCCTGGTAGTGAACGAAGCTCGAAAGCTGGGTGGCAACGGGCCCCTTCTGGCCCGAAGGCCGCAGCCGCATGTCGACCTCGTAGAGCTGGCCTTCGGCGGTCTGGGCCGTGAAGGCGCTGATGAGGCGTTGGGTGAAGCGGGTAAAATACTGCGTGGGCGGCAGCGGCCGGGCGCCGTCGGATTGCATCGCATCGGCGTCGAAATTGTAGATCACGATCAGGTCGAGATCGGAGGCGGCGGTCATCTCGAGGCCGCCGAGCTTGCCCATGGCAACGACCACGGCGGCGCCCCCGGGCACCTGGCCATGCGCGCGCGCCATCTCGCGCTCGACCAATTCCTGCATGGCTTGGATCATACACTCAGCGAGCTGGGCATAGGCCCCGCCGGCCTGGCTGGCGCCAATACTCCCCGTCAGCACCCGCACGCCGATCAGGAACGCCTGCTCGTTGGCAACGAGGCGGGCCCGGTCGAGGGCGTCCTGGACATCACGCGCCTCGCGCAACTCGCCGGCAACGATGGCGGCCAGCTCCTCCCGGTTCGGCAGGTTGCCGAAAAAGCCGGGCGCCAGCACCGCGTCCAAGACGCGACGTCGCTTGCCCAAGATGCGCGCCAAACGCGGCGCCGAGCCCATGATTTGCGCGATCAGCTGGATCAGGCTTGGGTTTTGCTTGAGCAGGGAGAACAGCTGCACGCCGGAGGGAAGCTCGGACAGGAAACGGTCGAAACCGATGAAGGCCAGATCGGGGTTGGCCGTCTTGGCCAGCGCCTCGATCAGGATCGGTTGCATTTCCGTGAGCAGCTCGCGGGCGCGCGCTGTGCGCACGGCCGGGTAGCGTCCGTGATGCCAGCCGCGCACCCCGGCAATGACATCGGCGGCACGGGTGTAGCCGAGCGCGGCAAGGGCTGCGAGCGTGGCTGGATCATCGGCCTCACCGGCAAAGACCATGTTGCTGCCGCCGCGCGAGAGTTCGGGGCTGTGCTCGAACAGGCGAACGTAGTGGGTCTGCACACGTTCCAGCTCTTCGGTCAGGCGCGCGGCAAAGCTGGCGCTGTCGGCAAAGCCGCAGAAATTGGCGAAAGCCGCGAGCTTCGAGGGATCGTCGGGCAGGGTCTGGGTCTGCTCGTCGGCCAGCATCTGTAGGCGATGCTCGACGCGGCGCAGGAACCGGTAGGCACGATCGAGGTCCTGGCGTGCGTTGCGCGTGATCCAGGCGCGCTGTTCGAGGCGCTCGAGGGCGGTGAGCGTCTCGGAGGCACGCAGCTCCGGCTGGCGTCCGCCGGCAATCAGCTGCTGGGTCTGGGCGAAGAATTCGATCTCGCGGATGCCGCCGCGACCGACTTTGATGTCGTGGCCGGCGACGCCAATTTTGCCAAAGCCACGAAAGGCATGGATCTGCCGCTTCATGGCATGAATGTCGGCGATGGCGGCAAAGTCGAGGTATTTGCGCCAGATGAAGGGCGCCAGATCATGCAACAGGCGCGCGCCCGCGGCGAGGTCGCCGGCAACCGCGCGCGCCTTGATCAAGGCCGCGCGCTCCCAGTTTTGGCCGAAGCTTTCGTAGTAGTTGAACGCGGCATCGGTCGATAGGGCAAGCGGCGTTGCGCCCGGATCCGGGCGCAGGCGCAGGTCGGTGCGGAACACGTAGCCCTCGCCGGTGCGTTCGTGCAAAAGGCGCACGAGGTCGCGCGTCAGGCGCACGAAGAAGGTCTGCACCTCGAGGCCCCCGCGCAGCTTGATGCGCGCCAGATCGTAAAAGACAATCAGGTCGATGTCGGAGGAGTAGTTGAGCTCGAAGGCCCCGTACTTGCCCATGGCCAAAACGATATAGCCATCGGGCTCGCCGGACAGCCAATCGCCGCGGTCGAGCGCCTGGCGGAACAAGAAGCGCACGGCGACGGCGACGGCGGCGTCGGCGGCCTGGGCAAGGCGCCTCGTCACGCTCATCACCGGCCAGACGCCACCGAGATCGCACAGCGCGGTCAACAGTGCGATCTCGGTCTTGAAGTGGCGCAAGGCGCGCATAGCATCGGCCATGTTCGCCGCGCCGGCGGTGGCATCGGTCGCCGCGCGGCAAAGCGCGTCGAAGTGCGCCTCGGGTGTGGCAAGGAGCGCGCCGAGCAGGCGCTGGGGATCGCGCTCGATCACGGCGGTCAGGAACGAGGAGGCGCCGAAGATCCCCGCCAGCAGGTTGCGCACGGGCGCAAGCTTCATGCTGGCCGCCAAGGGCGCCAGCGCTGCGTCCTGATGGGCGCGCTCGGCGAGCTCGGCCAGAACGCGGGCCGCCTGTTGGCGATCATGAACGATCGGTGCCTCGCGCAGTCGGTCGATGAGCGCGGTCTGCCCCTGTTGGTGCATCTCAGTGCTCCCGCAGCTGGCCAGCGAGCACCGGCACCGCGTGGTTGGGCCCGTCGACCGGCAGATTGAGGATGGCGCACAGTCCGGGCGCGTTGTCCTCCAAACGGATCGAGCCGCCATGCAGGTGGGCGACGGCCGCCACGAGGCTCAAGCCTAGGCCGCTGCCGGGTCGGGACCGGCTTTTCTCGAGGCGCACGAAACGCTGCAGCGCCCGATGCCGGTCTTCGGGCGCGACGCCCGGCCCGCGATCGCCGACGGCGATCTCGATGTCTTGCGCGACGCGCTTGAGAACGATGCTGATCGGGGCCGCTGGCGCCGCGCCGTTGGCGCGACGACCGTCCGGCGAATACTTGATGGCATTGTCGACCAGATTGGCCACGGCCTGGCTGATAAGCTCGCGATTGGCCGTCAGGGTTAGGCCCTGCTCTGCGGTTACGGACAGGCTGAGCCCCGCTTCGTCGGCCACCGGTTCATAGAGCTCGGCGACGTCGGCGATGATCGAGGCAGGATTGAGGCGCTCCATGCTTTCGGCAATGGCGCCACCCTCGAGGCGGGCGATCAACAATAGCGAGTTGAAGGTTTTGATGAGTTCGTCGGCTTCTTCGATGGTTTTGACCAAGCCGTCGCGGTAGATGCCGGCCCCCTCGCTGCTGCGCAGCGCCGCCTCGGCGCGGTTGCGCAGCCGGTTGAGCGGCGTCTTCAAATCGTGGGCGATGTTGTCGGACACTTCGCGCAACGCGCCCATCAGCTCCTCGATGCGGGACAGCATGGCATTGAGGCTCTCCGCCAGGCGGTCGAGCTCGTCGCCCGAACCTTTGAGCGGAATACGGCGCGACAGATCACCAGCCATGATGGTCCGGGCGGCGTCGTTGACGGTCTCGATCCGGCGCAAGACGCTGCGGCTGATGAGCAGGCCGCCGCCGACGCCGAGCGCGGAAAGAATGATGAGGCTCCATAGCCCGAGCCGGCCCATGGTCCAGGCGAACCGGCGCAAATCCTCGATCTCGCGGCCAACGACCAGGGTGAGGCCGCCCGGCACGTCGAACAGCACGCCGACGGCCACGCGCGGCTTGCCCTGGGCGGGTCCGGATTGAGGAATGTAGGTGAAGACGCCGCGTTGGGCACCGTCCCTGAGCTCGGGCGGCACCTGGCGCAGGTTGCCCGCGGCCCGCTGACCGGCGCTGTCGACCAAAAGATAAAGGCTCGAACCCGGGTCGGCGGCGCGCTCGGCGATAATGGCGCTGAGCCGGGCCGGGCCACCGGCCTGGTACTGCTCGCGCAGTCCGACCACCTCGGCGCGCAAGGTCTCCACCACGCTGGTGGTCAGCAGTTCGTTGGCGCGCCAGGCGATGAACCCGACGGTCAAGCCCGCCGCCAGCATGAACGCACCCATATAGATGAGCGCCAGCCGAAATGGGGTCGACAGCAGAAGCCTAGTCAGAGCCGTCACGGATCATGTATCCCGCTCCGCGCACCGTATGCAGCAGCGGCTTGGCGAAGCTCTTGTCGATTTTGCTGCGCAACCGGGAAATGTGCACGTCAATGACATTGGTTTGTGGATCGAAGTGATAGTCCCACACGTTCTCGAGCAGCATGGTGCGCGTGACAACCTGGCCGGCGTGCTTCATGAGATACTCGAGCAGGCGAAATTCGCGGGGCTGTAGCACAATCGGCTCGCCGCCGCGCATGACCTTGTGCGACAGACGATCGAGCACGAGGTCGCCGACCACATAGCGCGTCTCCTGCTGCTCGGGCGCGGGACGGCGCGCGAGCGCCTCGATGCGCGCCAGCAATTCGGTATACTGATAGGGCTTGGTGAGATAGTCGTCGCCGCCGGCGCGCAGACCCTTCACTCGATCGTCGACTTCGCCGAGCGCCGACAAAATGAGCACCGGCGTACGCGTGCCCTCACCGCGCAGGGTTTGCACGATGGAAAGGCCGTCGCGCAGCGGCAGCATGCGATCGACGATGAGAACCTCGTAGCCGCCGTCGCGAGCCATGGCGAGACCCGTCTCGCCGTCGCCGGCGACGTCGGCATTGTGACCGCTCTCACGCAGGGATCGCTGGAGAAACTGCGCCGTTTCTCGATCGTCTTCGATCACGAGCACGCGCATGACAGATAACCCGATGCTGTTGACCAGATCGTCCAAGCTTATAGCGCGCTGTCAGACGCAACCCACCTGGAAAATAACGAGCGAGGCGGCCCGTTCGCTTGCGAAGGGGCCGCCTCGGGCATGGGCATGTGTGTCGGCCTGGCCGATTAACCTTTCTTCAGTTGCACGGCCACAAAGCGCAGATCGCCGCCCGATTTGATGCGCATGAGCACGGCCTTGCGTCCGAGCTTGGATGCCTCTTTGACGCCGTTGGCGACATCGTCGGGGCTCTTAACGGTCAGGCCACCAACCTCCAGAATGATATCGCCCGACTTGATCCCCTTCTGCGCCGCATCCGAGCTGCCTTCCACCTCGGTGACGACCACGCCTTCCTTGTTGGCGCCGCTGGCGGGGGCGATGGTGAGCCCGAGCTGGTCCATCTCGGTCGCCTGCGGCTCCTTGCTCGGCTCCACCTTGGCAACCTCTTTGCCGCTCGGGAACTTGCCGAGTTTGACCGCCACGGTCTGCTCTTTCTGGCCGCGCAAAACCTTGATGTCGACCTTGCTGTCCGGATTGAGCGCGGCGACTTTGCGGGCCAGATCGCGGCTGTCGTCGATGCTCTGCCCATTGACGGCCAGAATGGCATCGCCGTTCTTCAAGCCGGCGTCGGCGGCCGGGCTGGCGGCGGTCACCTCGGTGACCAGCGC
>DATMZT010000176.1:0-20987 GCA_035573335.1 Hyphomicrobiaceae bacterium | reverse complement strand
CGCACCAGATCGATCGGCACGCCCACGGCCTCGGCCACGATCTGGCGGATGATGGCTTCCGTGCCTTGGCCCTGTTCGGTCACGCCCGTGGCCGCCAGCACCGAGCCGTCGGGATCGATGCGCACGGTGCAGCCGTCCTGCGCCGAAATACGCGCACCGCCGACGCCGTACATGAAGGGGCTGGGATTGGTCAGCTCGATAAAGCTGGCAAAGCCGAGGCCGCGATGAATACCTTGGGCGCGCAAGCGTGCCTGCTCGGCGCGCAGCGCGGGATAATCCATCATGCGCACGAGGTTATCGAGCGATTGCTCATGGCTCAGGCCTTCGAACTTCATGCCGGCCGCTGACGTGCGCGGATAGCTGCCGTCCTTCATCAGGTTGCGGCGGCGGAACTCGACGGGGTCGAGGCCGAGGGCGCCGGCAGCCAGATCCACCAGGCCCTCGGTCACGGCGGTGGCTATCGGATGCCCGACGGCGCGATACTGGCAGGTGGGCGTCTTGTTCTGGAACACCACCGTGGTCTTGGCGCGGAAGTTGGCGAAGTCATAGGGGCCGCCGACCAGGTTGACGACTTGGTTGCCCTCCACGGCGCTGGTGCGCGGATACACCGAATAGGGGCCGATGCCGGTCAAATCGTCGATGTCGATGGCGGTGATGTGCCCCTTGGCGTCGACCGCCATGCGCGCCTCGATGCGATGATCGCGGGCATGGATGTCGCTGGCAAAGCTCTCCAGCCGATCGGCGATGAACTTGATGGGCCGCCCCATGATCTTGGCGATCACGGCGACGGCCACCTCGTCGGGATAGACGTGCACCTTGATGCCGTAGCTGCCGCCGACATCGGTGCAGATCACCCGCACGTCACCCTCGGCCAGGCGCAGGTGCTTGGCGAAGACGCCCTGCATCATGTGGGGCGCCTGCGTGGAGTGATGGACCGTCAGCTTGCCCGAGGCGCGATTGTAGTCGGCCAGGATCGAGCGCGGCTCCAGCGTCACCCCGGTGTGGCGGCCGCTGTAAAAGGTGGCCTCCACCACCCGGTGCGCGGCGGCAAAGGCCTCCTCGACCTTGCCCGTCTCATTCAGGCGCTGGAAGCAGAGGTTGTCGCCGAGCGCAGGGTGAATGACAACACATGCCGGATCGAGCGCGGTCTCCATGTCGACGGCGGCCGGTAGCGGCTCATAGGCGACGGCGACTTTGGCCGCGGCGTCCTCGGCAACGGCGCGGCTGTCGGCCACCACGGCGGCGACAGCTTCGCCCACCCAGGTTGCCCGCTCGAGCGGCAAGGGCAGCTGCGGGGCCGACTTCATGCCCTTGAGATGGGCCAATACCGCCACCCATGGCTCGCAGTGCCGGGCGAGCTCGCTGCCTGAGAACAGACGGCGCACACCCGGCAGGCTCAAGGCGGCGCTGGCATCGATGCTCAGAATCTTGGCATGCGCATGCGGGCTCCTGACAAAGGCGACGTGCAGCAGGCGTGGCAGCATCAGGTCGTCGACGTATTGGCCGCGGCCTTCGACCAATTTGGCCGCATTCGGCCGCGGCACCGACTTGCCGATATAGGAATTGGGACGGTCCACCGAGCCGGGGTCGATAATCTCGTTCATGATTGGCGCTCAGTCCTGTCTGGGGCTGCGCGCCCGCGCCGCCGCGGTGGCTTCCACCGCATCGACGATGGCGTGGTAGCCGGTGCAGCGGCAGTAGTTGCCGGCCAGGTATTCGCGGATTTCGGCGCGCGTTGGCCGTGGGTTGCTTTTGAGCAGCGCGGCGGCCGCCAGCAGCATGCCGGGCGTACAGTAGCCGCACTGGCAGGCGTTGCGGAGGATGAAGGCGTCCTGCAGGTCGCGGATTTCTTTGGAGTCGGAGAGGCCCTCGATGGTCTCGACACTGGCGCCGTCGAGCGAAGCCGCCAGCACCAGGCAGCCGCGCACGATGCGACCGTCGACCCGCACCGTGCAGGCCCCGCAGACGCCGTGCTCGCAACCGGTGTGCGAGCCCAGCAAGCCGAGCTCGAGGCGGAGAAAATCGATCAGGTGCTGGCGCGCCTCGACGCGCCGCGAGACGGCCTCGCCGTTGACCTGCAACGAAACCTGAACTTCCCTGCTCATTGGGCCCGTGCCTCCCCGCCGGTGGCCAGACGCCCAATGGCGCGCGCCAGCAGCACCTGGGCCAAGTGACGTTTCATGTCGGCTCCCCCGTTGAGGTCCGCCGGCGGATCGAGCTCCTGGGCGAGCGCGGCCTGGGCGGCGGCGATGCTGGCCGGCTCGGCGGGCCTGCCCGCCAAGGCCGCCATGGCGCGGATGGCCATCACCGGCACCTCCCCGACCCCGAACAGGACGATGCGGGGATCAACGAGACGGCTGCCCTCGAACGCGGTACGGGCCACGATGCCGGCCATGGCGTAGTCCCCGGAGCGGCGCGCCAGCTCCAGGATCGTGCTGCGCTCGCCGGGTTTGCGGAGGGGAAATTCGACGGCCGCGATGAGTTCGTTGGCCGCCAGCGCCGTGGCATAAAGGCTCAGGAAGAAGGCCTCGGCGGCGATGCGCCGTTCGCCGGTTGCGCTCCGTGCAATGATGGTTGCGCCAAGGGCTACGCAGCACGCCGGCAGCTCCGCTGCTGGGTCGGCGTAGGCAAGCGATCCCCCGAGCGTGCCGCGGTTGCGGATGGCGGGGTGCGCGATCAGCGGCACGGCCTCGCCGAGGAGGGGGGCGTGTTGGCGCACCAAGGCGTTGGCGCCGAGCTCGGCGTGTGTGGTGAGCGCGCCCACGCGCAGCGCACCGTCCTTGACGGTGATGCCGGTGAGGTCCGCCACGCGCGAGATATCAATGAGCACGCTGGGCTCCGACAGACGGAAGGCCAGCGCCGCAATGAGGCTCTGGCCACCTGCCAGCAGTCGCGCCTCGGGCCCCGCCTCCCGCCACAACTGAAACACCTCCGCGAGCGTGTTCGCCCGCACATAGTCGAACGGCGGCGCCTTCATCGCTCAAGTCCGCTCCCTGTGTCGTTTCCCCGTTCGCGGCAGGTGCCACGCGTCTTGGAAGTGTGGTGCACCTGCCCCCACAAGTATGCGGTCTCGGGCCAGGCCGCGACAAGTCTGCCCGACAGGCCTGCGCCACAGGCCCCCCGCCTCAGGCCCCCGCGTCAGGCCCCCGCGACAAGGTGCGCACCGGCCGGCGCCGGCCGCTCGGGGCCGAATCACGCCGGGAGCCGATGGTCCCAGGGTCTTGCGGTTTTGAGGGGTTCGCCAGGCTTTGGCCAGCATCGAGGTCGCAACAGCCACCGGCCGCAGCCCAGGCGCTGCCGCCGCGGCGGTCAGCGACAGTTGCTGTTGCGCGATCGGGCGTACCAGGGGGTGAACAAGCGTCGCGAGGTCAGGTGGAAACCCAGGCGCGTCTTGCACTCCGCGCTGAGTTCGCGCACGGCGAAGAGCTGAGGCCCGAAAGTATCGCTCGCTTTGTAGTCGTGCGCCCAGGCGGGGGCGGGTCTGGCCGGCTCTTCGGCGCGCGCCGAGCCCACGGCCCAAGTGCTCGATAGAGTGCTCGATAGAGTGCTCGACAAAGTGCTCGCCAAGGGGCTCGTCAGGGCCAGGCTACACCAGGCCCACAAGGCTACAGCACACGTGGTCAAGGCCCACAAGCTCAAGGCACCTAAGGCCGCGCTTGAGCGCGTGGGGGTGGCATGCTGCATGGGGCTCCTCGTGTTGCCTCGCCTCTGGCCGCCGGGCGGGGGGCGCGGTGCGCCCACCTCGACCGCCGATCTCGATGCTTATTTCAACGCCTGATTGCTTTTGGCTACCGTTTCGGCATCGACGTAGACCTCCGCGCCGAGCGCCCGGAATTTCGCGCTCATGGCGGCCATACCGGCCTCCGGATCGACCACCGTCGTTTCCTGCGCCACCTCGACGCCGGCCTCGTTCAGCGTTGCCGCGTAGTCGCGCACGTCCTGGGTGATCTTCATGGAGCAGAACTTGGGTCCGCACATGGAGCAGAAGTGGGCGACCTTGTGGGCCTCCTTGGGCAGGGTCTCGTCGTGGTAGCTGCGCGCGGTGTCGGGATCGAGCGCCAGATTGAATTGGTCCTCCCAGCGGAACTCGAAGCGCGCCTTGCTGATGGCGTCATCGCGCAGCTGCGCCGCCGGGTGCCCCTTGGCCAGGTCGGCCGCGTGGGCAGCGATGCGATAGGTGATGACGCCCACCTTGACGTCGTCGCGATTGGGTAGGCCCAAGTGCTCCTTCGGCGTCACGTAGCAGAGCATGGCGGTGCCGAACCAACCAATCATGGCGGCGCCGATGCCCGACGTGATGTGGTCGTAGCCCGGAGCAATGTCGGTGGTGAGCGGTCCCAGCGTATAGAAGGGCGCCTCGCCGCATTCTTTCAGCTGCTTATCCATATTGATTTTGATCTTCTGCATCGGCACATGGCCGGGGCCCTCGATCATCACTTGGCAGCCTTTCGCCCAGGCGATCTTGGTGAGTTCGCCCAGCGTTTCCAGCTCGGCGAACTGAGCGCGGTCGTTGGCATCGGCGATCGAGCCGGGGCGCAAGCCGTCACCGAGCGAGAAGGAGACGTCGTAGGCCCGCATGATATCGCAGATGTCCTCGAAACGTTCGTAGAGGAAACTCTCCTTGTGGTGCGCCAGGCACCACTTGGCCATGATGGAGCCGCCGCGGCTGACGATGCCGGTGACGCGGTTGGCGGTGAGCGGCACGTAAGGCAGGCGCACGCCCGCGTGGATGGTGAAATAGTCGACGCCCTGTTCGCACTGCTCGATCAGCGTGTCGCGATAAAGCTCCCAGGTGAGCTGGACGGGATCCCCGCCGCACTTCTCCAGCGCCTGGTAGATCGGCACCGTGCCGATCGGCACCGGGGAATTGCGCAAGATCCACTCGCGCGTGTTGTGGATGTTGCGACCGGTGGAGAGATCCATGACGGTGTCGGCGCCCCAGCGGATCGCCCACACCATCTTTTCGACCTCCTCCTCGACCGAGGAGGTGACCGCGGAGTTGCCGATGTTGGCGTTGATCTTCACCAGGAAGTTGCGGCCGATGATCATCGGCTCGAGTTCGCCATGGTTGATGTTGGCGGGAATGATGGCACGACCGCGGGCGATTTCATCGCGCACGAACTCGGGCGTGATGTGTTCCGGGATTTCCGCGCCGAAGCTTTCACCGGCGGCGACCGCCGCCTTGGCGCGCGCGAGCGCGGCGCTGCGGCCGAGGTTCTCGCGGTGGGCAACGTAGATCATTTCCTTGCTGATGAGGCCGGCGCGGGCGAGCTCCAATTGCGTCACGGGTTTGCCCGCCAGGCCGCGCAGGGGCGCGGGCTTGTTTGGGAAATCACGGGCGAGGTGCTTGCCGCTGACGTTGCCGTTGTCCTCCGGCTTGATGTCGCGGCCGGCATACGGCTCAGCCCCGCCGCGCTCCCTCACCCAATCGCCGCGCAGCCGCGGCAGGCCCTGTTCCACATCGATGCTGGCGGCCGTGTCGGTGTAGGGCCCCGATGGGTCGTAGGCGCGAAAGGCCGGCTCGCCGCCGGTCAGCGCGATATCGCGGAACGGTACCTTGATGTCGGCGTGGCCCACCGGTGAAGAATAGACCTTGCTGCTGGCGCTGATCGGCCCGGTCGTGACCTTGGGTATCATCAGGTCTTTGCTGCGGGTGATCTTGTTCATGGAGGTCTCCTCTCAACGGCGCCGGCGCGCACTCCCCTGCTCCCCTCCCGGGCGGGAGTAGGTGCGTTGCCGTGAGGCGCGGCACATCACGGCTCCACCTTCAGGCGGGCCATGATCGGTGAGGGGAAATCGGTGAGGGGAAAACTCGTCCGTCCCTTCGCCGGCATGACCCGGATCAGGTTCTAAGGGTGGCGGTGCGGGGTGGTCTTGGGTTGCGAGTTGCCTCCTCAACCCCAAGACCGTCAGCACCGTCTCAGCCGGCTCCCGCCGGCCCCCCTGGAACGGGGCTAATGTGCGCCGTCTTGCCGCTTCGTGCAAGGCGGTCGGGCCGCAAGCGCACCAAAACCTGATCGCTTGCTCCGCGGCTTCGGGAACCCGCTGCGTCAGGCTGCCGCCGCGGGGTATGCGGCCTCCGCGTCGGTGCGCTGTAGGAAGTCGGCGATGGTGCGGATGCTGTGGGCGTCCTTCAACAGCGGCGCGTGGCCCTCGCCGGAGACGGTGACGGCTTCCAGGCGGGGGTGGCGCTGGTGCATGTCCTGAAGCGTTGCCGCGCTCAAGATGTCGGAATGTTCGCCCCGCAGCACCAGCATGGGCACGTTGGCGAGGGCGGCAAACTGCGGCCACAGCCCCGGGATCGCCGTCATCTGGGCCAGTGCCTTGGCGAGGGCGGGATCATAGGCGGGGGTTGGCAAGCCGTTGTCGTCGTTGAAATACTGACGGGCAAGTTCGGCCCACTGGCCCTCGGGAACAGCGGGAAATTGCCGCCGGTTGATGTCGCGCACCATGCGGGTTGCCTCCTCCCAGTCGGCGGGCAGCGGCACGCGGCCGACGTAGGCTGCGATGCGGGCGAGGCCATCGGGCTCGATCACCGGGCCGATGTCGTTCAGGATGACTGCGCCCACCGCTGCCGGCCGGATCACCGCCATCAGCATGGCGAGGATACCGCCGCGCGAGGTGCCGATCACCGCGGCGTGCTGCAGACCCTTCACGATCATAAAATCGAGGACGTCGTTGAGCTCGATCAGGATCGAGTAGTTGCGCCAGTTGGGGTCGTGTTGCGAGCGACCGCGGCCGCGATAGTCGAGGGCGTAGACGTTGCGCCCGTCGGCATCGGGCGTCGCTAATGCGCGCGCCAGATCATGGAAGTCGCGGCTATTACGGGTGAGCCCGGCGAGACACACAAGCGGCCGGCGGCGCGCGCCAGCAACCGGATAGTGGCGGGCGTAGAGCCGCAAGCCGTCCCGCGAGGTGAAATGGATCTCGCCGTAGCCCTGCATCGCCCGTGCCCTTTCACCGTCTCTGGTCCCATCACTCTGGTCCCATCTCTGGTCCCATCTCTCTGGCCGCCATCGCAGCACCGCTGCGGCGATTGCCGCCGGCACCGGTGGTACCGGCGAGGCCGCCTATTGGGCCGCCGTCGCCTTGTCGGTCCCGCCGGCGGCTGCCGAGGAGCGCCGCAGGTCACCATTGAGGCGCATGGCGTTGGCCTCATCGCCGAGGCGCGCCCGATAGATCTGGATATTGGACAATACTTTTTGCACGTATTCGCGCGTCTCTTCGAAGGGAATGCGGTGGATCCAGTCGATCGGGTCGACCTTTTGATCGCGCGGATCGCCGAATTCCTTGATCCACTCGCGTGCCCGCCCGGGGCCGGCATTGTAGCCGGCGAGCGTCAAGACGTAGGAGCCGCTGAACTCGTCCATGCGATCGGAAATGTAGGCGCTGCCCATCATGGTGTTGTAGACGGGATCCTTCATCAGCCGGGGTATGTCGCACTTGATCTTGTAGTCGCGGCAGACGTGGTGAGCGGTGACCGGCATGACTTGCAGGATCCCGCGGGCGCCGGCGCCCGACAGGGTTAAGGTGTTGAACTCACTTTCCTGCCGGGCGATCCCTAAGATGACGGCGGGTTCGGGCGGTTTGCGCAGCGGGGTGTATTGCGGCAGCGCCCGCACGGGGTAGGCGTAGTAGGCGAGGTTCATGCCGCGCGCGACGGCGGCCTTGCCAACGCGGACCGACATTTGCGTATCGCCGAGCGCGTCGGCGAGGTGGGCCAACATCGCCACCTCGGCCTCGCTTTTCAGGTAGCCGGGCAAATGCCGCAGGAAGGCGCGGGGCAGCGCCGAGTCGAGCCCGGCCTTGCGCGCCACGACGATGGCCCGAACCGCATCGGAGCTATTGAAGCGGGCGATTTCCTCCGCGCTGGGCGCCGCCGGCAGGGCAAGGCTCAGCCGGCTGGCGCTGGGATCGACCTTGAGGCGGGCGAGCTGGCCGTGGAAGGTGTCGAAATAGACGGCGCCGGCGCGATACTGTTCGAGCGCCTTGCCCTTGTCGCCCAGCACTTCAAAGGTGCGGCCGAGCCAATAGCTGGAACGCGCCCGGCTCAAGGGGCCGTCGGCCAGGCTCGCGAGGGCCTGGAAATGGGCCAAGGCCTGCTTGGGATCATCGAGGTAGCGCAAGCTCAACCAGCCCGCCAGAAAGGCAGCGTCCTTGGCGGCATTGATCGAGAGCGGCCCCGGTTCGCGGATCAGCTCGTAGGCCATTTTGGGTTTGCCCAGCCGGAGCGCGGCGTAGGCGTTGGCACGCCGCTCCTCCCACCAGCCGTCGGGCTTGGTGGTGCCCGGCGCTTCCGGCTCGGTCAGCAGGATCTTCCAGGCCTCCTCCTCCTTGTTCTGCCGGCGCAGCGCCTGCGCCTTCTGCACGGCGAGGCCCCAATCGGGCGCCGTCGTGGTGGGCAGCTTGGCGATCAGCGCTTGCGAATTCTTGGCGCGCAAGAACACGGCGAGGCGGGCCTCCGCCGCTTTCTTTTCGGGCTCCGACAGCAACGGCAACATGCGCCGGATGATGGCGGCGCGTTCGTTGCGCTCGTTGGTCCAACGACTGTCGTTGAGCAGGAGGCGATTGAGCCGGCGTTTGTGGTCGGCCTCGCTCAGCAGCGGCCCGATGCGCTTGAGGAAGGCCGCCTCCAGGCTGGCGGGGACGTCGTAGTCCGTCCACGCCTTGACCGCGAGCGCCTTGGCGCGATCGGTGTCCTTGTCGGCGAGGAACGCCGTCGCGAGCGCGGCCTGGCCAACCCCGGTCTTGGGCTCCGCGCCGGCAAAGAAGGCCTTGATATCGCGCGAGCTTGCCGAAGGACTATTGAACAGGGCCTCCTCGGCGCGCTGGGTCAGGAGGTTGCGGTCCGGCCAGGCCGGATTGGCCTCCAGAAACGCCTTGATCTCCGTGGCGGTGCCGTAGCCAGCGCGAAAGATGAACCAGTCGACGAGCTTGCGCGTCGCCTGGTCCTTGATGCGGTCGCGCACGACCTTGGCTTCGGCAAGCTTGCCGTTGGCCCCCGTGGAAATGGCCTCGCGCAGCAAGGCGGCATCCTCCTCCGCAAGGGTCAAGTTGCGCAGCGGTGCGATGGCCGTGTCGTAGCGGGCGATGTGCTCGCTCTCGCCGGGCAGCGGCGTTGGCCGGGCAACGGGTGGCAGCGAAGCCCCGGCGGCCGGCTCGGCCACCACCACGGGAGCGTTTGGGCGCCCGGCGGGCGCGACCTTGGAAGCGGTCGGCGCCTTGCTGGCCTTGGCCGCCGGCGTCGCCGCCATCAGCGTCGCGTCGGCCCCGCGTCGCGGCGCGCTGGTGCCGCCGGGCTCGCCCTTTTCCGTGTTGGCTCGCGCGAGCGCGCTGGCGCCGCTGGCGAGCGTTGCCGTCACCAGCATGGTGAATAAGGTCTTGGCTAGGCTCCGCATCACACCCCGATTCGTCTTTGCGGTTTGTCTCCCGGGCGTGCAAACGAACTGTGCAGGCCTTTCACAGGGCAAACAAGGCGCTAACATGGCCGGTCGCCAGCGGCAGGCGCAGCTTGCCCGAGTTTTCCCGCGCCGGCATAATGAATCCGGTCGCCTCGAGCCGGTTTTTCGTTGCGCTCGAGCGGCAAGAGGCTATCAAGGCAGAGAACTGCCGACAAGCAGACGGACTGCGCACCTGCAGGCCGACTGTGCATAGTGAGAGGGGCGCGGAGCAAGCTGCGGCCCCCGATTTTTGGGAGCGACCCATGTTCCAGGGTTCATTCACAGCGCTGATCACCCCGCTCAAGGGTGGTGAGGTCGACGACAAGGCGTTCGAACGTATGGTGGAGTGGCAAATCGAGGAGGGCACGCACGGTCTTGTTCCCGTCGGGACGACCGGGGAGTCCCCGACGCTCAGCCACGAGGAGCACAAACACGTCGTCGAGTTGTGCATCAAGGTGGCCAAGAAGCGCGTGCCGGTGATCGCGGGCGCCGGCTCGAATTCGACGCGCGAAGCGATCGATTTCACGCGGCACGCCAAAAAGGCCGGGGCCGATGCCGTCCTGCACGTGACTGGCTACTACAACAAGCCGACCCAGGAGGGTCTCTACCAGCATTTCAAGGCGATCAGCGACGAGGCCGATATCCCGATCTTCCTCTACAACGTGCCCGTACGCACGATCGTCGACATCTCCGTGGCGACGATTGCGCGCTGCGCCAAGCTCAAGAACGTGATCGGCATCAAGGACGCCACCGCCAAGGTGGAGCGCGTCACCGCCCAGCGCCTGGCCTGCGGCAAGGCGTTCATTCAGCTCTCCGGTGAGGACAGCACCGCGCTTGGCTTTAACGCCCACGGCGGCCAGGGCTGCATCTCCGTGACCTCCAATATCGCCCCGCGGCTGTGCGCCGAATTCCAGACCGCCTGCCGCAAGGGCGAGTGGGGGAAGGCTGGCGAGCTCAACGACCGCTTGATGGCCCTGCACGAGGCGCTGTTTTGCGAGACCTCACCGGGGCCGGTGAAGTACGCAGCCTCCAGGCTGGGGCTGTGTTCGGCGGAACTCAGGCTGCCTATGGTGCCGATTGCCGAGGAGTCCAAGCGCCGGGTCGACGCGGCGCTCGCCTCCGTCGGTCTTGAGAGCCTCGCCAAGGCTGCCGAGTAGGCTCGAACGGGCGGGTGGTCGGCGATGGCGGCGGCCAACAAGGATGACGGCCGCAAGCGCATCGCCGAAAACCGCAAGGCGCGGTACGAGTACCACCTGTCTGATACCTACGAGGCCGGCATCGAGCTCACGGGTACCGAGGTGAAGTCGCTGCGTGGCGGTCAGGCCAACATCGCCGAAAGCTACGCCAGCGCCGAAAAGGGCGGCATCTTTCTGATCAACGCCTATATTCCCGAATACAAGGCGGCTGGCGACTTTTTCCAGCATGATCCGCGGCGACCGCGTCGGCTGCTTTTGCACAAGCGCGAGATCCACAAGCTCGCCATCGCCGTCGACCGGCAGGGAATGACCATGGTGCCGTTGGAGCTCTATTTCAATGCGCGCGGCCGGGCGAAGCTCAGGCTGGCCTTGGCGCAGGGCAAAAAGCTGCACGACAAGCGCGCCGACGAAGCCAAGCGCGACTGGCAGCGCCAGAAGGCGCGCCTGTTGCGCGACAAGGGCTGAGGCGGCGCCCAACGAGGACGCCGGTGCCGATCAGTTCGCAAGACCGCATGGGGATTGAGCGCGTCGCCGTGCGCGCCTGGCCGGCGCTGGAAACGGCCAACCTTGCGGGTTGGCTGTGGCGCTATACCGGCGGGGGCTCGCAGCGCGCCAATTCCGTCGCGCCGCTCGATTTTACCGGTGCCGACGTGGAGGCTGGCATCGCCGAGGCCGAGCGCCTCTATGGCGCCCGCGGGGCCGCGCCGATGTTCCAAGTCTGCGACGTGGTCGCGCCGGCCGATCTCGATCAGCGTCTGGCGCGCCGCGGCTATCGCCTGCAAGAGCCCTGCACCTGTCTCGCCAAGGCGCTCACCGTCGCTGCAAGCATGCCACGGGGCATCGAGGTCGGCGACCGGGCGGGGGAGGATTGGTTGGGCGTCTACTCGACGGGCGTCACGCCCAGCCGCCGCGCCGCCGCGCCCTCAATCTTGTCGCGCGTGCCGGCGCCCGCGGCCTTTCTGCTGCGGCGCCAGGACGGGGTGCCAATCAGCGTGGCGCTGGCGGTTGCCCATGCCGGCGTCGTCATCGCCGAATGCGTGGCAACGCACCCTGAGCATCGCCGCAAGGGAGCCAGCGAGCAGATCATGCGCGCGCTGGAGGCCTGGGGTGTCGCGCACGGCGCCAGGGTGGCCGCGCTGCAGGTCGTGGCCGCCAACGCGCCGGCGCAGGCGCTTTACGCCAAGCTCGATTATCGCCCGGTGGGCGGCTATCATTACCGCGTGCTGGATCGCTGAGGATCGCCATGCCAACGTCAAACCAACCCAACCTGATGCAAGTGGACTGGTCGAAGATTCCCGCCCCGCACGACGATGGGGCGGCGCGGCACCTGGAAGGCCTCCGCCTCCCCGATATCGCGCTCGCCGCCACCGATGGGCGCTCGGTTTCGCTGGCCCGGTGCCAAGGCCGCACGGTGGTCTATGCCTATCCCCGCATGGGCAAGCCCGGGCAGATCGCCCTGATCGATGGTTGGGACGAGATCCCCGGCGCCCGCGGCTGCACCCCGCAGTCGTGTGCCTTCCGCGACCATTTCACGGAGCTAAGCGCCGCCGGGGCCAGCCAAGTCTTCGGTCTGTCGACGCAGGACACCGCCTACCAGGCCGAGGCCGTCGCGCGCCTCCACTTGCCGTTTGCCATTCTGTCCGACGAGAAGGGAGCGCTTGCCACCGCCGTCGGCCTGCCGACCATGCAGGTGGCAGACGTCACCTTGCTGAAGCGCCTGGCCATGATCATCGACGAGGGCCGCATAACCAAGGTGTTCTACCCGGTGTTTCCGCCGGACCGCAATGCCGGTGACGTTCTGGCCTGGCTCCGGGACAACCCACGCCCCTGACGGGCGAAAAAAGACGGCTGGATCAAGCATCGGCGCGTTGTGGGATGACGCCGGCGGGGCTAGCCTTTCGTGACTTTGATCCCCCCTTGTCCGTTACTTGTCCGTTACGAGCCCCGCGATGACCACCCTCCTGATCACACACCCGAGCTTTGTTGAGCATGACACGGGGCCGGGCCATCCCGAGCGGCCCGACCGTATGCGCGCCATCGACAAGGCGCTGGCGCACGAAACCTTCAACGGCCTGGTGCGCGAGGAGGCGCCGCTGCGCGACGACGTCGAGGCGGCGATCGCGCTTGCGCATCCCGCCGCCTACATCGATTGGGTAAAGAGCGTGCGGCCCGGCGAGGGTGGGGAACCGGTGCGGCTCGATCCCGATACGGTGCTTTCGGCCAAGTCGTGGGAGCCGGCGCTGCGCGCGGTCGGCGCCGGGTTGGCCGCCGTCGACCGCGTCATGGATCGGGCCTCGGGCATCGGCAACGTCTTTTGTCAGGTACGGCCCTGCGGCCATCATGCCGAGCGCGAGCGCGCCATGGGCTTTTGCATTTTCTCCAACGTTGCTATTGCAGCGCTCTATGCCCGCAAGACCCACGGCGCCGAGCGCGTGGCTGTGGTCGATTTCGACGTGCATCACGGCAACGGCACGCAGGACATCTTCTGGTCTAACAAGGACCTGCTGTTCGCCTCGACCCACCAGATGCCGCTTTATCCCGGAACCGGGGCGGTCAGCGAAACCGGCGTCGGCAACATCTGGAATGCGCCGCTGCGCCCCGGCGACGACGGCGACCGCTTCAAGGAAGCGTTCCAATCACGGCTGTTACCGGCGCTGCATAACCTCGCTCCCGACCTGGTGCTGATCTCGGCGGGTTTTGATGCTCACAAGGACGATACGCTCGCCAATTTGCGCCTGGTCGAACCCGACTTTGCCTGGGCGACGGCCAAGATCGCCGAAATCGCCGACAAGTACGCGCATGGGCGTCTGGTTTCGATGCTCGAAGGCGGCTACAACCTGGCCGCGCTCGCCAAGTCGGTCGGCGTGCACGTCAAGACGCTCATGGAGGCTGGGGCTTAAAGTCGCGTTGCCGCTGCCATATTTGGGAAACGCTAGAGACATGCAGACCAGCAAGCCTGCCGCAAAGCACCTCGACATTGCCACCATGAGCTTCGAAAAGGCGCTCAAGGAACTCGAAAGCATTGTCGGCCGGCTCGAACGCGGCGACGTCGAACTCGAGGAAAGCATCACCATTTACGAGCGGGGTGAGGCGCTGAAAGACCATTGCGACCGCCTCTTGAAGCAGGCGGAGGCCAAGGTCGAACGGCTGACCTTTTCGGAGACGGGCACGCCTGCGGGCACGGAGCCCTTTGAACCGCGCGAGTAGCCGAACGGCCTCAGGGGCCCCACCTCTTTGCTCGAAACGGCTTACTTTCTCCTATATTGTGCGCCAAAGCCGAGTGCACAGCGCACAGGCTCAGCGTGCTGGCCCAGCGCACAGGCCTAGCGTACTGGCCCTGGCCCAGCGTACTGGCCCAGCGCACTGGCCGAGCAGATAGGCTGGTCGCAGGGCGCGGGCGAACGTCCGGCCCCGTCGTCTGGCCCGACCGCAAAGGCCGGGCGCGGCGGCACGGCCCACGTAGGGCCAACAAAGGGCTATCGAAAGGGCTGAGTAGGCGTGGACCCTCTCTCCAAGACCCCCCTTCTGGACCAGGTCGTCACCCCCGATGACCTGCGCCGTTTGCCGGAAAAGCAGCTGCGCCAGCTGGCCGATGAATTGCGCCAGGAAACCATCGACGCGGTGGCCGTGACCGGAGGCCATCTCGGCGCCGGCCTTGGCGTCGTCGAGCTGACCGTGGCGCTGCATTGGATTTTCGACACCCCGCGCGATCGGTTGATCTGGGACGTCGGCCATCAGGCCTATCCGCACAAAATCCTCACCGGTCGGCGCGACCGCATCCGCACCTTGCGCCAGGGCGGCGGGCTGTCGGGTTTCACCAAGCGGGCCGAGAGCGTCTATGATCCGTTCGGGGCGGCGCATTCCTCGACCTCGCTCTCCGCCGGTCTCGGCATGGCCGTGGCCCGCGATCTCGGCGGCGGCAGCCACAACGTCGTCTGCGTGATCGGCGACGGCGCCATGAGCGCCGGCATGGCCTACGAGGCCATGAACAACGCCGGTGCACGCAACGAGCGCCTGATCGTCATCCTCAACGACAACGACATGTCGATCGCCCCACCGGTTGGCGCAATCTCGACCTATCTGGCGCGTATCACCTCGAGCGGCACCTACCTGCATTTGCGCGACATCGCCAAGCAACTGGCCAAGAAGCTGCCGAAATACTGGGAGCGCCGCGCGGCTCTGGCCGAGGAGATGACGCGCACCTACTGGACCGGCGGCACGCTGTTTGAGGAGCTGGGCTTTTACTACTTGGGCCCGATCGACGGGCATGACCTTGGCGTGCTGATCCCGGTGCTGAAAAACGTGCGCGATGCCGCGCACGGCCCGATCCTGGTCCATGTCGTCACCAAGAAGGGCAAGGGCTATCCGCCGGCCGAGGCCTCCGCCGACAAGTATCACGGCGTCAACAGGTTCAACGTCATCACCGGCGCGCAGGTAAAGCCCAAGCCCAATGCGCCGAGCTATACGCGCGTGTTCGCCGACAGCCTGATCGAAGAGGCCCGCAAGGACGACAGGATTGTAGCGATCACGGCCGCCATGCCGGCGGGAACGGGGCTCGACCTGTTCGCCAAGGAATTTCCCGACCGCACCTTCGACGTGGGGATTGCCGAGCAGCACGGGGTCACCTTTGCCGCGGGTTTGGCGGCCGAGGGCTTCAAGCCGTTCGCGGCCATCTACTCGACCTTCCTGCAACGCGCCTATGATCAAGTGGTGCACGACGTCGCCATCCAGCGCCTGCCCGTGCGCTTTGCGCTCGATCGCGCCGGCCTGGTCGGTGCCGACGGGCCCACCCACGCCGGCTCCTTCGATACGGCCTACCTCGGCTGTCTGCCTGGTTTCGTGCTGATGGCGGCCGCCGACGAGGCCGAACTCAAGCACATGGTGGCCACCGCGGTTGCCATCGACGACCGCCCCTCAGCGCTGCGCTACCCGCGCGGCGAGGGCGTCGGCCTGGAGCTGCCCGCCAGCGGCCAGCCGCTCGAGATCGGCCGGGGCCGGATCATCAGCGAGGGATCGACCGTGGCGCTCGTCTCCTTCGGCGCCCGGCTCGCCGAATGCGTCATCGCCGCCGATCAGCTGGCCGCCCTCGGTTTGTCAACGACGGTGGCGGATGCCCGTTTTGCCAAGCCGCTCGACACCGATCTGATCAACCGCCTGGCCCGCAACCACGAGGTGCTGATCACCATCGAGGAGGGCTCGGTCGGCGGTTTTGGCTGCTTTGTCCTGCAGTACCTGGCCAACGAAGGCGCCTTCGATCGCGGCCTCAAGGTGCGCTCGATGGTGCTGCCGGACGCGTTCATCGATCACGACAAGCCGGAGAAGATGTACGAGCGGGCCGGGCTCAACGCCTCGGGCATTGTCGCCACCGTGCTGGCGACGCTCGGACGCGAGACCGTTGCCAAAAATTTGGCGGAGCTCGCCTGATCGCCGTCTTTTCCACAGGATCTCCACAGATTTCTTGCCCCGCGCCGGGCCGGCGGCACGAATCGCTGTGGACGGACTATCGGCGCCCGCCTATGCACAAATTGTCCCTAGACCAACTTTCCTGCTTGCCCTCGTATCCCCCATCCGGCAGCGGGAAAAAGCCCTGGCGCCAACGCCGGGGCTTTTTTTTACCTGTCCACCCCCCTTGGCAGGCGCGCCGGCGGGCGCCGCCCATGGCTGCGAAGATTGGGACTGCGAAGATTGGGGCTGCGAAGGTTGGGGCCGCGAAGGTTGCCGCCACGGAGGGTGGCCCCGTCAAGGGTGGGGCCGTGAAGGGGGGGCCGTGAAGGGGACCCGGCTCGACCTCGTGCTGGTCAAACGGGGCCTGGCGCCATCGCGCGCGCAGGCGCAGGACATGATCCGGCGCGGCCTCGTCGCCGTGGCGGGGACGGTTGAGCTCAGGGCCGCCGCCGGGGTCGGTGAAGAGGACGCCGTTGCCGTCGCTGGCACCCCCCAGTACGTCTCGCGCGGCGGCTTGAAGCTGGCAGCGGCACTCGATCATTTCGCCTTTGCCGTCGCTGGCGTCGTTGCCCTCGATATCGGCGCCTCGACCGGCGGCTTCACCGAGGTCTTGCTCGCGCGCGGCGCGGCACGGGTCTACGCCGTCGACGTCGGCCATGGGCAACTCCATCCCCGCCTCGCCCGACTGCCCGCCGTGGTGTCGCTGGAAGGCCACGATGCGCGCGGCCTCGACGGCACCAGCGTGCCGGAAGCCGTGGCCGCCATCGTCGCCGATGTCAGCTTCATCTCGCTCACCAAGGCCTTGCCGGCGGCCTTGGCCCTGGCGGCGCCGCAGGCCTGGCTGGTCGGCTTGATCAAGCCGCAGTTCGAGGCCGGGCGCAGCGCCGTAGGCAAGGGCGGCATCGTACGCGCTGCTGCCGACCGGCAGCGCGCGATCGGGCTTGTCGCGGACTGGCTTGGCGCCCAGCCCGGCTGGCGCCTGGCCGGCGTCATCCCCTCGCCGATCCGCGGCGGCTCGGGCAATCAGGAGTTCCTGATCGGAGCGGTGCATGGCAGCTGACGAGGGCTTCGAGGTGGTTGGGCTCGGCGCCCGCGGTGATGGCATTGCCGAGACCGCCGAGGGACCTCGCTATCTCCCCTTCGCCTTGCCCGGCGAACGCGTGCGTGTCGATGGGACCGGCTTGCCGCAATTGCTGTCGGCGCCGAGCCCGGAGCGCCGCGCGCCGCGCTGCCGGCATTTCGGCGTTTGCGGCGGCTGCGTCGCCCAGCACATGGGGGAGCGCCTCTATGCTGATTGGAAACGCGGCATCCTCGAGGACGCCTTGCGAAAACGTGGCCTGCGCCCCGAACTCGAGCCGCTGCGGGCCATTGCCGCCGCCTCGCGCCGCCGGGCGGTCATGACGGGAAGATGCCTCGAGGAGGGAAGCCTGCTCGGCTACCATCCGCGCGACAGCGATGCCGTCTTCGAGGTGCTGGAATGCCCGGTGCTGGTGCCGCAGATCGTCGCCGCATTGCCGGCGTTGCGCGCGATCGTCGCGGCCGCGGGCCAACGCGAGGTCCGGCTCACGGTGTTGGCGACGCCGGCAGGGCTCGATGTTGCCGTCGCCTCGTCGCGTGCGCTTGATGCCAAATTGGCGGCGCGGCTCGCCCAGATCGCCGCCGCCGAGCGTCGCTTGGTCCGCGTCACCCTCGACGGCGAAACCGTCAGTCAACGCTTGCCCCCGGCGCTGACCTTTGCCGGCGTCGAGGTCTGCCCGCCTCCCGGCGCCTTTGTGCAGGCCGTCGCCGAGGCGGAGAGCGCCATTGCCGAGGAGGTCGCGGCCGCCACGGCCAAGGTGCATCGCGCCGCCGACCTGTTTTGTGGCGTCGGCACGCTGACCTTCCATCTCGCCCGCGCGGCCGCGGTGGCGGCGTTCGACAGCGATGCGGCGGCGGTCAAAGCCTTACAATTGGCCGCGCGTCACGCCAAGGGTCTAAAGCCGATCGAGGCCAAGGTGCGCGATCTCATGCGCGAGCCGCTGTCCGCCCGGGAGCTCGACGGCTTCGACGCCGTCGTGTTCGATCCGCCGCGCGCCGGCGCCATGGCGCAAGCCGGCGCCTTGGCCCGCTCGCGCGTGCCGATCGTCGTTGCAGTATCGTGCTATCCGGGGACGTTGGCCCGCGACCTGCGCATTCTCGTCGACGGCGGCTACCGGCTGCAGCGCGTGGTCCCCATCGATCAGTTCCTATTCTCGGCCCACGTTGAGGCCGTCGCCTATCTTAGGCGCTAGTCAAGGCCGCAGGGCTCGCACCAGGGCAGGCCGCAGGCGGCTACCTGCGCAGCTCGCCATTGATCTTGTCGAACATGTAGGTCCACTTTGACTTCTGCGTCTCGACCAGGGCCGCCAGACTGCCCCGCAGCTCGACGAGCAGACCGCAATTGGGCGCGGCCGCCGTCACCTGCGACTGGCCGCCTTGGGTGATGCGGGCGAGGAAATCCTCCGACTTCTGATCGAAGGCGGCGATCGCCTCGTCGCGCACGAACGGCGAGGCCTCCAGCAGAAATTGTTCATGGCTCCAGCCCCGCTTGTCCTTGAGCTGGCGCAGCCGCGCCTGGAATTGTGGTGTGTTTTGGTGGTTCAAGGTGCGTAGCGCCGCCGCGGCTTCATCGACCACGGCCTCAAAGTCCGCCTTGGTACAGGGCGTCTCGGCCAGGGCGCAGGCGGCCTTCGCGGCCGCCAGCAAGAGCGCCATCATCCCGACCAAGCCTGCCCGCATGTCCCGCCCCTTTGCACCTGGTAAGCGCACCTAAGCTACACCGAACCGTCACGCGCGGCCTTCGCACCCGCTTTTCGCACCACCTTGGGGCCCCGCCCGTGGCGGCAAGCTTGCAAATTTCGTCTAGAAGGCGGGACCGAACTTGTTCGACCTGGGAAATCCCTTGGGCGCCAGGCGGCCGGACTGGGCGCGCTGGCCCAACCACTCCCTGAGGTCCGCCATGGGCAGCATGAAGGTCCTTCCCGCCGGGTCGAGCCAGCTCAAGCCATCGGACTTTTTGAAGACCCGCAGGTCGGACAGGCCGCCGTCCTTGTAGCGCTGCAAGATGACGCCCTTGCCGCGCGTCATCTCGTTCACCTCCTCGAGCGGGAAAATCAGCATCTTTCGGTTCTGGCCGATGGCGGCCACCAGGTCGCCCTCGACCGGCACGACAGAGCAGGCCTCGGCGGGCGAATCCACGTTCATCACCTGCTTGCCCTTGCGCGTCATGGCGACCATCTCCTCCTCGGGCACGATGAAGCCGTGGCCGGAGGTCGCCCCCACCAGCAGTTTGCGGCCCGGTTCGTGCACCCAGATCTCGACGAAGTCGTGGTTTTCTTCCAGCTCCACCATGAGTCGCACGGGCTCGCCGTGGCCGCGGCCTCCGGGCAGCTGGTCGGCCGCGAGCGTGAACACCTTGCCGTTGCTGGCCAGCAGCAGCAGCCTGTCGGTGGTCGATGCCTTGACGGCTCGCTTCAAGGCATCGCCCTGCTTGAACTCGAGCTTGGAAATATCCTCCAGGTGCCCCTTCATGGCGCGGATCCACCCCTTCTCGGAGAGGATCACCGTGATCGGCTCCTTCTCGATCATGGCCTGCTCGAGGTCGATCTCGATGCTGGGGGCGTCGGCGAAGGAGGAGCGCCGGCGGCCAAGCGCGGTCTTCTTGGCATAGCTCTCGCGCGTCGCCTTGATCTCCTCGGTGATGCGCTCCCACTGCTCGTCCTCGTGCTTGAGCAGGGATTTGAGGCCGCGCCGCTCCTTGCTGAGCTTGTCGTGTTCCGCTCGGATCTCGACCTCTTCCAGCTTGGACAGCGATCTTAGGCGAAGGTTGAGGACGGCGTCGGCTTGCACCTCGCTGAGCTTGAAGCGCTTGATCAGCTTGGCCTTGGGATCGTCCTCGAAGCGGACAATGCGGATCACCTCGTCGATGTTGAGATAGGCGATCAGGTAGCCGTCGAGCACTTCGAGCCGGTGTTCGATCTTTTCCAGGCGGAACTTGGAGCGGCGTACCAGCACCACTTGGCGGTGCTCCAGCCAGCGTCTCAGCACCTCGCGCAGCGACAGCACGCCCGGCACCTGTCCGGCCGACAGCACATTCATGTTCAGCGAAAAGCGCACCTCGAGCTCGGTCAGACGGAACATGCTCTCCATCAGCAGCACCGGGTCGACGCTGCGGCTCTTGGGTTCCAGCACCAGCCGCACGGTCTCGGCCGATTCGTCGCGCACGTCGCCCAGCAGCGGCAGTTTTTTGTCGTTGATGAGCTCGGCGATGCGCTCGACCAGCTTGGCCTTCTGCACCTGGTAGGGCACCTCGGTGACGACGACCTGATAGCTGCCGCGGCCGCCCTCCTCCTTCTCCCAGCGCGCCCGCAGCCGGAAGCCGCCGCGGCCGGTCTGATAGGCTTCGAGCATGGCATCGCGCGGCTCGACGATCACCCCGCCCGTGGGAAAGTCCGGGCCGGGCACGAACTCGACCAGCTTCTCGATCTGCGCGTTCGGGTGCTTGATGAGATGCAAGAGTGCGTTGCAGAGCTCCTCGACATTGTGCGGCGGCACACTGGTGGCCATGCCGACGGCAATTCCCGAGGTGCCGTTGGCAAGCAAATTCGGGAAGTTGGCCGGCAACACCGCCGGTTCCTGGTTGCTGCCGTCGTAGGTGGGACGGAAATCGACGGTGTCCTCGTCGATGCCCTCGAGCAGCAGCGCAGCCACATTGGTGAGCCGGCTTTCGGTGTAGCGCATGGCGGCGGCATTATCGCCGTCGACGTTGCCGAAATTGCCCTGACCGTCGACCAGCGGGTAGCGCACGGCAAAATCCTGCGCCAGCCGCACCAGCGCGTCGTAAATGGCCTGGTCGCCATGGGGGTGATAGTTGCCCATCACCTCGCCG
>DATMZT010000175.1:0-7451 GCA_035573335.1 Hyphomicrobiaceae bacterium | reverse complement strand
TAGCCCAGCCCATAGATGCCGACGACGGCGGTGCCGGCGGCGATTTTGGCGCGAAGCTCAGCGTGTGCGTCCATCTCAAGCCGTGCTTGTCGATCCGTCACCTGGGAGGCTGACTTAATCCCCGCGCGCACGCCGGCACCGCGAGCGCACCCCGTAAGGGTCGCGCCACGCCCCCAAAATTGACAACCGGGGTGCAGGCTTCGGCCGGGGGCGGAGTTTCCTATGGCATTGAAGCCCACGCCTTGTCCATCCGATGCCAACGGCGGCAAGCCTGGGTGCGCGCACCGGACGCGCACTCTGGACGCGCACTCTGGGCGCGCACGGGCCCCAGGCTGGGCCTCGTTCCGGGCGCGGCCGCGGCGTTTGCGTGCGCGAAGCTTGCGTTGGCGGGGATCGGCGTGCTTGAACCGGCGCAATTTTTCCGCCCAATTTTTGCGCCCCGAGGAGATCCCTACCTTTGCCCGATGCACGGCCGACGATTGCGCAGATCGTTCCCAACTTGGACGCGGGCGGCGCCGAGGTCACCACCGTGGAGGTGACGGAAGCGATTGTCAAAGCCGGCGGTCGGGCCTTGGTCGTCAGCACCGGCGGCCGGCTGGCCGCGCGCATCATCGCTGCAGGCGGCGAGATTGAGACCTTTCCGGCGGCCAGCAAAAATCCCGCGCGCATCCTTTGGAATGGGCACAGGCTGAAGGCGTTCGCCGAGCGCGAAGGGGTGAGCTTGCTGCATGCGCGCAGCCGCGCCCCGGCCTGGAGCGCCCTGTTGGCGGCGCGCAGCCTCGGCCTGCCGCTGGTCACCACCTACCACGGCGCCTATCGGGAACGGGGCCGACTGAAAAACCTCTACAACGGGGTGATGGCGCGCGGCGATGTGGTGATCGCCAACTCAGGCTATACGGCGCGATCGATCAAAAGCCGCTATGGCACGGCCGAAAGCGACATCGCCACGATCTATCGCGGGGTGGACCTCGAGCGCTTCGTGCCCGCGGCGGTGGCGGGCGACCGCATCGCCCAGTTGCGGCGGCACTGGGGGATCGCCCCGGGGCAGCGCGTCATCCTGCACGCGGCGCGCCTGACCCCCCTCAAGGGTCAGGCGGTTGTCATCGAGGCCGCGCGGTTGCTCATGCGCTCGGGTGCGGGCGACGATCTCGTTTTCGTGCTTGCGGGCGATGCCGGTCCCCGCCCTGGCTATGCCGCTGGCCTCAAGGACCGGATTCGCGCGGGCCAGTTGGAGGGGCGCGTACGCCTGGTTGGGCACCTCGAGGATATGCCTGCCGGTCTTGCCACTGCGGATTTGGCCCTGATGGTGTCGATCGAGCCGGAAGGCTTCGGCCGCGTGGCGGTTGAGGCGCAAGCCATGGGCTGCCCCGTCATCGCCTCTGAGATCGGCGCCCTCCCGGAGGCGGTGCTTGCCCCGCCGGCGGTCGGGGCGGAGGCGGCGACGGGGTGGTTGGTCAAGCCCGGCGACGCTGCGGCGCTGGCCGAGGCGATCCGGCAGGCGCTGGCGCTACCGGCGGGAGCACGCCGGGCGATGGGGCAGCGGGCGCGCGCGTTCGTGGGGACCAACTACTCGGTCGGCGAGCTGCAGCGCCAGACGCTTGCCGTCTACGATCGGCTGCTCGGCACGCGCTTGGCCGAGCGGTTTGCCGGCACGCTCGCCCCTTGACAGAGCGACCATCCCTCCTCCATTCCCGCCAAAATCACCTCTTCCGCCACCCTCCCGGGGCGCAGTCCCAAGGCTCAGTCAGCGGTATTTAGATGCAACAACAGACCATTATCTGCATGAAATGGGGCACGCGGTACGGCGTCGACTATGTCAACAGATTGGCCTCCATGATCCGCCGCAATACGCGGCGGCCGACCCGCATCATTTGCTTCACCGACCGGTCGCAAGGCATCGACCCCGGTATCGACACCGCGCCGCTGCCGCCGATCAATATTCCCGAGCGCGTGCAGTGGTTGGGCTGGCGCAAGATTTCGCTGTGGCAGGCTCCTCTGCTCGACCTCGCCGGCGACGTCCTGTTCCTCGATCTGGACGTGGTTATCACCGGACCGCTCGATGAGTTTTTCGATTTCGAGCCCGGCCGCTACTGCGTAGCAAGGAACTGGTCGGAACCCGATTTGCGGGTCGGAAATACCTCGGTCTACCGGTTTCCCGTGGGGCGCATGACCTATATTTTTGACGCCTTCAACCGCGACGGTGAGCGCTTCCTGGCGCGCTACCGGAACTCGCAAAAGTATATCTCAGGGGAGGCCAAGGACATGGTGTTTTGGCCGCCCGAGTGGTGCCTCAGTTTCAAGCACTCGCTGTTGCCGCGATGGCCCTTGAATTTCTTTCTGATCCCCAAGCTGCCCCAGGGGACCAAGGTCGTGGCCTTTACGGGCAAACCCGATCCCGATGAGGCCCGCGACGGGCATTGGCCGGTCAAAAGCCCCTGGAAGCGGTTGTACAAGCATGTGCGGGCAACGCCGTGGATCGCTCAGCATTGGCGCTAAGGCGCCGCCGAGGGTAAATTGGCCCGGATACTTGACTTGGGCCTCATTCTTTTCGAATGTCAGCCCGCAGGCAGGGTGCCTTTGGCACGCCCCGTGCGGGTGCGGCGCTTGGCCGCTTGAGATCGCAAACCATTGAAGGAGACTGCCCAATACGACGCCCAATGAGGGCCGCGCCGGAGCGCGAGCCCGCTGGACCACGGATGAATGAGGACATCCGGGTCCGCGAAGTGCGATTGATCGATGAAAATGGCGATAATGTAGGCGTAGTGCCGATTGCCGATGCGCTCGCGCGTGCCACGGCGGCGGGCCTCGATTTGGTTGAGATTTCGCCCGACGCCAACCCACCTGTGACCAAGGTGTTGGACTACGGCAAATACAAATATCAGGAGCAGAAAAAGGCCGCCGAGGCGCGCAAGCGGCAAAAGATCGTCGAGATCAAAGAGATCAAAATGCGCCCAAGTATCGACGATCATGACTATGACGTGAAAATGCGCTCCATGAAGCGCTTCTTCGACGATGGCGACAAGGTCAAGGTCACGCTGCGCTTTCGCGGTCGTGAGCTCTCCCATCAGGAACTCGGCTGGCAGGTCCTGCAGCGCGTCAAGGCCGATACGGAGCCGCTCGCCAAGGTCGAATCTGAGCCGCGCATGGAAGGCCGCCAGATGGTGATGGTGCTGGCACCGCGCTAACGCGCGGGCGCTCAAGCGCACGGGCGTGGTCGCCTTGAGGCGTGGCCGCGCCCGGAGCAAGCCAGCCTCGGCGCCGAGCCCGCCGCGCCCCTCCCTGTCCGCCCGGTCCTGGGCAGCCGCTTGCTCGACCCGGCGTCGGTCGTGGTTCCACCCCCTTGTCCGACCGGGGGTGGCGCCCGCGGGGGATAAGAACCTGGCGGAAAGTCGTTGCACGTGATCGCCGATCGCCGTATGAGAGCACCGCAAGCCGCCCGGCGGGGCATGCCGTGGCGGCTTTTCATGCTTCAAACAAGCCGCGCTGCCGGGTCCTGGCGATCGCACGCGCGCGGCCGATCGAGGAGAGCAAAATGCCCAAGTTGAAGACCAAAAGTGGTGCCAAAAAACGCTTCAAGATGACGGGCACGGGCAAGGTCAAGGCGCAGGCCCAAGGCAAGCGACACGGCATGATCAAGCGCACGACCAAATTCGTGCGCGGCGCGCGCGGCACCATGGTGCTGAACGACAGCGACGCCCGCATCGTCAAGAAATATATGCCCTACAACCGTTGAGCCGCGCCGCTAACAGCGGCTCTTCAACCTGATCCTGACGGAGTATTGCCATGGCACGCGTCAAGCGCGGCGTCACCGCCCATGCCAAGCACAAGAAAGTTCTGAACAAGGCCAAGGGCTACTACGGCCGACGCAAGAACACCATCCGGGTCGCCAAACAGGCGGTCGAAAAGGCCATGCAGTATGGCTACCGCGACCGCAAGCGCAAGAAGCGCACCTTCCGCGCGCTCTGGATCCAGCGCATCAATGCGGCGGTGCGCGAACACGGCATGACCTACGGCCGATTTATCGACGGCCTCAACAAGGCCGGGATCGCCATCGACCGCAAAGTGCTGGCCGACATTGCCGTCAAGGATGCTGCCGGTTTCAAGACGCTGTGCGAGCAAGCCGCCGCGCAGTTGCGGGCAGCCTAGCGGTCTGGTCTCGCCGGGCCTGCCGGGGAGAGGGCCGGGGAGAGGCAAGGCGCAACAGGCGTAAAGGCTGCCACCGCGCGCGCATCTTGCGCGCGGGCGTCGGCGGGAGATTGGGCGCCCGGCGCGGCCCGGGCTGATCACGAATGGCACAAGACATCGACATTGCCGCGCTCGAGCAGGCCCTCCTCGCCGATATTGGCGCTGCCGGCGACCTCAAGGCCCTGGAAGAGGCGCGCATCGCCGCGCTCGGCCGCAAGGGGCGCGTTGCCGAACTCATGGGGCGGTTGGGGGCGCTCGCGCCCGATCAACGCAAGAGCTTCGGCCAGGCGGTCAACGGTCTCAAGCAGCGGGTGAGCGAGGCCTTGGAGGGCCGCAAAGCCGAACTCGACCGCGCCCAACTGTCGGCCAGGCTTGCCAGCGAGCGCGCCGACATCAGCCTGCCGGTGCGGGCCGGGCCGTTGCAGGACGGGCGCATCCATCCCGTGAGCCAGGTGTTCGATGAGGTGGCCGAGATTTTTGGCGACATGGGCTTCGCCATTGCCGAGGGGCCCGACATCGAGACGGACGACTTCAATTTCACCAAACTCAACATCCCACCGGAGCACCCGGCACGGCAGGACCACGACACCTTCTATTTTCCCGCGAAGGCGGATGGAGCCCGGTTGTTACTGCGCACGCACACCAGTCCCGTGCAGATCCGCACCCTGCTGGCCCAAAAGCCGCCGATCCGCATTATCGTGCCGGGCCGTGTCTACCGCATCGACAGCGATGCCACGCATACACCGATGTTTCACCAGATCGAGGGTCTGGTGATCGACGAGAGCACGCACCTCGGTCACCTGAAATGGTGCCTGGAAGAATTCTGCAAGGCGTTCTTTGAAGTCGACGAGGTGCGCATGCGCTTTCGCGCCTCGCACTTTCCATTCACGGAACCGTCCATGGAGGTCGATATCGAGGCGGCGGCGATCGGCAAGCCCGGGCAGTGGCTCGAGATCCTGGGCAGCGGCATGGTGCATCCCAACGTGCTCGCCAACTGCGGTCTCGATCCTCAGCGCTATCAAGGCTTCGCCTTCGGCATGGGCCTCGATCGCATCACCATGCTGAAATATGCCATTCCCGACCTGCGCGACATGTTCTCGGCCGACCTCAGGTGGTTGCGGCATTACGGTTTCGCCGCGCTCGACGTGCCGACGCTCGCCGGCGGCGTGTCGGGCTAGCCCTGGGTTTCCCGAAATGAAATTCACGCTCGCCTGGCTCAAGGATCATCTGGAGACCTCGGCCTCGATCACCGAGTTGACCGATAAGCTGTCATCGGTCGGACTGGAGGTCGAAGGCGTCGAGGACCGTGGCGCCAAGTTGGCGGCCTTTACCGTTGCGCGCGTGCTCGAGGCCAAGCAACATCCCAATGCCGACAAGCTGAAGGTCTGCAAGGTGGAGACCGGCAGCAGCGTCGTCGAGGTCGTGTGCGGCGCGCCCAACGCGCGCACGGGGATGATCGGCGTGTTCGCGCCGATCGGCAGCTACATTCCCGGCAAGAACCTGACACTCGAGGCCCGGTCGGTGCGCGGCATCGTTTCGGCGGGCATGCTGGTCTCCGAGGCCGAACTCGAAATTTCCGATCAAGGCGACGGCATCATTGAACTGCCAGCGGAGCTCGGGGGACGGATCGGGGCGGGCTTTGCCGAGGTGATGGGGCTTGCCGATCCGGTGATCGAGGTGAAGCTGACCCCGAACCGACCCGATTGCACTGGCGTCAGGGGTATCGCTCGCGACCTTGCGGCCGCTGGTCTCGGCACGCTCAAGCCGGAGCGGGCACCGACCGGCGTCGAAGGCAACTTCAAGTGTCCGATCGAAATTGAACTGGAGTTTCCGCCCCAGGCCGCCGACGCCTGCGCCTGTTTTGCCGGCCGCTACATTGGGAGCGTCCGCAACGGTTCCGCCCCGGCCTGGCTGCAGCAGCGCCTCACCGCGGTCGGCCTCCGGCCGATCAACGCGCTGGTCGATGTGACCAACTACATCAGTGTCGACCGCGGCCGACCGCTGCACGTCTATGATGCCGATAAGCTTCAGGGCGCGATCCGTGCCCGGCTTGGCCGCGAGGGCGAATCGTTCCTCGGCCTCGACGGCAAAACACACACCGTGGACGACAGCATGTGCGTGATTGCCGACGATCGTGCCGTACTGGGACTGGGCGGCATTCTCGGCGGCGAGGACACGGGCGTCACCACCGCGAGCAAAAACATCCTCATCGAGTGCGCCTATTTCGATCCCGTGCGCACGGCGGCCACCGGCCGTAAAACCGGCATCGTCAGCGATGCGCGCTACCGCTTCGAGCGCGGTGTCGATCCGGCCTTCATCAAGCCCGGTCTCGATCTTGCCACCCAGCTCATGTTGGAGGTGGCGGGCGGCACGCCGTCGCGGGCCTTGGTCGCGGGCGCCCCGCCCGAGGCCAAGCGCGTCATCGACTTCCCCCTTGCGCTCGTGGAAAAGCTGGCCGGCATCGTCATTGACGAGAAGCAGATCCGCAGCACGCTCGAGGCGCTGGGCTTTAGGCTTGCCGGCAAGGCTCAAAACCTCAAGGTGACGGTGCCGAGCTGGCGGCCCGACGTCGGTGGGGCCGCCGATCTGGTTGAGGAGGTGGTCCGCATACACGGTCTCGACCAGGTGCCCTCGGCGCCGATGCCGCGCCGGCACGGCGTGGCACGGGCGCTGTTGACGGAGAGCCAGCGCCGTGTCCGCCGCGCCCGCCGCGAGCTGGCGGCGCGCGGCATGGTCGAGGCCATTACCTGGTCGTTCATTGCCGAGGCGGCGGCGCGCCAGTTCGGCGGGGGAAGCCCTGCACTGGAGCTCGCCAACCCGATCTCGAGCGAGATGACGTCGATGCGTCCGAGCCTGCTGCCGGGCCTGCTGACGGCGGGGCAACGCAATCGGCATCGCGGCTTCAACGACGTTGCCTTGTTCGAGGTGGGACAGATCTACCGTGACGACACCCCCCAGGGGCAATTGATGGTCGCATCCGGTGTGCGGCTGGGCAACGCGGTGATGGCCGGCAGCGGCCGCCATTGGACCGGGACCGCGGAGACGGCGGGCGTTTTTGAGACCAAGGCCGACGTCGTGGCGCTGCTGGGGGGGCTCGGATTCGACGCCGGCCGGGCGCAGGTCGCGCGCGCGGCTCCGGCCTGGTTCCATCCGGGGCGCTCGGGCGTCCTGCGCTTGGGACCGAAGACCGTGCTCGCCGCTTTCGGCGAGATCCACCCTGAAGTATTGGCGCCCCTCAACGTCTCGGGCCCGGCCGCCGCCTTCGA
>DATMZT010000174.1:0-3301 GCA_035573335.1 Hyphomicrobiaceae bacterium | reverse complement strand
TCACGCTTTTGTGGGCTTCGCGCGAGGTGTCCTTGGGACTGCTGCAAGGCCCTCGCAGTGTAGGCTCTGGCGTCCGGACAATGCCAAGGATTGCCGCCCTATTTGGATGAGAGAAGGATATCCAGCACAAGATGCCACGCGCACTTGAGGGTGCTCGCAAGAGCACGCCTCCGGCCGAGCTTGTGTCCACTCACGGCTCGGAAGCTCTGCTCACCCAAGTCCTGGTCTGGCTCGACGATGCCAAGGCCGAGAAAGTGGTGACGATCGACATCAAGGAGAAGTCATCCTTGGGCGATTACATGGTGATCGCCTCCGGCCGGTCCGACCGGCACGTCGGCGCGGTGGCCGAGCAGATCCAGCGCAGGCTCAAGGAGGAAGGCCACGGCAAGGCCCGCATCGAGGGCGACGCGCACTGCGACTGGGTGGTCATCGATATCGGCGACATCATTGTCCACGTGTTCCGGCCCGAGGTGCGCGAGTTCTACAATCTCGAGAAGATGTGGTCGGGCGAGCGCCCGACCGATCCGGTAACGCATTAGCGCGCAGCACCCGCTATCCCGAGCCGAGCGCCGCGGGCCCGGCTCGGGTCATTGTAGCGTGACGGCTGGAAACACGCTCCGGCCGGCCTGACGCCGCACCAGACGCTTTTAGACGTTGCCCGCACCGGGGCTTTCTTCGGGGCGGCGGAGCCATTGAGGCATTCCTCAATGGCTCCTGTCTTGTGGCGCCCCTGCGCTCGGCTCGTCAGGCCTTCAGTGCCTGATCGATGTCGGCGATGATGTCAGCAGCATCCTCCAGGCCAACGGAGAGCCGCACCACGTCGTCGCCGGCGCCGGCCGCCGCGCGCTGCTCGTCGGTGAGCTGCCGGTGCGTGGTCGAGGCCGGGTGGATGATCAGGCTGCGCACGTCGCCGATGTTGGCCAGGTGCGAGAGCAGCTTGGCATTGGAGACGAGACGCACGCCCGCCTCGTAGCCGCCCTTGAGGCCGAACGTGAACACCGAGCCGGCGCCCCTCGGGCAGATCTTGGTGGCCAGGGCGTGATAGGGGTTGGCCGGCAGCCCCGCGTAGTTCACCCAGGCCACCTGCGGGTGCTCGGACAGATAGGTGGCGACGGCCAGCGCGTTCTCGCAGTGCCTGGCCATGCGCAGCGGCAGCGTCTCGATGCCGGTCAGGATCAGGAACGCGTTGAAGGGCGCGATGGCCGGGCCGAGGTCGCGCAGCCCCAGAACGCGGGCGGCGATGGCAAAGGCGAAGTTGCCGAAGGTCTCGGCGATGCGCATGCCGTTGTAGCTGGGGTTCGGGTCCTGCAGGGCCGGATATTTCTTCTTCGAGGCAAGCCAGTCGTAGGTGCCGCAGTCCACGATCACGCCGCCGATCGAGTTGCCGTGCCCGCCCATGAACTTGGTGAGCGAATGCACCACAATGTCGGCGCCGTGCATCTTGGGCTGGCACAGGTACGGAGTGGCCAGCGTATTGTCGACGATTAGCGGCACGCCCGCCCGCCTGGCGACAGCGGCGATGGCGGGCAGGTCGACGACAATGCCCCCGGGGTTGGCGATCGACTCGCAGAAGATGGCCTTGGTCCTCGGCGAGATCGCCGCCGCGAACGTCTCAGGCTTGGTGGCGTCGGCCCATCGCACATTCCAGCCGAAGTTCTTGAAGGCGTGGTTGAACTGGTTGACCGAGCCGCCGTAGAGCTGGCGCCCGGCCACGAACTCGTCGCCCGGCTGCATCAGCGTGTGGAACACCAGCGCCTGCGCCGCGTGTCCCGAGGCCACCGCCAGCGCCGCCGTGCCGCCTTCCAGCGCCGCCACCCGCTGCTCCAGCACCGCCTGGGTCGGGTTGCCGATGCGGGTGTAGATGTTGCCGAACGCCTCCAGGTTGAACAGCGCGGCGGCGTGGTCGACGTTGTTGAAGACGTAGGATGTCGTCTGATAGACCGGCGTCACCCGCGCCCCGGTCGAGGGGTCCGGCGCGGCGCCGGCGTGGATGGCCAGCGTGGCGAAGCCGGGCTCCCTGCCCAAATCCTTGTCGGTCGGCATTAACGGTCTCCTGGTTGCAATCCGCTTGGCGCAAGTGGGCTCACCGCACCCAATCGGCAAGCCCAAGTCAACCGCGCCGTGCCGGTATGGTACTCTTGGATCCCCTACCGGTACTTCGGTATGGAACGCGCGGACTACTCCTTGCCTGCGATGACGTGGTCCTGCACGCCGCGCCCGCTCAGGAGCGGACGCTGGGCAGAGAGGATGCCGGCGTTGACGCCGGCCCAGCCGATCTCCCCGGACAGCCGGCCATACTCGATCTTGATGCAGCGGTTCATCACCGCCTTGAGCCCCGCCGCCTCCGCCTCGGCCGCCGCGGCGTCGTTGCGCACGCCGAGCTGCATCCAGATCACCTTGATGCCGAGCTTGTCTTTGAGTGCGATCGCCTCGCGCACCACAGCGTGGGCGGCGGCGGAGTTGCGGAAGATATCGACGATATCGACGGGGCCCGGAACCTCGGCCAGGGACGCATAGACGCGCCGGCCCTGGATCTCGCCGCCGGCCAGCCCGGGATTGATGGGGATCACCTGGTAGCCCTTGCCGAGCAGGTACTTCATGGCGAAGGCGCTGGGCCGGTTGGCGGTGGCGCTGGCGCCCACCATGGCAATAGTCCGGGACCCGGCCAGGATGCCGGCGATGTAGGCGTCGGAGTAGCGGTCGTGGTTCACGGGCAATGACCTGACTGGTTGGGCCGGCCGCCGTGCGGAAGGCCGACTGGCAGCGCCAATATGGCTGCACCACCCTGCCCGGGACAAGGGCGCGCGAGCGAGCGGCAAGCGGGGTCGGGCAGGCCGGTCAGACCCCCTCGCAAAGGGCATGGAGGTTCTGCACGACGGTCTGTGCGAGGGGTCTGACCCCGCCGACGAGGGCTCTGCCCCCTTGACGCGTCTTGCCCACCATCGGACACGCGTCTATAACGCGGCCTGCATCGGCCGTTCCGCCTCAGTGCGGCATCAGTCTCGGCCGGGTCGGGCGGAGCGTAGCGCAGCCTGGTAGCGCACCTGCTTCGGGAGCAGGGGGTCGCGAGTTCGAATCTCGCCGCTCCGACCAAATGCTAAGCCATTGCTGCGCAATGGCTTAGCATTGGAAGCCTCCTTAGGATATCCCGTTCAATAGCCGCTACGGTTCTCGCGGTTTGATGGTGTAGTTCCATTCAGGGTGGAACGGGTCACCAGTGATGTCGAGGGCGAGCATCTCAGCGTCAGGGACCTTGATGGCCTTCTCGTAGATGCGCTCGTCGAGCACACACTCGACCTTG
>DATMZT010000173.1:0-4557 GCA_035573335.1 Hyphomicrobiaceae bacterium | reverse complement strand
GACGGGGATCACTTTGAACACCTCTACCGCATGGTCGATGGGGTCGGCCCGTTCGCAGGCGTTCGCCAGCTGCGCAACGAAAAGAAGGCCGATATCGTCGGCCTGATCGTCGACGATGCCTCGGGCTGCGGTCTGTCGACGCGCGTGGCACCGGACGCGGACGACGCCTATTTTGTCGTGCATCACTCGTGCGCGGCGATTACCATTTCGATTGCGCACGAGGTCGGCCACATCCTGGGTGCGCGTCACGACCGTGCCATTGACGCCAACGACATGCCCTTCGCCTACGGGCACGGTCACGTCAACGGCAAGTGGCGTGACATCATGAGCTACCGGCAGAGTTGCGATGGCTGCCTGCGCATTCCCTTTTGGTCGAACCCGCGCGTTAACTACCAGGGTGAGCCGACGGGCACCGCTAGCGAGGACAACGCCCGGGTGATCCTCGAGCAGGCCGAGCGCGTTTCCAAGTTCCGCTGAGGTCCCAATCCCCGCAAACGGTGTGGCTGCAGCCCGCGGCTCGGCGTGAGCTAGCCGGGGCCTGAGGTAGAGTGCTAGCCGTGACTGGTGCGCAAATCGAACGCCGACTTGCAGCATCCTGATCGCGGATGTAGCCGACTACAGCCGCCTGATAGGCATGGACGATGAAGGCACCCTCGCCCAGCTCAACGGCATCATGCCGAGCTCATTGGGCCCAAGCTTACCGAGCACCGCGGGCGCATCATGAGAACAACCGGCGACGGCTTGTTGGTCCTGTTTGTCAGCGCCGTGGATGCGTTGCGTTGTGCCGCGGAGATCCAACGCGGGATGGCGCAACGCCCAGCTACCGCGAGATCGGCGGATCGAATCAGGATGGGGTCAACGTCGGCGATATCGTCGAGGGCGCCAGCATCCACGGCGCCGGGAGCAACGTGGCAGCCCGGCTGAAGGCGATGGCCGACGCGGGTGGCATTTGCCTGTCGAGCCGGGTGCAGGAAGACGCGCAAGGCAGCCTGCGCAGGCTCGGCATCGCCTTTAAAGATATCGGTCAACGCCAGCTCAAGAACATTGCGCAGGCGGTGCACGTCTATCGCATGCTGTTGGGGCAAACTGCGACGAAGGCGGGATCCTCGCTGGCGCAAGGCCGGGCTCCCAGGCTGATCAACGGCTGAGCCCTAGGCTTTTCGCCGCCTGCTTCAGCCGGCGACCATCCGAGGCTTGACCGAGCGTGTGCCGCAAGCTTGGGGTCAGCAGTTTTGATTTAGCGTCGAGCCTTGGGCAGGGAGGCGATGATCGCGCGCGCGGCCGCCTGCGGGTCAGCGAGATGGCGGCGCGCAAAGTCCTCAACGCTATAGGCCGTCTTCACCCCAAAGAATGTTGATGGCCCCCGTGCACGCGCGCCTTATCCAAAAGCGGCAAGGCGATCGCCGCCAGCCCAGCATCCTGCGGCGCGCTGCCATAAAAGCCGCCGACGAAACTTTGATCGCGCAGGCCAAAGCCGCGGCGCCGGGTCTCGGCCAGGATTGTCTCCAAGCGTCTGGGCTCGTGCGCCAGGCGGTCCGCGGGCTTGTCGGTCTTGCGCACCCTGCGCAGAATGCCTTCGCGCTCCTGGTCGGGACAGTAGGCGAGGTAGGCGCGACCCACGCCGCTCAACAGCCAGTTGACCGGGCTGCCGATGCCGCCCGCTCTGATTAGGAATGGCGTCTGGGTCTGGCTCGTCACCGCGATGACCATGTGGTCGCCGGCGGGCCCATCATGTCGGATGGCCAGGATATGCGCTGACATAGGCGGTCGAGCACGGGTGCCGCAGCCTCCGCGACCCGTTCGTAGCGGGCCGGGCCGGCCGGGGCGCCGCGTGAGGTTGGGTGCTGGCGCGGTAGCGGCCGTCGCCCAGGGCTGGTTGCAATCGCCGTTCGGCAGGCGCGAGGCGCCCTTGCGTGTGATCGGCCCCTGCGGAAGCAAGCGCCTGATGTTCCACCTGCAAAAAGCCTACGCGAGAAGTTGCCCGCGCCCGGGATCGCCGTGGAGGTCAAGGAATTCAGGGGCGACGATCCCAGCTAGGCGTGACCGAGCGGGTCGGGTGAGGGCAGCGGCGGCGACGACGGCCTATCCTTGCTTGCGGCCTCGCCTGCGGCCCCCTTTGGTTTGGCAAAGACGCCGGCCAGCCAGCGACAGACGACGAAGAAGACGGGCGTGAAGATCAAGCCGAAGGCCGTCACACCGATCATGCCGTAGAACACTGCCGTGCCCAGCGCTTGGCGCAGTTCGGCGCCGGCGCCGATCGCCCAGACTAGGGGTACGACGCCAAAAATGAAGGCGAGCGACGTCATCAGGATGGGCCGCAGCCGCAAGCGGGCCGCTTCCGCCGCCGCGGCCCAGCGGTCGCGGCCCTGGTCCTCGAGCTGCTTGGCGAACTCGACGATCAAGATGGCATTCTTGGCGGCAAGGCCGATCAGCACGATAAAACCGACCTGGGTCAGGATGTTGTTATCCATGCCGCGCCACACGACCCCGGTAATGGAGGCGATCAGGCACATTGGCACGATCAGGATCACCGCCAACGGCAGGGTCAGACTTTCATATTGGGCGGCGAGCACGAGGAAGACGAACACCACGGCCAGCAGGAAGGCGAACAGCGCCGTATTGCCGGCCCGCAGTTGCTGGTAAGCGAGCGTCGTCCACTCGAAGGTGAAGCCGGGCGGCAAGGTTTCGGCGGCGAGCTTCTGCATCAGGTCGATCGCCTGTCCCTGCGAGTAGCCGGGGGCGGGGGCGCCATCGAGCTCGGCGGCGGGGTAGAGATTGTAGCGGGGTACCCGGTAGGGACCCGAGACGTCCTGCACCGTCGTAAACGAGCCAAGCGGCACGGTGTCGCCGCTGGTGCCGCGCACGCGGATCTTGAGCACGTCCTTGGGGTCGAGCCGATAGGGGGCGTCCGCCTGCGCCGTGACGCGGAAGACGCGCCCGAGCAGATTGAAGTCGTTGACATAGGTGGAGCCGAGGTAGGTCTGCAGCGCGCCAAACACGTCGGTCATGTTGACGCCCAGCAGCTGCGCCTTGGTGCGGTCGATGTCGAGGTAGAGCTGGGGTGTGGAGGCTTCGAACAGCGAAAACACTTGCGCCAGACCGGGCGTCTGGGCAGCGCGACCCATCATGGCGAAAATGGCGCCCTGCAGCGCCTGCGGGCCGGCACCGGCGCGGTCTTCCACCATCATCCGGAAGCCGCCGGAGGTACCGATGCCGCGCACAGGTGGCGGCATTACCACGACGACCAAGCCCTCTTGGATCGCCGCGAAGCGCTGGAATAGGGCGCCTTGAATGGCGGCCGCCGACTTGTTGGGATCATGCGCCCTCGTCTCGAAGGGATCGAGGGTCAAAAAGACGGCGCCCGAGTTTGGTGCGTTCGTGAAGGTGGCCCCCGAGAAGCCCGCGAAGTTCACGGCGTGGGCGATGCCCGGGACCTTGAGCGCGGTATCGACGACCTGGCGATTGACGGCATCGGTGCGCGCCAGCGAGGCCCCGCTCGGTAGCTGCGTGACGACGATCAGGTAGCCGGCGTCGAGCTGCGGGATGAAGCCGACCGGCGTCTTGCGAAACTCGTTGAGGCCGTAGGCGATGACCCCCGCATAGGCGGCGAGCATCAGCACCGCGACCCGCACCAGGCGCGCCGTCAGCAGGCCGTAGGCGTGCGACAGGGCCTCGAAGGCACGATTGAAGAGCGCGAAGAAAAAGTGCACCGGCCGCAGCCACCATGCGCGCGAGCGCTCTCCGCCATGCGGCTTCAAGAGCAGCGCGCACAGCGCCGGCGACAGGGTCAGCGAGACGATGAGCGAGATCACGGTCGCCCCGGCGATGGTCAGGGCGAATTGACGATAGAACTGGCCGGAAATGCCGGTGATGAAGGCCGCCGGCACGAACACGGCGCACAACACCAGGGCGATGGCGATCAAGGCGGCGCCAACTTCACTCATGCTGCGGTGGGCCGCTTCGCGCGGCGAGAGGCCTGCCGCGATGTTGCGTTCGACGTTTTCGACCACGACGATGGCGTCGTCCACGACAATGCCGATCGCAAGCACCAGTCCGAACAACGACAGGTTGTTGAGCGAAAAGCCGAACGCCGCCATAACGAAGAAGGTGCCGATCAGGGAGACCGGGATGGCGATGATCGGGATCACGGCGGCGCGCCAGGTCTGCAGGAACAGAATGACGACCAACACCACCAAGATGACGGCTTCGCCGATGGTCTCGACCACGGCGTCCACCGATTGCTGGATGAACTCGGTCGGATTGTAGACCACCGTGTACTTCAGGCCATCGGGGAAATCCTTGGCGAGATCGTCCATCGTCGAACGGATCGCCTTCGCCGCCGCCAGGGCGTTCGATCCGGGCAGCTGGAAGATGCCGAGCGCCACGGCGGGGTCGCGATCGAGGTAGGAATTGGTCGTATAGTCGAGCGCCGCCAGCTCGACGCGGGCGACGTCCTTGAGGCGCACCACCGCCGTCGGCGTCTGCTTGACGAGGATGTTGGCGAAGGCCTCGGGGTCGGCAAGGCGTCCCAGCGTCTGCACGGCCACTTGAAAGGCG
>DATMZT010000172.1:0-14397 GCA_035573335.1 Hyphomicrobiaceae bacterium | reverse complement strand
GCGCCACCTGAGCGGCGACTACGCGCCGAATTTCCCCAAGCCCAAAGTGGTCGCCGATTGCGGCATCTTCGGTTGCTCGTCCGCCCCCGACGAGCCGTTCGACAGCAAGAAGTTCTGGCAGAAGAACGACTCCGACAAGATCAGCGGCCGCCGTTGATCGCTGCGCCTCCCTGGCACCACGCCGGGGGGCCATTGTCCGTTTTCGGGACAAGCCTTGCGCATGGTCGATGAGCTCATCTGGCTCGAAATGCTGCTGAAGGGGGTGGCCGGGGGGATGTTGCTCGCCGCCCCGACCATGACCGCGGCCATCCTAGGTTGGCCGCGACCGGGAGCGGCCTTCTGGCCACGCCTGCTTGGCGCCCTCCTCGTTGGCATCGCCATCGCCTCTGCGCTCAACGCCAAGGCGCCAGCCCCGCGCGGCTTGGCGCTCGGCGGCAGCGTTGCCATTAACCTTGCCGCCGCCGCCTTCCTCCTTGCCACCGCCATCCTGCAGCCGCTGGCGACGCGCCGCGGGCGGCTCCTGACCTGGCTGGTGGCGGCAGGGTTATTCCTGTTGAGCTTGATCGAGATTGCGCTCGCCGCCTAGCGGCGGCACCGACCGCCGACTGGCACGCTCCTTGCGGCTGCTGCCGACGTTAGCATTCGAGGCGGCGTCCGAGACGTGCGCCGGCCGGGGCGCCTCATCCCAGGAGCAGCAAGCTGAGCCCACTTTCGACCAGCCCCGAGGTCCTGCGGCCGAGCCGGGCGGCACCGCCGCAGTTTGCATCCCTGGGGCCGCACGGCCGGCCGGCGGCCATCGCCTTTGCCGTCGTGCACGATCGCGCCGGCTTCGATGCCCTCGAGCCGGAATGGAACGATCTGTTCGCGTGTGCGGGTCGCGACACGCACCTGTTCCAGACCTTCAATTGGAATTGGCACTGGGCCAACCACTATCTGCCGGCCGGAGCCGAGCCCACCAAGACATCGCTCGCCATCGTGACGGCCCACCGCCAGGGCCGGCTCATTGCCCTATGGCCCCTCGTCCTGATGCGGAGCGGCGGCCTCAAGCTGGTGCGTTGGATGGGGGAACCGGTCAGCCAGTATGGCGACGTTTTGATCGCCAATGTGTCGGACAAAGCCGCGGTGCTGCGCCAGTGCTGGCATTATATCGTGGGCCGCCTCGGCGCCGACGTGGTGCACTTGCGCAAGGTGCGCGCCGATGCGGAGATTGCGCCCCTCATCGCCAGCCTCGGCCTCACCGAGGTCGCCAGCGCACGCGCACCCTATCTCGATCTCGCCAGCGCGCCGGACTTTGCCCACTACGAGAAGCGCTACAGCCAAAAGGCGCGCAAGAACCGGCGGCGCCTGATGCGCCGGCTCGAAGAACACGGCAGCATCCAAATCGTGCGGCATCGCGGCGGCAGCGAGGCCCGCGCCGCCGCGCTGGGCGCCATCGCCTTGAAGCGTGTCTGGAGTCAGTCCAGCCTGCGCGTGGCGCCCTCGCTCGCCGATGCGCGTTTCGCCGCCTTCTTCGCCGACGTCGCCGAAGCGCGCCACCGGTCCGCCGGTTGCGCGGTCACGACGATGCGCTGCAACGACGTCATCGCCAGCATCGCCATCGATGTCAGCTGTGCTGAGCGGCGCGCCGCCCACATTATCGTACACGATCCGGCCTTCCAGCGCCTGAGCCCGGGCACCCTGCTGTTGCAGGAGTGGATCCGGGCCGCCAGTGCCGAGGGCATCGCCACCTTTGATCTGCTGGCACCCGCCTATGCCTACAAGGACGACTGGGCCGACGCCGGCGTCGCCGTGGGGGATTACGCGGGCGGCTTCACCTGGGCGGGCCGGGCCTACGCCAGGCTCTACCTCGCCGTGCTGCGGCAGCGCCTAAAGGCGGCACTCGAGGCCCTGCCGCGCCTTGTTGGCCGCGCGCGCGCCGTTTGGCCGTTGCGCGCGCCACACGGCCACCGCACCCCCTAGCTGACGCCCAGCTTCCGTTGCAGCGACGACGAGGACGTCGTGTACTGAAAAAGCAGCTTCTTGCCCGGAAAGACGATCTTATAGGCCGCTTGCGCCATCAGGGCCGCCTCGTGGAAACCCGACAGGATCAGCTTGAGTTTGCCTGGGTAGCAGTTGATGTCGCCGACGGCGAAGATGCCGGGCTCGCTGGTCTCGAATTTCTCCGTGTCAACGCGAACGAGGTTCTCGTTGAGATTTAGACCCCAATTCGCCACCGGGCCAAGCTTCATCGTCAACCCGAAGAAGGGCATCAAGCGGTTGGCGGGCACGCGGATTTCGCCATCCTTGGTCTTGACGCTGATCGCCGCCAGTTGACCTGCTTCTTCGTGCAGCGCCAGCATCTGGCCGATCAGCAGCTTGACTTTGTTGGCGGCCACCAGCGCACGCATCTGCTCGACCGAATGCGGCGCGGCGCGAAACTCGTCACGGCGGTGGAGCAGGGTCAGGCTGCGGGCCAAGGGCTCAAGGTTGAGCGTCCAATCGAGCGCCGAATCCCCGCCGCCGACGATCAACACGTCCTTGTCGCGGAAATCCTCCATGCGCCGCACCGAATAAAACACCGAGGTGCCTTCGTGCGCTTGGATGCCGGCAAGCGGCGGGCGCTTGGGCGTAAAGGAACCGCCACCTGCCGCCACCACCACCACCTTGGCGAGGAATTGCTCCCCCGCATCGGTACTGAGCCGAAAGCGGCCGTCCTCCGCGCGTGTCAGGGTGTCGATGCGCCGATTGAGGTGGAACTGGGCGCCGAAGGGTTTGATCTGCGCCAGCAGCGCATCGGTCAAGCCCTGCCCGGTCACGATCGGCAGCCCCGGAATGTCGTAGATGGGCTTTTCCGGATAGAGCTCGGCGCATTGTCCGCCGATTTTGTCGAGAATATCGACCACGTGCGCCTTGATGTCGACCAGGCCCAACTCGAATACGGCAAACAGGCCCACCGGCCCGGCACCGATAATCAGGGCATCGGTCTCGATCGGCAGGACGCCGCTAGAGCCTTCAGCTGGCATGGATGTCAGATCCCGATAGCAGAGCGCGACAAGGCCCAAGGTTCAATCGGCCGCGGCAGGCCCTTTAGTCCTTTTTGCCGGTAGCCGCCGAGAGATAGGAACGCAACGAACAATTGGAATATCCGGCATCGGCAAAAGTCTTCTGCACGCTTTTTAGCGCGTCCTGCCTAACCCCTGCGACACCCACGGCGCAACCCCGGCGCGGCTTTGTGCAGCACATGACGGCAAAGACGTCCTCCATCTCGTTGGTCGAGGCCGGCCCATTGGCGCAGCTCTTGGAAGTGCGTTTGCAGGCGTCGACCGCTTCCTGCCGCGCCTTCGCCTCGGTGCTCGACCAGGCCACGGGCGAAGTTGTTTCGTTGTTGGGGTCAACGGCAGCCCAGCGTTTCTCCTGGGCGGCGCCCGCGTGAAAAATTGCACCGACGCCCACCAGCGCCAGGGCGACAAGGGCCGCCAAGTTAAGCCAGGGTTTGCGCATCGGCGGGCTCCAAAAATGACGCAAAGACCGCGGCCAGGGTGGCCAACAGGCAGGATCCTGGAAAGATCGCATTGGCACAAGGTGCGCGCGGGGGCCCCGGCGCTTTAGAACTGCTTTTCCGGCACGCGTACAACCAAGCCATCGAGCTCCGGTTTCACTTTGATTTGGCAGCTCAGCCGGCTCGAGTCCTTCACCTCGAAGGCAAAATCGAGCATATCCTCTTCCATCGGCGATGGCGGCCCCACCTTGTCTCGCCAGGCCTCCTCGACGTAGACGTGGCAGGTGGCGCAGGCGCAGGCGCCGCCGCATTCGGCCTCGATCCCCTCGATCATGGCCTTTTTGGCCGTCTCCATCACCGTCATGCCCGGTTCGGCCTCGACAGCCTGCTCGCTGCCGTCCGGCTGGATGAAGGTGATTTTTACCATCGGCGCAAAAACGCCTCGTCTCAATGCCGGGCCGCACGCCGCGGGGCAGCGGCCATGCGCACGGGGGGAGCCACGATTGGACCGCCGTGTTAGCGGCCCCGGCCGGCAAATTCAAGCACGACCGCGCCGGCCTCGGCCCGGCTCAGGCGGCATACATTTGCCCGATCTGACGGCACGCCGCCTCCGTTGCCTCCGCAATCAAGCTGAGCGCCAGCAGCCGCTGCGCCTCCCGCTCGGCGGCCGGCAAGCTTGTGACCCGCTCCGCCAATTCCGCGCAGCCCTGCAGCTGGCGGGCGCCGACGGCGGCCGCCGAGCCTTTGAGCGTGTGGGCGGCCTGCTGCCAGTCGGCTTCCGATTGGGCCCGACGCAAACGATCAAGCGTCACAGGCGCCTGGGCGGCAAACAGTTCGAGGACCTCCTGGGCGAGAGCCTCGTTGCCCATGGTAAAGCGGGCGAGATAGCCGCGGTCGATGGCGGCTGATTGCGCCGCTGTCGCGCCGGCCCCGCCGCGCCGCGCCCCGAGCGCCCTCATGTTCATTCCCGATCCCCTTGCCCCGGCCAGCCCCGCATGGCCGTTCGGACCTCTGCGGTGAGCAAAATCCTGCGCGGGACCTTTGTTTTGGCCCCGTGGGGCGAACACGGCGTCGACCCCTGGGCCAAGATGGCGCGCACTGGTGAACGGCACCTTTAACGGCGCGGCAAACCTCAACCGTTGGTAAATGCTCGCCACCAGCGCGCGGGCGTGGACCGCCCCCGGCAACATCTTGGTTTTGCCCTATTGCGCCAATAGCTAGGCCCTTAAGCGGGGGGACACGCGGAGGGGTTGGCCGGCAACCTAGACGGGTTGGCTGATCACCAGTTTTTCCTGACTGGCCGCCTGTGCCCCTTGAGGGAAATGCGCTATGTCTCTTGGGTGATGGGGGTTCGGCCAGCTGGCCGAAAATGGACAGGGGAATGGTCCAGGAGGGAAAGCCGCAACGCGACGCCGCACAGCGCGCCTCGGCGAGCGTTGCCATTGACCGTATTGTGACCCCGGCGCCGGCCCCCGCCTCGGCCGGGCCGCCACCGCCTTTGCCCCTAGCTGGTCCCCATGCCGGGCCCAACGCTGCGCCCAATGGCGCGGCCAACGATGCCGAGGCCGGGCAGGAGGATCAACCGCGGCGTACGGCCAAGCGTCGGCCGGCCGGGCCGCCGCGCGCCCGGATCGCTGCCAATGACGATGCGCCCTCGATCGGCGGCCTGATCTTCGCCCTGCAGCAACGTCCCTCGCGGCGGCCCTTCGAGTTCGCCGCCATTGCCTCGGGCGCCTGGATCGCCATCGGCGCCGTGCTGGCCTGGGCGGCCCTCTCGCAGGAGGGCGCCAGCCTCGCCAGTCCGACCACGGTGGTGGTGATCACCACCATCTTCCTGCCGATCGCCTTGTTCTGGTTTCTGGCGCTGTTGGTGTGGCGGGCGCAGGAACTGAAGCTGATGTCCTCGGCCATGACCGAAGTCGCCGTGCGACTGGCCGAGCCCGACCGCGCCGCCGAGCAGGCCGCCGCCTCGCTCGGTCAAGCCGTGCGCCGCCAGGTCTCCTTCATGAACGATGCGATCTCGCGCGCGCTGGGGCGGGCGGGTGAGCTCGAAGCCCTGGTGCACAACGAGGTCGCCGCGCTCGAGAAATCCTATGGCGAAAATGAGCACAAGATCAAAGGCCTGATCCAGGAGCTGGTTGGCGAGCGACACGCGCTGGTCAGCACCACCGACAAGGTGGCCGAAACATTGAAGTCGATGGGCAGCGACGTCCCGGCCCTGATCGACAAGCTGTCGCACCAACAAATCAAGCTGGCGAAGATCATCGAGGGCGCCGGCCAGAATCTGATCGCGCTCGAGAACCAGCTGGCGACGGCCAGCGGCAGCCTCGAAAGCGCGCTGTCGAACCGCACCCAGCAGCTGCAGGCCGTCCTCGACGACTATACGGTGGCTCTCGATGCCACCCTGGCGAGCCGCGCAGAAGCCCTCGACGTCGCCCTGGTGGAGCGCACGCGGGCACTCGATGCGGCGTTCGCCGAACGCTTGGCCTTGTTCGACGATACCATGGTCCGCTCGACCGTGGCCATCGACACGGCCGTGAACGACAAGGCGCGCGCGCTGACCGTCGCCATGGAGAGCCACGTCCGTGCGCTCTCCGACACGCTCGGGCGGCAGGCCAACTCGATCGATGAATCCATGCTGCACGGCATCGATGCCGTCCGACGCACGAGCGACAGCATTACGCGGCAATCGCTGCACGCCATCGAGGGGTTGTCCGGCCAGGCCGACCTGTTGAAGAACGTGTCTGAGAACCTGTTGCAGCAGATCGCCACCGCGGCCTCGCGCTTCGACCAGCAGGGCCAGTCGATGGTGACGGCGGCGAGCGCGCTGGAAAAGGCCAACATGCGCATGGATGCCACCTTGCAGAAGCGGCAGGGCGAGCTCAGCGAGACCCTGCAGCGCCTGTCCGGCAAAACCAGCGAAATCGACGAGGTCATGCGCGGCTACTCGGCGACGTTGGAGTCCTCGCTCGCCCAAGCGGAAAACCGCGCCCGCACCTTAATCCAACAGCTTGCCGAAGGCACCAGCAGCCACGCGCAGGCCGCCGTCCGCGAGCTCGAACGCTTGCGGACGCAAACCGACAGCCACTCGAAAGCCGTGCTCTCGGAGTTCGAGCGCCTGCGCAGCAATACCGAAAACCAGGCCACGCGCGCCATTGCCGACATGCGCGAAAAAGTGACCGGCGCCTCGCAGGAGCTGAATGCTCAGCTCGGGACCATCGCCAATCGGTTCAACGAGACCTCCGACGATCTCAAGGCGCGGGCGACGCGCGTCGCCGCCGAGCTGCAGGCCGAGCAGAGCCGCCTGCGGTCGGAGGCCGATCATCTGCCCATGGCGGCGCGTGAGAATGCCGATGCCATGCGGGCAGCGCTCAACGACCAGCTGCGGGCGCTCGAACAGCTTTCCAATCTTTCCGCCCGCGAGCGGCGCGATATCATCCCGCCAACAATGACCGTCTCGCTAACGGCCGCCTACGCCGCCCAGCAGCATGCTCCCCCGCCGCTGGCGGCGCCCCCGGGCATGCCGCAGGAGACCGGCGATCGCTGGTCCTTGACCGACCTGTTGGTGCGCGCCTCGCGCGACGAGGACGGCACCACGCGCGCCGCCATCATCAACATCGACTCAATCGCGCGCGCGCTCGATCCCAGCACCGCGGCGGCCATCTGGTCGCGGTTCCGCGCCGGCCAGCGCGGAATTATGGTGCGCAGCATCTATACGGCAGAAGGTCGCACCGCCTTCGACGAGGTCACTGAACGCTACAAGAACGAGGTCGATTTCCACCGCACCGTCGACCGCTATCTGACGGACTTCGAATGGCTGCTACGCAATGTCGAGCAGAAGGACCCGTCGGGCCGCACGCTGCAAAACCATCTCGTCTCTGACAGCGGGCGGGTGTATTTGTTCCTGGCGCACGCCAGTGGTCGGCTGCGCTAGGCCAAATCAGCCCGCTCCAACATGACTTCGTTCAAGATCGAGGCCTGGGCCGAGAGCTGGCCGATTGCCGGCAGCTTCGTCATCTCGCGCGGGGCAAAGCACGAGACCAATGTCGTGATCGCCCGCGTCAGCGACGGCAGCCTGGCGGGGCGCGGCGAGTGCGTGCCCTACGCCCGCTACGGCGAGACGGTCGATAGCGTGCTTAAGGCCATTGCGGCAACGCCCGCCGACGGTCTCGACCACACGAGGCTCGCCCGTCTGCCGGCGGGTGCGGCACGCAATGCGCTCGATTGCGCGCTTTGGGATTATCGGGCCAAGCGCGCGGGCCAGAGCGCAGCGAGCCTTGCCGGCATCGCTGCCCCGCAACCGCTCACCACGGCCTATACCATCAGCCTCGATGACGCCGGTGCCATGGCGGCCAAGGCCTTTTCTGCGCGCCACCTGCCGCTCCTCAAACTGAAGCTGGGGGGTGATGGGGATGACGAACGCCTGCGCCAGGTGCGGGCCGCATGCCCGGCAACGCGGCTGATCGCCGATGCCAACGAAAGCTGGAGCGAAGGCCTATTGGCGCCGCTGCTGGCGGTTGCGGCGGCGACCGGTGTCGAGTTGATCGAGCAACCGCTGCCCGCCGACGCCGATGCCGCCCTTGCCGCCATCACCCGGCGGGTGCCCGTGTGCGCCGATGAGTCCGTGCACACGCGCGCCGACCTCGATCGCCTGGTCGGCCGCTACGATGCCATCAACATCAAGCTCGACAAGGCCGGCGGACTAACCGAGGCCTTGGCGCTTGCCGCCGCGGCCCGGGCGCGCGGCCTCAAACTGATGGTTGGTTCGATGGTGGCGACCTCCCTGTCGATGGCGCCCGCCACCCTCCTCGCCCAGGCCGCCGACTGGGTCGACCTCGATGGGCCGCTGTTGCTTGCCAGGGACCGCGAGCCCGGCCTGCGTTACGCGGGCGCATGTGTGCACCCGCCCACGGCCGAGCTGTGGGGCTGAGCGCCACCCGTTGGCGGCGAGGGGGCCGCGCCGTTTGCGCCAAGGGCCAGCGGCGTGCTAGGCGACAAACGTTGCAGCCAAGCGAGCTTGCCTATGATTCCCCGCTACACGCGCCCGCAGATGGCCGAAATTTGGAGCCCGCAAGCGCGCTTTCGGATCTGGTTTGAGATCGAAGCGCATGCGGCCTCCGCCATGGCCGAGCTGGGCATGATCCCCAAGGCTGCCGCCAAGGTCATCTGGGACAAGGGCAGTAAAGCAACCTTCGACGTCGCGCGCATTGACGAGATCGAGCGCGAGGTAAAGCACGACGTCATTGCCTTTCTCACGTATTTGGCCGAGCAGGTCGGGCCGGAGGCGCGCTACGTGCACGCGGGTCTCACTTCCTCGGACATCCTCGACACTTGCTTTAACCTGCAATTGGTGCGCGCCGCCGACCTGCTGGCGGCCGACCTCGACCAGCTGCTGGCGGCGCTACGCCGGCGCGCCTTGGAATACAAACATACCGTCACGGTCGGGCGCAGCCACGGCATCCATGCCGAACCGACCACGTTCGGCGTCAAGCTTGCCTACGCCTGGGCCGAGTTTGCGCGCGCCCGGGAGCGCCTGCTGCGGGCGCGGAGCGAGGTTGCCACCTGCGCCATTTCCGGCGCCGTCGGCACGTTTGCCAACGTCGATCCGCGGGTCGAGGCCTACGTGGCGGCCAAGCTGGGACTGAGGCCGGAACCGGTGTCGACGCAAATCATACCGCGCGACCGCCACGCCATCTACTTCGCCACGCTGGCCGTGATCGCCTCCTCGCTGGAGCGGCTCGCCGTCGAGATCCGCCACCTGCAGCGCACCGAAGTGCTGGAGGCGGAGGAATACTTCGCCCCGGCGCAGAAGGGTTCCTCCGCCATGCCGCACAAGCGCAACCCGGTGCTCAGCGAGAACATCACCGGCCTTGCCCGCATGGTGCGCAGCTACGCCCTGCCCGCCATGGAAAACGTGGCTCTCTGGCACGAGCGCGACATCTCCCACTCCTCCGTGGAACGCATGATCGGACCGGACGCCACGGTGACCCTCGACTTCGCGCTTCACCGCATGACCGGAGTGATCGACCGGCTCGTGGTCTATCCGGACAACATGCGCTTGAACCTGCAGCGGCTCGGCGGACTGGTGCAGTCGCAACGCGTGTTGATTGCCCTGACGCAGAAAGGCGTGGCGCGTGAAGAGGCCTACCGCCTGGTGCAACGCAGCGCCATGCGGGTGTGGCAAGGCGACGGCGACTTTCTCGACCTGCTCAAGGCCGATCCGGAGGTGTCGAAATCGCTCAGCGCCGCCGAGCTCGAGGCCCTGTTCGACCTAGCCTTTCACACCAAGCACGTCGATCAAATTTTCGACCGCGTGTTCGGCGCAGCGGACGCCGCTACCAGCCCAGCACCAGACGCGCCAGAAAGATAACAACGATCGAGCCGATCAAGGCTGTGACAACGGCGTCCACCCAGGCATTGCCCAGGTTGAGGTTCCAGCCAGCCGAGCTGAAGATAAAGGAGCCGACGAAGGCGCCGATGATGCCGGTGATCAGGTAACCCAGCAGGCTACCGGGACCGCCGACGAGCACGCTGGCCAGCCAACCGGCGATGATGCCGATCACGGCCATGATGATCAGCTGTTGGGCGTTCATGTTCATGTGCAAAATCTCCCCTCGTGCCACAGGCCGACCTGCCCCTTGTGCCCCGCGCAAGGCAGTCGATCCTCTGGCCACGGACTGTGACCGACTCGCAGGCAGGCGTCGACCCTTCGTTTCGCAGCCGCGAGAAGGAGCCGCCGTTCAGGGGGAGCGCCGGTAGGCGACGCCCCCCGCGTGATGTCGCAAGAAGGCCCTGACGCTGAGCAACAGGGCGCAGCAGACGCTGCGATGCCGCGAGCTCCTGGCGGGCGCGCTCCGGTACCGCCTAAGGGGGGCATCTAGGGGTCAGACATGAATGACGCGCCCGAAGGCATCGAGCACGCTTTCGTGCATCGTCTCCGAAAGGGTCGGGTGCGGGAAGACCGTGTGCATCAGGTCTTCCTCGGTGGTTTCGAGTTGCATGGCAATGACAAACCCTTGGATCAATTCGGTTACCTCGGCGCCGACCATATGCGCGCCGAGGAGCTGGCCGCTGTTGGCATCGAAGATGGTCTTCACCAGGCCCTGGTCTTCGCCGAGCGCGATGGCCTTGCCGTTGCCGACAAAGGGAAAGCGGCCGATTTTGACGGGGCGGCCCTGCTCCTTGGCAGCCTGTTCGGTCAGCCCCACGCTGGCGATCTGCGGCTGGCAGTAGGTGCAGCCGGGAATCTTCGCCTTGTCGAGGGGATGTGGCTTCAAGCCCTTGATGGCTTCCACGCACACCACCCCCTCATGCTCCGCCTTGTGCGCAAGCATCGGCGCTCCGGCTACATCGCCGATGGCGTAGATACCCGCCACGCTGGTGCGGCCGTAGCCGTCGGCGGCGATGGTCGCGCGGTTCGTTTTGACGCCGAGCTTCTCGAGCCCGAGGTTCTCGATATTGCCGACCACGCCTACGGCACTGATCACGCGCTCGGCGCTAAGACGCTGGGTCGTGCCCTTGCCGTCGTCGATGCTGGCGGTGACGCCGTCGGCTTGCTTGTCTAGCTTCGTCACCTTGGCCTGGGTGAAGATCTTCATGCCCTGACGCTCGAAGGCCTTGCGCGCGAACAGGGCGATCTCGGCATCTTCCACCGGGAGGATTTGCGGCAGGATCTCCACGACCGTGACCTCGGCCCCAAAGGACCGATAAAAAGAGGCGAACTCCATGCCGATTGCGCCCGAGCCCACCACCAGCAGCGACTTCGGCATGGCCGGTGGCAACATGGCCTCGAAGTAGGTCCAGATGAGCCGCTGGTCGGGCTCGATACCCGGCAGCACGCGCGGCCGCGCCCCGGTGGCGATGATGATGTGGGAGGCCTGGTAGCCGCCCGCGCCAAGCGCGCCCTTGGGGGCGGCGACCTTGGAGGGCTTGACGCTGATGCGCCCCGGCTGCTCGAGCGCGGCCTCGCCCCAGATCACGGCAATCTTGTTTTTTTTCATCAGAAAGGCGACACCGTCGTTGAGCCGCTTGGCCACCTTGCGCGAGCGCTCGACCACCGCCTTGGCATCGTAGCCGACCTCGGTGGCGCGCAGGCCATAGCTCGGAGCATGCTGCAGGTAGTGGTAGATCTCCGCCGACCGCAGCAAGGCCTTGGTCGGAATGCAGCCCCAATTGAGACAGATGCCACCCAGATATTCGCGCTCGACGATCGCGGTCTTGAAGCCGAGTTGGGCGGCGCGAATGGCGGTGACATAGCCGCCTGGGCCCGAACCGATAACGATAATATCGAAGCTGGTATCTGCCATTACGGGGATCTTCTCACAGGAGGCGCGGGCAAAACGACAACAGGCCCCGGCCTAGTGGCTGGAGCCTGCTGTTTCAAGGCAAATCGCAAAGCGGCCCGGGCAACCAAAGGCGGGCAACCAAAGGCCGCCTCAGACGTGGCAGCGCGCGCCCAGGTATTGGTTCAAAAGGTCGTTATAGCGATCGACATCGGCCTGGGCGGCGGGGGGCAGCTTTTTGCCCTGGGTCGCAGCCTCCACCTTGGCCTGCGTGCCTCGGCTGTCGAGCCTGTTGAGCTCCTGGCGGATCGAGCCGCAGCTTTGGCCGGCGGCCAGCGGCCGTGCGCCCGGATCGCCGCCATAACCACCGCCGTCTTCTGCACAGCCGACAAGGGCCGCCAGCGTGCCCGCCAGCACGACCACCCCAAGCGTTTCGCCTATGCCTCGGGCCACGCCAGCCTCCTTCGGTCCCACCGCGTCGCTCCGCCTGCCGCTACGAACCATAGGGGCGCAGCAAATTCAACCGGCTAACGGCTGCCTGTGGTAACTTTGCAGCACGGCAAGCCGATGGCACTTGCTGATTTTTTCCTCAATCCGCCCCACTCGCCCTCGACCCAGCGTCAGGCACACCTCGACCGCTCGGGGGAGCGTTCGGGCCTCGTTGGGCGAGGGCTGGGGCGTCCCGTGTCAGTTCTGCACTGATTTTGCCGGGGCTGCTTGGGCGTTCGTCGGCTTCGGTGGGATCGTCGAGCAGCGCTGCTGGAAGTCGGCGTTGGCCTTGGTCAGCTGGTCCGCCTTCTTCAGGTCGGCGGCGGTCATCTTGTATTTCTTGGCGGCCGCCTTTTCGATCTTTTCGGCGACGCCTTCCTTGCGCAGGCCGTCGATGCTGGCGGCCAACGTCACGCAGGCGGGATCGGTCTTGGGCGCAGCCGCCGCCGTCGCTGACGAGCCGCTGAGCGAGCCGGTGGTGAAGAGGCCATCGGCGCTGTCGCCGGCGCAGCCGGCCAGCATGAGGCCAGCGAGCAACACTGCTGATGAGGCGCGAATCTGGAACGTCATATGCAAGTACCCCCAAACGATTGGCTTTGCCGCCAATACGCGCGGCGCGCACTTATTCATGATTCTTGCGAGTCTTAGGCGTCTTTGCCGACAGCGGCAAGTGATCGGCGGCGCGACGGCTGTTGCCAAGTGAGGGATCGCGACCCAATCTTGTGGATAGGGACGAGCCGTGACCGGCTCGCCACAGAACCGCCCAGCTGTCGCGCCCAGGGGTTAGACCAGCATCCGCACCGGGTCCTCGATCAACGTCTTGAAGGCGTTGAGAAGCTCGGCGCCGACGGCGCCGTCGACGGCGCGATGATCCCCCGACAGCGTACAGGAAACCAGCGAACCGATCTCGACCTTGTCCGCCACGACGATCGGAGTCTTTTCCGCCGCGCCGATGGCCAGGATAGTGGCGTGCGGCGGATTGATGACGGCCTCGAAGCTCTTGATGCCGTACATGCCGAGGTTGGAAATCGAGGTCGTGCCCCCCTGATATTCGTGTGGCGCCAGCCGCCGCTTGCGCGCACGCTCGGCCAAATCGCGCATTTCGTTGGAGATCTCCGAAAGCGATTTCAGTTCGGCATGGCGGATAATGGGAGTGAACAGACCGCCCGCAATGGCAACGGCGACGCCCACATCGGAATACTTGTGGCGCATCATGCCGCCCTCCGTCCATGTCACGTTGGCGGCTGGCACCTGCGCCAGCGCCAGCGCCAGCGCCTTGATGGCAAAATCGTTGAGCGACAGCTTGTAGGCGCGCGGGCCCTCCTTTGGCGCCGCCCGGTTCATGCTCGCGCGCGCGCGCAGCAACTCGTCGATACGGCATTGCACGGTGAGATAGAAATGCGGAATTGTTTGCTTGGAGAGGCTGAGGCGCTGGGCAATGATCCGGCGCATGCCATCGTGCGGCACGATCTCATAGGAGCCTTGATCGTAAAGGGCCAGGACCTTGTCGTCGGCCATCGGCTGCAGGGCCGCAGCGCTGGCCGCCGCCGGCATCTGGGCCACCGCCGTGCCTGCCTTCGGCTGCGCCCCTCGATCCGCCTTCATTGCCGCCTCGACATCGCGGCGGACCACGCGCCCGCGTGGACCCGAACCGTTGAGGTTGGCAAGGTCAAGCCCGAGCTCCTTGGCGAGCCGGCGCGCCAACGGCGAAGCAAAGGTTCGCTGACCTCCCGCGCCAGCCGGTGCGGGGCTCGCCGCGTCCGGGGCCGACGCCCCTTGGGGCCCATGGGCGGAGACAGCGGAGACAGCGGGGGAAGCCACGGGCTTGGCCGGCTCGCCCGCGGGCCTGGCCCCTTTGGCGGGCGCAGGCCGGGGTGGGGCAGAGGCTGAGGCAGCCGCCGCAGGGGGTTCCTTGGCGGCGGCGCCACCGGCCGTCTCCCCTTCCAGCAGCAGCGTCGCAATCGGCGTATTGACCTTCACGCCCTCGGTGCCCTCCGCGACCAACAGCTTGGAGACCTTGCCTTCATCGACCGCCTCCACCTCCATGGTGGCCTTGTCGGTCTCGATCTCCGCGATGATGTCGCCGGGCTTGACCTGCTGGCCCTCGGCCACAAGCCATTTGGCGAGCTTGCCCTCCTCCATGGTGGG
>DATMZT010000171.1:0-2113 GCA_035573335.1 Hyphomicrobiaceae bacterium | reverse complement strand
TTGGCAGCAATGGTTGACGGAGCTGGCCGGGCAGCGGCGGGCCGGCCGGTTGATCTCGCCTGCAGGGCCAATTTGGATCGCCGCGGAGCGGCGCTTGCAGTTTGCCAGCCTTTGGCCCACCGCCGCGACGCAGCCTCCCCTTGCGGCTCCTGCCGCATTGGTGGGACAAGCCTGGTCGCCCGAGCAAGCCTTGGTCGAGATCGTGCGCGGACGTTTGGAGGGCTTGGGCCCGGTTACGCCGGCCGATCTTGTGGCTTGCCTTGGCGTCGAGCGCGAAGCCATGGCCGCGGCGCTGGCAGCCCTGCAGGCCGAGGGTTTTGCCATGCGGGGTCGCTTCACGCCCAACCCCAGCGAAGAGGAGTGGTGTGAACGCAGGCTGCTGGCGCGCATCAACCGCTACACGGTAAGGCGACTCCGCGCCGAGATCGAACCGGTATCGGCGCGCGACTTCCTGCGCTTCTTGTTGACGTGGCAACATGTTGACACCGAGGCGCGCCTGCAAGGTCCTCACACACTGCAAACGACGGTGGAGCAACTCGAAGGCTTTGAGGCGCCGGCCGGTGCCTGGGAAACAGAGATCCTTGCCGCCCGGCACAGCGACTACCAACCGAGCTGGCTCGACGATGCTTGCCGATCCGGTCGCGTAACCTGGATGCGGCTGGGAAGCGGTAGTGTCCGCCTCAGCAGCACCGGGCGACGGTCCGGCCCGATCAAAACGACGCCAATCACGCTCCTAGCGCGCCAAAACGTCGCCATCTGGCGCGCGAGTGCCGGTGCGCAGGGACCGCGCAACCTTTCCGAGCACGCCCGCGCCGTTGCCGAGTTCATTGGCCAGCACGGGGCCTCGTTCTTTGGCGACATCGTCTCGGGCAGGCGATTGCTGAGGTGTCAAGTCGAGGATGCCCTAGCCGAATTGGTTGGTCTCGGCATGGCAAACTCGGACTGTTTCGGCGGACTGCGATGCTTGCTGGTTCCGTCTGCGCAGCGCAAACCGTTTGCTGGCGTCAAACGCCGGCACCGCACGGCTTCATACGGCATGGACGAGGCCGGCCGCTGGGCCATTATCACGGCGCCGTCAGCCGACGAGAGTGCCACAACCGAGCATATCGCGCGCAGCCTGCTGCGCCGCTACGGCGTGGTGTTTTGGCGGCTGCTAGAACGGGAGGCGGGTCGGCTGCCGCCGTGGCGCGAATTGCTGCGCGCCTACCGACGGTTGGAAAGTCGCGGCGAGATTCGCGGTGGTCGCTTCGTTGCTGGCATCCCTGGCGAGCAGTTTGCCTTGCCCGAAGCCGTTGGCCTCCTGCGCGCAACGCGACGCAAGAAGCCAGACGGCAGCCTGGTATCAGTCTCGGCAGCCGATCCACTCAACCTTGTCGGCATCCTGCTGCCGGGGCCTCGGCTGCCTGCGATGACGGGCAATCGCCTCCTCTTCGAAGATGGGTTGCCGGTTGCCATGCTGGTTGCTGGCGACATTCGGATTTTCAAGACAGCAGCCGCGGCCGATGACTGGCGCCTGCGCCTTGCCTTGCTGGGGCGCACGCCCCCCGACAACAACGGCGCCGCGCACCACCCCCACGACATCGCCGGCACCATCGCACCCGCGAGCGGCTAGGCGCCGCAGAAAGCCTCCGCCGCGGCGCGGGCCAACCGCTAGCAAAACGCGCTGATGCCGGCACCTGCCGGTCCCTTCTCTCCTTGCCAAGTCACCTGCCGGACCGCCCCGCGCGCAGCCAGCGCCGGGTTGGCGCCGGTGAGCGCCCTTGGACCTCAAAACGCACGCGCTTGCATGCCCTCCACGTAGCGCTTGAGGTATTGGTCCACAAAATCATGATCGACCAAGCGACGATAGGCGTCGGCCAGTTGCTTGGTCACGACGCCCCACACTTGTGTCTTGGAGCCGATCGCCACGCCGTTGACGCGCGTCACCGGGCAAATGCACAGCGACGTCGAGGTGAGGAAAATCTCATCGGCGTTGTAAGCATCATAAAGGTCAATGTCCGCTTCGCGTAGCGGCAGGCCCTCCTGGCGCGCAAGGTCGATCACGGTCTGGCGGCTCACACCTGGCAGCACGAACTTCTCGCGCGGTGTGAGGATTTCCCCGTCGCGCACGGTA